>NZ_JACYVT010000025.1:0-261 GCF_014842725.1 Pseudomonas sp. CFBP 13602 | reverse complement strand
CGGATCGCGGTGACTACGTGATCGCCTACGCGCTGCCCGAAAAGAAGTAACCCCCACGCCGTGTACCCGGCGAACCGCGTCGGCGGCGCATGCGGTATTTCAGGCAAACCGCGTTGAGGCCGGGCGCGGCTTGCGCCGCTGCTACAGGGGATCGCAGCGTCAATGTTGCACGCGGTGTGCCAAACAAACCGCGTTGCACACAGACGCGGCTTGCACCATCCCTGTAGCAGCGGCGCGAGCCGCGTCGGCGGCGCATGCGGT
>NZ_JACYVT010000024.1:0-269 GCF_014842725.1 Pseudomonas sp. CFBP 13602 | reverse complement strand
GGCCCGCTGCAAACCAGCGACCTCAACCGCAGCATCACCATCACCGTGCCCAACAGCGTCATTGCCGCCCGCCCCGGCACCGACCTGATCGTGCGCTACAGCATCCGCGACAAGGTGCAGAACTATTCACGCTACAGCCCCAGCGTGCTGACCACCGTGTATGCACGAGGCTCGTTGCCCGAGCCGACCGTGGAAGGCACCCAGACCGGCGACCTGCATCTGGATACCATCACCGACGGCCTGGTGGAAATCCGCGTCAATCGCTATTC
>NZ_JACYVT010000023.1:0-289 GCF_014842725.1 Pseudomonas sp. CFBP 13602 | reverse complement strand
GGCTGGATCACCTCCTTAATCGACGACAACAGCTGGCTCATGAGCTCCCACACGAATTGCTTGATTCATTGAAGAAGACGATTGGGTCTGTAGCTCAGTTGGTTAGAGCGCACCCCTGATAAGGGTGAGGTCGGCAGTTCGAATCTGCCCAGACCCACCAATTATGGGGCCATAGCTCAGCTGGGAGAGCGCCTGCCTTGCACGCAGGAGGTCAGCGGTTCGATCCCGCTTGGCTCCACCACCTTTGGTGCTCCATCGTTGTCAAAGCTTAGAAATGAGCATTCCATCG
>NZ_JACYVT010000022.1:0-333 GCF_014842725.1 Pseudomonas sp. CFBP 13602 | reverse complement strand
GGGGGGGGGGGGGGGGGGGGGGGGGGGGGGGGGGGGGGGGGGGGGGGGGGGGGGGGGGGGGGGGGGGGGGGGGGGGGGGGGGAGGGGGGGGGGGGGGGGGGGGGGGGGGGGGGGGGGGGGGGGGGGGGGGGGGGGGGGGGGGGGGGGGGGGGGGGGGGGGGGGGGGTGGGGGGGGGGGGGGGGGGGGGGGGGGGGGGGGGGGGGGGGGGGGGGGGGGGGGGGGGGGGGGGGGGGGGGGGGGGGGGGGGGGCGGGGGGGGGGGGGGGGGGGGGGGGGGGGGGGGGGGGGGGGGGGGGGGGGGGGGGGGGGGGGGGGGGGGGGGGGGGGGGGGGG
>NZ_JACYVT010000021.1:0-335 GCF_014842725.1 Pseudomonas sp. CFBP 13602 | reverse complement strand
TACACCGCCGACGCGGCTTGCGCCGCTGCTACAGAGCACGCAATCCCTGTAGCAGCGGCGCGAGCCGCGTCCGGCCGTATCGCGTCCATTCAGGCACAGCGCATACACCGCCGACGCGGCTTGCGCCGCTGCTACAGAGCATGCAATCCGTGTAGCAGCGGCGCGAGCCGCGTCCGGTGACAGCGCGCTCATTCAGGCACAGCGCATACACCGCCGACGCGGCTTGCGCCGATGCTACAGAGCACGCAATCCGTGTAGCAGCGGCGCGAGCCGCGTCCGGCCGTATCGTGTTCATTCAGGCACAGCGCATACACCGCCGACGCGGCTTGCGCCGC
>NZ_JACYVT010000020.1:0-412 GCF_014842725.1 Pseudomonas sp. CFBP 13602 | reverse complement strand
GCCCCCTGTGCCTCACCCGCAACGCTGACGGTGATGGGCGGGATCGCCTGGTCGGCATTCCCCGCCACACGCCAGAACGGCATGACGCTATCGCCTACGCGCAGGCGCGTATCGCGCAGCACGAAGTTCGCGGTGTTGGCTTGTGTGGTGCCGGGTCTGACAGGGCTCCAGGAGGTAACCGGTGCGCCGGTCGAGTCGTGGATCTGCGGCGCCGGCCAGGTCTGGCTTGCGGCATCCTGCACCGAGATCAGCACGCTGTCGGAAACGCCCGTGGCTCCCGCGCTGGGAATCAGCTCGTACCACACGTTGACCGAGCCATTGAGGTTGGGGTCCACGTAGCGGGTCTTGTCCACCCAGAAGCTCAAATCCCCTACCGCAGTGATGGGCAGTTCCACCGGCGGGTTGATGCTCG
>NZ_JACYVT010000019.1:0-484 GCF_014842725.1 Pseudomonas sp. CFBP 13602 | reverse complement strand
GGCTGGATCACCTCCTTAATCGACGACAACAGCTGGCTCATGAGCTCCCACACGAATTGCTTGATTCATTGAAGAAGACGATAGAAGCAGCTTTATGCTCCAAGCTGATAGCGCACGCTAACGGCTACAAGCTCGAAATTGGGTCTGTAGCTCAGTTGGTTAGAGCGCACCCCTGATAAGGGTGAGGTCGGCAGTTCGAATCTGCCCAGACCCACCAATTTTGTGTGGGAAACGCCTGTAGAAATACGGGGCCATAGCTCAGCTGGGAGAGCGCCTGCCTTGCACGCAGGAGGTCAGCGGTTCGATCCCGCTTGGCTCCACCACCACTGCTTCTGTGTTAGAGCTTAGAAATGAGCATTCCATCAAGGTGATGGTGAATGTTGATTTCTAGTCTTTGATTAGATCGTTCTTTAAAAATTTGGGTATGTGATAGAAAGATAGACTGGACCAACACTTTCACTGGTGTGGGTTCAGGCTAAGGTAA
>NZ_JACYVT010000018.1:0-1385 GCF_014842725.1 Pseudomonas sp. CFBP 13602 | reverse complement strand
CAAATTGCTTGGGTGTTATATGGTCAAGCCTCACGGGCAATTAGTATGGGTTAGCTCAACGCCTCACAGCGCTTACACACCCCACCTATCAACGTCGTAGTCTTCGACGGCCCTTCAGGGAACTCAAGGTTCCAGTGAGATCTCATCTTGAGGCAAGTTTCCCGCTTAGATGCTTTCAGCGGTTATCTTTCCCGAACATAGCTACCCGGCAATGCCACTGGCGTGACAACCGGAACACCAGAGGTTCGTCCACTCCGGTCCTCTCGTACTAGGAGCAGCCCCTCTCAAATCTCAAACGTCCACGGCAGATAGGGACCGAACTGTCTCACGACGTTCTAAACCCAGCTCGCGTACCACTTTAAATGGCGAACAGCCATACCCTTGGGACCGGCTTCAGCCCCAGGATGTGATGAGCCGACATCGAGGTGCCAAACACCGCCGTCGATATGAACTCTTGGGCGGTATCAGCCTGTTATCCCCGGAGTACCTTTTATCCGTTGAGCGATGGCCCTTCCATACAGAACCACCGGATCACTAAGACCTACTTTCGTACCTGCTCGACGTGTCTGTCTCGCAGTCAAGCGCGCTTTTGCCTTTATACTCTACGACCGATTTCCGACCGGTCTGAGCGCACCTTCGTACTCCTCCGTTACTCTTTAGGAGGAGACCGCCCCAGTCAAACTACCCACCATACACTGTCCTCGATCCGGATAACGGACCTGAGTTAGAACCTCAAAGTTGCCAGGGTGGTATTTCAAGGTTGGCTCCACGCAGACTGGCGTCCACGCTTCAAAGCCTCCCACCTATCCTACACAAGCAAATTCAAAGTCCAGTGCAAAGCTATAGTAAAGGTTCACGGGGTCTTTCCGTCTAGCCGCGGATACACTGCATCTTCACAGCGATTTCAATTTCACTGAGTCTCGGGTGGAGACAGCGCCGCCATCGTTACGCCATTCGTGCAGGTCGGAACTTACCCGACAAGGAATTTCGCTACCTTAGGACCGTTATAGTTACGGCCGCCGTTTACCGGGGCTTCGATCAAGAGCTTCGCTTGCGCTAACCCCATCAATTAACCTTCCGGCACCGGGCAGGCGTCACACCCTATACGTCCACTTTCGTGTTTGCAGAGTGCTGTGTTTTTAATAAACAGTCGCAGCGGCCTGGTATCTTCGACCGGCATGAGCTTACGGAGCAAGTCCTTCACCCTCACCGGCGCACCTTCTCCCGAAGTTACGGTGCCATTTTGCCTAGTTCCTTCACCCGAGTTCTCTCAAGCGCCTTGGTATTCTCTACCCAACCACCTGTGTCGGTTTGGGGTACGGTTCCTGGTTACCTGAAGCTTAGAAGCTTTTCTTGGAAGCATGGCATCAACCACTTCGTCGTCT
>NZ_JACYVT010000017.1:0-1589 GCF_014842725.1 Pseudomonas sp. CFBP 13602 | reverse complement strand
ACACTTTCACTGGTGTGGGCTCAGGCTAAGGTAAAATTTGTGAGTTGCTCTTAGAGTAAATGCGAATTTTCGGCGAATGTCGTCTTCACAGTATAACCAGATTGCTTGGGGTTATATGGTCAAGTGAAGAAGCGCATACGGTGGATGCCTTGGCAGTCAGAGGCGATGAAAGACGTGGTAGCCTGCGAAAAGCTTCGGGGAGTCGGCAAACAGACTGTGATCCGGAGATGTCTGAATGGGGGAACCCAGCTGTCATAAGACAGTTATCTCATGCTGAATACATAGGCATGAGAGGCGAACCAGGGGAACTGAAACATCTAAGTACCCTGAGGAAAAGAAATCAACCGAGATTCCCTTAGTAGTGGCGAGCGAACGGGGACCAGCCCTTAAGTTGGTTTGAGATTAGCGGAACGCTCTGGAAAGTGCGGCCATAGTGGGTGATAGCCCTGTACGCGAAAATCTCTTGTCAATGAAATCGAGTAGGACGGGGCACGAGAAACCTTGTCTGAATATGGGGGGACCATCCTCCAAGGCTAAATACTACTGACTGACCGATAGTGAACTAGTACCGTGAGGGAAAGGCGAAAAGAACCCCGGAGAGGGGAGTGAAATAGATCCTGAAACCGTATGCGTACAAGCAGTGGGAGCCCACTTTGTTGGGTGACTGCGTACCTTTTGTATAATGGGTCAGCGACTTATATTCAGTGGCGAGCTTAACCGAATAGGGGAGGCGTAGCGAAAGCGAGTGTTAATAGCGCGTTTAGTCGCTGGGTATAGACCCGAAACCGGGCGATCTATCCATGGGCAGGTTGAAGGTTGGGTAACACTAACTGGAGGACCGAACCGACTACCGTTGAAAAGTTAGCGGATGACCTGTGGATCGGAGTGAAAGGCTAATCAAGCTCGGAGATAGCTGGTTCTCCTCGAAAGCTATTTAGGTAGCGCCTCATGTATCACTGTAGGGGGTAGAGCACTGTTTCGGCTAGGGGGTCATCCCGACTTACCAAACCGATGCAAACTCCGAATACCTACAAGTGCCGAGCATGGGAGACACACGGCGGGTGCTAACGTCCGTCGTGAAAAGGGAAACAACCCAGACCGTCAGCTAAGGTCCCAAAATCCTGGTTAAGTGGGAAACGATGTGGGAAGGCTTAGACAGCTAGGAGGTTGGCTTAGAAGCAGCCACCCTTTAAAGAAAGCGTAATAGCTCACTAGTCGAGTCGGCCTGCGCGGAAGATGTAACGGGGCTCAAACCAGGTACCGAAGCTACGGGTATCACCTTAGGGTGATGCGGTAGAGGAGCGTTCTGTAAGCCTGTGAAGGTGAGTTGAGAAGCTTGCTGGAGGTATCAGAAGTGCGAATGCTGACATGAGTAACGACAATGGGTGTGAAAAACACCCACGCCGAAAGACCAAGGTTTCCTGCGCAACGTTAATCGACGCAGGGTTAGTCGGTCCCTAAGGCGAGGCTGAAAAGCGTAGTCGATGGAAAACAGGTTAATATTCCTGTACTTCTGGTTATTGCGATGGAGGGACGGAGAAGGCTAGGCCAGCTTGGCGTTGGTTGTCCAAGTTTAAGGTGGTAGGCTG
>NZ_JACYVT010000015.1:0-11363 GCF_014842725.1 Pseudomonas sp. CFBP 13602 | reverse complement strand
TCCACGTAGCGGGTCTTGTCCACCCAGAAGCTCAAATCCCCTACCGCAGTGATGGGCAGTTCCACCGGCGGGTTGATGCTCGTGCTCGAGCCCTCCCAGTGCAGCCGCGCCTTGCCGCCAACGTACAACGGCGAGCCGACGGTGACCTTGACGGTGATGCCGCCCGTAGCCAGGTCGGCGGGGTCCAGCACGTCGCCAGGTTTCAACGCCGGGCTGAAGGTAGGCGCGGGCAGCGAGGCGCCGGCGCCGACCACGGTCAAGGCCAGGGCGGGCGAACGGTACACCGTGCCGTCGGCCAGCTTGACGGTGTAGGACACCTCCAGTGTGCCGCCGATGAGTTGCAGCGCCATGTCCTTGAGCACCAGGATGCTCAGCGGCCNTGGCCAGCACGATGACCTCGACGGTGTTTTCGCTGATGGACTCCGGTGCCAGGGTGCCACCGGATGCCTTGGGCACTTCGGGCATTTTCAGTTCGTTGCGCGTGCCCACCACGCCGAATGTCGAGCCGCTGGAGATCTTCGCTGCGCCGCCGGCGGCCGGAATGGCGGTGTAGTACACGTACGCCTGGCTGTCGATCAGCACGGCGGCCACGTCCTTGGGCACCTGGAAGTTGAGAAAGCGGTTGCTGCCCAGCTGCTGGGCCGGGGTGCTGAAATCCTGGAAAGGGCCTTCCACCGGCCGTCCGGTCCAGTGCACGACGATGTTGTCATCGACGGCGATGGTTGAATAGCGATTGACGCGGATTTCCACCAGGCCGTCGGTGATGGTATCCAGATGCAGGTCGCCGGTCTGGGTGCCTTCCACGGTCGGCTCGGGCAACGAGCCTCGTGCATACACGGTGGTCAGCACGCTGGGGCTGTAGCGTGAATAGTTCTGCACCTTGTCGCGGATGCTGTAGCGCACGATCAGGTCGGTGCCGGGGCGGGCGGCAATGACGCTGTTGGGCACGGTGATGGTGATGCTGCGGTTGAGGTCGCTGGTTTGCAGCGGGCCGTAGTGAATGGCCGTGCCGGCCCAGAACAGAGTGACGATATCGCCCTCGCTCTGGTGGGTGTATTGCTGGATCGTCACCGGCAGGTCGCCCACCAGGCTGACATCGGAGATGAGGTCCGGCACGCCATAGGGCAGCCCGAGATTGGGGTTGAGTGAAGGATCGCTGGCGTCCGGCGGCTCGGGCGGGTCGCCAGGCACCGTCAGCTTGATCGGCACCACCAGCGACTGCGATGCCCGCTCGTTGCCGGCTGGATCCTTGACGTGGTAGTGCAGCGTCGCCTCGAGCGCGTCGGGGGAAATGTAGTACGCATCGGCAATCAACGCCTGAGTGGCGGTGGCGTCGGTCACCCTGGCGAAGTCCATGTAACCGTCATTCCAGTAGAGGTCGATGATGTCATTCACCGCCATACCCACGTAGGGCTCTACCAGCACGGTGATCAGGCCGTTGTCGTAGTCGTCTTTGTTGATGCCGCCATGGGAGATCGCGGCCGGTACCAGGGGGGCGTAGATATTGGGGTCGGGCGCCACGCCACCATGTCGGGCACCGTGGTTGACATGGTCGCTGCCACAGGCGGCTTTGCGGATGGCGCGTAGTAATGAACGGGGTGGATTTTTCACGATGGATCACCTCGGGGAAGTTGAGGGAATATCGAAGAGTAGAGAGGCGAGCAATCAAGCAGCAGTCACCTGAGAGAACAAGTTAGGCTTGAAAACTGGAAAGTGCAAACAACTGGAAGAGTGACAAACTTGGTAGGTTTTCGCGCCCAAGTCTATGTGATACATACGCTTTATTCGCATAACGATTGAATGCGAGGACTCAAGAAAAGTTAGTATATTTTTGTACTTTGGATGCGGCTATAAAAAATAATATTCAACATTGCGCTGAAAGTAAAAAGGCGAGCTTTTGCATGTATTAGTTGGGTCATTCAAATACGGCAGACCCACTTGCCCAGCAGGTCCCTTGCCTACGCAGAAACGGTGTAGGGGGTTGTGCCATGGCAGAGGCAACAGCAGCGCATTCA
Organism: Pseudomonas sp. CFBP 13602; assembly: GCF_014842725.1. Classification (NCBI taxonomy): domain Bacteria; kingdom Pseudomonadati; phylum Pseudomonadota; class Gammaproteobacteria; order Pseudomonadales; family Pseudomonadaceae; genus Pseudomonas; species Pseudomonas sp. CFBP 13602. The sequence continues at coordinate 9,348 of NZ_JACYVT010000015.1, read as the reverse complement.
CCACTGTTGCCTGCCTTTGCGGGATCAGAAGCTGTAGCGCAGGCCGACGTTCACGCCCCAGGGTTGCTCCAGGTTGCGACCCTTGGCGTAGTCGAACTCGGTGTGCAACTGCAAGCGGTCGGACATCTGCGCGGCCAGGCCCAGGCCGAATTCGCCGCGGCTGCCGGACAGGTCGTTGGTGAAGCGGTTGCCATTGACCTTGACCTGGTTGTTGCTGGCGAACTCGTGGGCCAAAGCGGCCTTGGCGTAGTACTCGAAGGTGCCGCCGGCATCCAGCTCAAGCGTTTGGCTGAGCTTGGCACCGGCTTTGGCCAGCAGCGAGTCGGCACGGTTGCTGTCAGCTTCCATGCCGTTGTTCAACGTGTAACCTTGCCCCTGCACCTTCAAAGCCGACACCTGGATGAAGGGAGTGACAGCAACGGTTTCAGTCACAGCAATCCGTCGGCCTGCTTCCAGCGAGGCACCGATGCCATGGTGGCTGTAGCTGCCTCGGCTGCGGGTACCATCGCTCATGCGCACCTCGGAGCTGTTCTGAAAGCGGTTGAGCTTGGCCAATGCATCGACGTAATAGCCGTCATCGCCCAGCCACGTGCCGTAGACACCCAGGTAGAAGCTGTCCACTTCGCCTGAAGTGCCGCCCTTGAGGTCCAGGTCGGATTTACTGTAGCCGACCATGGCACCGACCAAGGCGGTGCCGTTGTCCACCATCAACGGGGCGTCCGCGCCGAGGCTGAGACCGTTCTGCTGCTGTCGGTACGCCACACCGCCGCCCGCCGACAGGTTGTATTTATTGCCGTAGGCCCGCGTCCACAGGCCGCCCTCGGCCTTGCCCATGCGCAGCTCGCCCATGCGGCTGCGCAGGGTGCTCAGCTCGCCGTACCACACGCTGGGCGCAGCGCTGAACAAGCCAAGCACCGATGCGGTACCTGGGGTCACCACGTTGCCAGGGCGCTGCACCAGCTGCCAGTCGTCGCCTGTTTGTTTCAAGTCGTAAACGAAGGTACCCAGGTCTATCTGGCCGCCCAGCGCCGCGAAACGCGCGTCACCGCCTGCGGTCTTGACCACGGTCAATGGGTCTTGCCCTTCGGCGACGTCAGTACCGGTGTTGTGAATGGCCAGCAAGTGGTCGCCGGTGGCCTGGCCGGTGATCACCAGCGTGTCGCCTTGGCCTGTGGCCAGGTCGGTGCCCAGGCCAAAGGTGCCATTGCCGGCGAGGCTGCCCAGCGTCAGTTCGCGGAAGGCGCCGGACGTACCACCCAAATCGATGCGCCCGCCGTTCATGCTGACGTCACCGATGCTGGCGCTCTGGGTCATGCGCCACAATGCGCCGCTGTCGACGGCCAGGCTGGACACCCCGGCCATTGTGCCGGTCAGGCGGGCGTTGTCTTGCAGCGTAATGGCGGTGGTCGAGTCCGCGTCGATCTGAATGTCACCGGTCAAGTCGGTATTGGCAGCGGTGAAGTCCACCGTGGTATTGGCACCGGCTTGCAGAATGACACCGTCGCCGCCCAGCAGCGTCGCACCATTGCGCACGATGATCGAGGCTTGAACGGGTGAGGCGTTGCGTGTCTGTACGGCGATTGCCGCACCGCGCTGACCTTCGACGCGAGCGTTGTCCACCACCAGGTTGCTGGCGCGCGGTACGGGCACGAAGGTGTCCATGCTCAATACGGCGCCATGCGTCTCGCCAACCACGTTGCTGCCCTGGGTCACATTGATGTCGCCACTGAGCATCAGGATCCCGTTGCCACCCCGGAGCAGACTGGTGTTGGCCGTCCGGCCCAGCACTTGGGTGTTGGCCAGCGTGATAGCGTTGTTGTAGTTGGCGGAAACGCCGCTGCCGCTGCCCAGCAATACGCTGTCGAACACACTGACCTGGGCGCCGCTGGTCTCACTGCCATTGCTGGCGATCAGCGCGTAGTTGCCGGTGCTGACCACTGTGCTACCGGTGATGCTGGCGGTGCTTTGACTGACCCTGACCCCAACTGCCGCGCCGCCGTTGATCTGCGCGTTTTCCGCGCGTAGCGCAGAACCGCTGGACACTTCGATGCCCAGGGTTTTTGCGCCTTTGACGTAAAGGGAGGCTCCCTCGCGCAGGCGCCAATCGGTAATGGCGGCCTCGGGGTAGATCACCAGGGCGTCCCCTGGGCCGGTCAGATCGCGTGCCGCAGCGACTTCGGCACCGTCCAGTACGAGAAGCCCGGCAGCGAAGCTGCCGGGCAGGATGAAACGTGAAACGAACCTGCTCATGATTGAGAACCTTGCGATGCAACCGTAGGATTTGCCGAAGGGCAATTGCGGGCCGCAAGCTTAGGTTCATGAAGTTTTAATATCTGTAGGACGCGTCCGAATCATGCATAGGCAAGACGCGTCCTACAACGACAGACCTACCTGGCACGACACCTACCAGGCATAGCGTAGGCCGAGGCTTCCTCCCCATGGCTGTTCGATGTTCTCGCCATTGCTGTAGTCGAAATCGGCATGCAACTGCAGGCGATCGGAGATCTGCGCGATTACACCGGCTCCCAACTCGCCGCGGGTGCCCGAGAGGTCGTTGGTGAAGCGGTTGGCGTTGACCTTGACACGGTTGGCATCGGCGAATTCATGGGCCGCCGCCACCTTGATGTAAGGCTGCACCAAGCCGCCATTGGCCAACGGGAAGTTACGCCCGACATGCGTACCCACCTTGCCCAGCCACGAGTCGGCGCCGTTGCTGCGTGCCTGCATGCCATTGTCCAGATCGTAGCGCTCACCCTGCACCCACAGCGCCGACATCTGCGCGAAGGGTTCCAGGTACCAGTTGTCGGCGAGCTTTATGTGCTTGCCCACTTCCAGCGAGGCACCTACACCGTGGTTGTCGTAGTTGCCACCGGTACGGCTGCCGTCGCTGACGCGCACGTCGGACTCGTTCTGGAACCGGTTGAGCTTGACCACGCCGTCCACGTAGTAGCCGCCCTCGGACAGCCAGGTGCTGTACAGCCCCAGGTAGTAGCTGTCGACCTCACCGGAAGTGCCTGCTGCCAGGTCCAGGTCGGAGCGACTGTAGCCGCCCATCACGCCTACCAACCATTGGCCATTACTGGCCGGCAGCGGTGCATCGACCCCAAAGGTCAGCCCCTGCTGGCGCTGCCTATAGGCCACACCACCCCCGGCCGACAGGTCGTAACGCCCGCCATAGGTGCGCACCCAGGCGCCACTGGTGCCACGGCCCAGGCGCAGTTCACCCATGCGGCTGCGCAGCGTAGAGAGCTCGCCGTACCACACTGTGGGTGCGGCGCTGAACAGGCCGATCACCGAACGCGCTCCGGGGGTGACCACCGGACCGCCGCCGTCCCCAGGATTGCCGGGGTCCACGGGCGTCACGGGATCTACCGGGTTTACCGGATCTCCCGGATCGCCGGGGCTCCCTGGATCTACCGGGTCTACCGGATCTCCCGGATCGCCGGGGCTCCCTGGATCTACCGGGTCTACCGGATCTCCCGGATCGCCAGGGCTCCCTGGATCGACGGGACCGACAGTTCCCCGCTGAACCAGCAACCAGTCCTGGCCTTGCTTCTGCAGGTCGTAGACGTACGTGCCCGCATCGACCTGGCCGCCGAGCACGGCGAAGGTGCCCGCGCCACCGCCGGTCTGCACTACGGTCAGGGTCGTACCCGGCGTCGGGTCGACCCCACTGCTGCTGTTGTGGATGGCCAGTTCATGGCTGCCGGCGGCCTCGCCGGTCACCACCAAACGATCACCCTGTACGGTGCCCAGATCGGTGTTCAGGTCGAAGATGCCGCTGCCGCTCAAACTGCCTGTCTGCAAGGTTCGATAGGCGCCGCTGCGGCCACCCAACGCCACCCTGCTGCCGTTCATGGCCAGGCTGGCTATCTGCGAGTCGCCTGTCATGTTCCACAGGGAACCGTCAGCCAGATTGACAGCGCCTGCCTGGCTCAACTGGCCATTGAATGTCGAAGCGCGGTTCAGGTTCAGGTTCAGTGGACCCTGGCCGTTGCCTTCCCAGCTGCTTGCGTCAAGTGTCATGTTCGCCGTGGAGGTATCGGCGACAGTGACGTTGCCGGTCAAGCTGCTGTTGCCCAGGTTGAGCTGGGCCTGTGAGGCTTCGCTGACGTTCGTGTCGCCAACCCAGCTGCTCTGTTCCAGGCTCAGGTCGATGCGCGAGCCGCCGGTGAGCAGGGCATTGCCGGTCAACGTACTGGCTTCGCGGCTGACCAGGGTCAGCGCGCTGGCACCCCCCAGCAGCATGTCGCCGGTCAGGCTGCTGCCCTGGCCCAGATCGGCCGTCACCTGCGAGGCATCTGCCAGGCTCAAGCCGCCGTTCAAGGCACTGGCGGCCACTTGCAGATCCAGGGTCGACGCCTGCGTCACTTCCACCGCTATGCCATCGCCCCCGGTCAAGCTTGAACCATTGGCCAGGGTCAACCTTCCGGCTGTGGCCAGTGGATACAGCGTGGCCCCAACCAACACCGCGCTGCCGCGAGTACCTTGCAGGCTCGACCCATCGAGCGCCAGGTTGGTGGCTGCACGCGGTGTGCCGCTGCCGCCACCGTTGGCGATCAATGTGGCGCCATGGTTGGCGCCTATGGCGCTGCTCTGCACCAGGTTCATGTCCGATGACAGCACCGACAGCCCCACCCCGCCTAAGTAAGGCTGCACGCGACCATCATCGGTGCCGGATATCTGCGAACCGCTGATATTCACCACGGCCCCTGTGCTGCTTTGGATGCCTCGGCCGAAGCCGGTGACCGTACTGTTGGTCAGCGTCAAGACGGCGGGCGCGCCGGCTACCAGCGTGATACCGATGGCTGAAGAGGCATTGAGCACGCTATCGGTCACCGTGGCCGTGGAAGCGTCCACGCGCAAGGCTTCGAAGCGTGCGCGCGCCGTGACCGTGGCGCCTTCCAGCCCGGCCGTACTGCCCAGGCGCAAGCCGATGTCCAGAGTTTGGCCCCCAGGGCTGACAAACAGCGAACCTCCTCGCAGTACCGACCATTCCTCGACCGGTGAACCTGAGTTGACCCTGCCGATGGAAAAGGGCCCATCCACCACGGCCGCCATGACCTCGCCAGATACACTTAATACGACTGCAACGCCCAGCAACGGGCGCCACTTGATACCGCCGTGAACAATAGTTTTCATGACTGCCACCTTTGAATTTGTTTATTCAAAAAGTTACTTTGGATCGTCCATCCGAAGTGGCAGTGTAGTTGCAAATCATGCTTCATCTAGTTGAATAATAATTTTCAGAATTAGCTGGATTTAAATATTGAAATGATTCCAATCGGTGCTAGCTTGAATATCGCACCAAGCCGATTACGCCTCGCACGAAGCCGCACCGAAACTTGCAGCGTGTAAATAATCAATCACTCGCAGCCGTTATGAAAACGCTTATTCACACTGCGCGCCTCGGTCTATATCAGTTCAGTACTGGAGATTGAAAAATGGGAACTTCCAACGCGATCTTTCAGGCGCCAAGCGCGCGTCCGACAGATGCAGCCGTCACTGTGTACAAGGTTCACAAGAAAGGCCGACTGGATCCGACGTCGCCCAGCAAGCGCTCTGCCAGCCTGCGGGCAGGCGTGGGCATATTGGTGGACGATGGTCCACCGCCGTCAGTACCTGACGCCATTTCCGGACACCCGCAGAACCTGATTCCTGCAAACAAGAATAACAGTCCATTCAGGATCTCCATTCCAAACCACACGAGCATCGTTGCTGGCGACCTGGTCCGCTTGATACTCGACAATGTGCCTATCGACGTTCCAGCCGTGGACGCTGCAGAGGTAGGCAATGGTTATATCCGCGAGTTCGACGCAACCCTGGCTCACGGTGTACACCAGGTTACCTACGAGCTGGAGGATGGCGGCAGCAATGTGATTCGGGGTAACCCACCGATCCCTTTGCGTATCGACCGTGAAGCGCCAGGCGGGACTTTGATGCCACCGCTGATCTTTGCCCAAGATGTAGAAGACGAAGGTGTGACCCTGGACAAATTGGTTGCAGGCACTTCCGGCGGTCTAGTGCTGAAGACACTGCTGCCAGACTACTACGGCATGGAAGATGGCGACATAGTCAAACCTTTTTACAGAGCAACATCAGGGGGGTCTGAGTTGCTCATCGTGTCGGCGGAGAAGGTGGTGCCCGTGGGCGGCACAGGCGAAGATCTGGAGCTTGAAATTCCGTTGGCCGCGTTGCAAGCCATGAATGACGGCGAGCGCTATTTCGGTTACACGCTTACCGACGTGGCGGGCAATGTCAGCCGTGGGCGCGCAGACGACGTTGCCTTGATCATCCTGGTCAGCAGCGCGCCAGTGGACGGTGATCTGGATTTACCAGACATCGCGCTGTTCAGCGACAACGGCCTGATCAGCGAAGCCGATGCGCGCACGCCGGTCCATGTCAAAATTCCCGAAATCCCCAAGTCCGTCGATGGCGACGAAGTGATTTTCTACCTCGGCACCTCAAGTACCTCGAGACTGCGCATCAGCACAGCGGACCTCGGCAAGCCCTTCGTGCTGGAGTTCGACCTGCCGTTTGACTTCGTTGCCAACGGTGGCGGTACGGGGTCACCGCAACGGTACACAGCAGAGGGGTACTACGAAGTCTACCGCGGCACTGTAAAAATGGCCACTTCGGGAGCCAACCCCGTGTTGGTGGACATCACCATACCCGCCGGCCCAGACCCAGTCCCCGGCACTCCGGAAAATGAGCTGTTGAGGGTAGTCACGGTCGAGGCGGACAGTGGTGCTGTCGATATCATCGACAACGCTGACTTGCAGGAGGACGCCGAGGTCATCGTTCCTTACTACGCCGACAGCACTGCCACCCCGCCGGGTGATGTCGACTACCTGCAGGCCAACGATGTCATTACCGTCTATTGGGGCGGCACGGCGCTGGCTAACAGAAGAACCATACTGGCCAGCGATCTCGCTGCCAAATTACCGCTGAAAATCACGGCAACATCGGCTGAAATGAAGGCCAAAGGGCCTGGTATCAAAGCTGTCCACTACACCGTGGCGCGTGCAACATCAGGCACGCCATCGGCGACCAACGTGGCCCTGTCGTTTGCCAAGGACGTACAAGTTATTTCTCAGGATCTGCTGCCAGGCGGACCCGGGGGATTGCCCGCAGGAGAGTTCACAGAGCGCAGGCAGGCACAAAACTCCTTGAACAAGGCGCAGCTGCAGGACGGTACGCCATTCCGTGTGCTCCTGGATTACGACCAAGTGGCCGAGGGCGACGAGATCACCCTCACGCTGCAGGGGTATTACGGCCTTGCCGGCTCAGGCGTCGAAACGCCCAACATGAAGCTCGATCTGAGCTACACCTTGACGCGCGACGATATCCAATTGCCGGGTGGCCCTGTCAAACATCACGACTTCCTGATTCCGGCCACTTACTTCTCCAAGAAGTGGGTGAATGAGCCCGTTGGGCAGGGGTCGGTAACGGCCGTGTACTCCATTGAAAATGCCTACGGCACTGGCGGCCCTTCTGCCTCGGTGTTCGTGCGTTGCTACGCACTGGACTTGTAGCAGCGTTACCCCTCGCCGGCAGGCAACTGTCGGCGAGGGGCCTACCCGCTCTTTGTCATGAGTGATCTCAACTCCACTTGAGGTGATCCATCGTGAAAAATCCACCCCGTTCATTATTACGCGCCATCCGCAAAGCCGCCTGTGGCAGCGACCATGTCAACCACGGTGCCCGACATGGTGGCGTGGCGCCCGACCCCAATATCTACGCCCCCCTGGTACCGGCCGCGATCTCCCATGGCGGCATCAACAAAGACGACTACGACAACGGCCTGATTGCCGTGCTGGTAGAGCCCTACGTGGGTATGGCGGTGAATGACATCATCGACCTTTACTGGAATGACGGTTACATGGACTTCGCCACGGTGACCGACCCCACCGCCACTCAGGCGTTGGTTGCCGATGCATACTACATTTCCCCCGACGCGCTCGAGGCGACGCTGCACTACCACGTCAAGGATTCAGCCGGTAACGAGCGGGCATCGCAGTCGCTGGTGGTGCCGATCAAGCTGACGGTGCCTGGCGACCCGCCGGAACCGCCGGACGCCAGCGATCCTTCACTCAACCCCAATCTCGGGCTGCCCTATGGCGTGCCGGACCTCATCTCCGACGTCAGCCTGGTGGGCGACCTGCCGGTGACGATCCAGCAATACACCCACCAGAGCGAGGGCGATATCGTCACCCTGTTCTGGGCCGGCACGGCCATTCACTATGGCCCGCTGCAAACCAGCGACCTCAACCGCAGCATCACCATCACCGTGCCCAACAGCGTCATTGCCGCCCGCCCCGGCACCGACCTGATCGTGCGCTACAGCATCCGCGACAAGGTGCAGAACTATTCACGCTACAGCCCCAGCGTGCTGACCACCGTGTATGCACGAGGCTCGTTGCCCGAGCCGACCGTGGAAGGCACCCAGACCGGCGACCTGCATCTGGATACCATCACCGACGGCCTGGTGGAAATCCGCGTCAATCGCTATTCGACCATCGCCGTCGACGACAACATCGTCGTGCACTGGACCGGACGGCCCGTTCAAGGCCCGTTTCAAGACTACAGCACCCCGCCCCAGCAGCTGGGCAGCAACCGCTTTCTCAACTTCCAGGTGCCCAAGGACGTGGCCGCCGTGCTGATCGACAGCCAGGCGTACGTGTACTACACCGCCATTCCGGCCGCCGGTGGCGCAGCGAAGATCTCCAGCGGCTCGACATTCGGCGTGGTGGGCACGCGCAACGAACTGAAAATGCCGGAAGTGCCCAAGGCATCCGGTGGCACCCTGGCACCAGAGTCCATCAGCGAAAACACCGTCGAGGTCATCGTGCTGGCCAACCCGCTGCTGGTCAGCGGCAGCAACGTGACCCTGATCTGGAGTGGCACCGGCCCCGGCGGAGCGGTGTATCACGAAGAGATTCGCGCGGTCGACAGCGGCAACGCCGGTGGGCCGCTGAGCATCCTGGTGCTCAAGGACAAGGCACTGGAACTCATCGGCGGCACGCTGGAGGTGTCCTACACCGTCAAGCTGGCCGACGGCACGGTGTACCGTTCGCCCGCCCTGGCCTTGACCGTGGTCGGCGCCGGCGCCTCGCTGCCCGCGCCCACCTTCAGCCCGGCGTTGAAACCTGGCGACGTGCTGGACCCCGCCGACCTGGCCACGGGCGGCATCACCGTCAAGGTCACCGTCGGCTCGCCGTTGTACATCGGCGGCAAGGCGCGGCTGCACTGGGAGGGCTCGAACGCGAGCATCAACCCGCCGGTGGAACTGCCCATCACTGCGGTAGGGGATTTGAGCTTCTGGGTGGACAAGACCCGCTACGTGGA
>NZ_JACYVT010000014.1:0-42554 GCF_014842725.1 Pseudomonas sp. CFBP 13602 | reverse complement strand
ATCTGAGCCATGATCAAACTCTTCAGTTCAATACTGCAATCAGGTTTTGAGAAAACCTTATAAACTTGGCTCAGCAATCGCACACTCGAACCCGAAGGATCGAGGTAACTCTTTGATTTCTCGCGGAGTAGTTGTGATGCTGATAATCTTGTTGACTAACAGTCTTAACTCACAAGCACCCACACGAATTGCTTGATTCAATTGTTAAAGAGCGGTGCGTTGATTCTTTCGTCTCAACCGAGGCGCGCATTCTACGCTAGCCTCACATCCTGTCAAGCGTTTATTTTGAAGTATTTGGCCAGAAACCTGAACAACTTCAAACACTTGACTCGCTTCGATCACTCGTCAGCGGGAGGCGAATTCTACAGCGTTTCAAACCGCTGTCAACTGCCTTTTTCACCGCATTCGACCTTGACGATCGAAACTTTTCCGAACCTTCTGAAACGGCCAACTCATTGATTAACAAGGAGTTTATCGTTTCGGCTGCGCCGGAAGTGGGGCGAATTATAGAGTGATTCCGGCGGGCGTCAATAGCCAATACAGGAAAAGATCAGGAAATATAAAATGGGCAATATATTGCTCATTTCATCCGCCTTGGCCATGATACGCCGCACTCATGCCTTTCACACCTGCCAAGTAGCCGACACATGACTTCGCCTTCGCTGACCACCAAGCTCTACCCTATCGCTCTTCTTCTTATAGCCATGGCGTCCATCCAGACTGGTGCCTCGCTGGCCAAGGGCATGTTTCCGTTGATAGGTGCGCAAGGTACGACCGCTTTGCGTCTGATCTTCGCCAGCCTGTTCATGCTGGTATTGCTGCGCCCATGGCGCGCCAAGCTGACCTGGACAACGCTGCAGACGGTGATGATCTACGGTATCGCCCTTGGCTGCATGAACCTGCTCTTCTATATGTCGCTGCGCACCGTACCGCTGGGGATCGCCGTGGCTTTGGAATTCACCGGGCCGTTGGCGGTAGCCATTCTGGCTTCGCGCAAGGCTGTGGATTTTGCCTGGGTTGCCCTGGCAGTCGTCGGACTGCTGCTATTGATACCCATGGGTGAAGCGCAGGCAGGGCTCGATCCGGTCGGCGTCTGTTATGCGCTGGGGGCTGGCGTGTGCTGGGCGCTGTACATTCTGTACGGGCAGAAAGCCGGTGCCGACAATGGCGTGCAAACCGCCGCACTGGGTGTGATGATCGCTGCGGTATTCATCGCGCCGATCGGTATTGCGCATGCGGGCAGCGCCTTGCTCGACATGGCATTGATACCAACTGCCATCGCCGTGGCAATCCTGTCCACGGCGCTACCCTATAGCCTGGAAATGGTCGCACTGACGCGCTTGCCTGCGCGAACCTTCGGTACGTTGATGAGCATGGAGCCGGCCATCGGAGCGCTGTCGGGGCTGTTGTTCCTGCATGAAGTGCTGAGCCCTACCCAATGGCTGGCCATAGGCGCGATCATCATGGCCTCAGTCGGAGCCACGCTGACGATTCGTGCCGAACACGCCCCTGCCGTGGCCGCCGACTGATCTGGCTCTTCACACGGGTAGAGTGCGCTCGCGCAGCCACTCCAATGAGGCGCCTGCCAGCAAGGGCGCCACTCGCCGGGCCACTTCGGCATGGTAGTCGTTGAGCCATCGGCGCTCAGCTGTCGACAACTCGTGAACATCTATGCAGCGCGTATCGATTGGGCATAGGGTCAAGGTTTCGAAGTCGAGGAACTGGCCAAAGTCGCTTTGGCCGGCTTCGCGGGTGAGGACCAGGTTCTCGATACGCACACCCCAACACCCAGGACGGTAGGTGCCCGGTTCGATCGATGTGATCATCCCCGGCAGCATGGCCGTCTGCGGTGTCGTCGCGGCTTGATAGGCGATGACTTGCGGCCCTTCGTGAACATTCATGAAATAACCCACCCCATGGCCAGTGCCGTGCCCATAGTCGACCTGATCGGCCCAGATCGGCGCGCGCGCGATGGCATCGAGCAAGGGTGAAAGGATGCCCTTGGGAAAAGTGGCGCGTGACAGGGCGATCATGCCTTGCAGCACCCTGGTGCAGTCCGCCCGCTGTTGCGCCGTGGGCGCACCGACCGGAATCATCCGGGTTATGTCGGTAGTACCACCTAGATACTGGCCACCGGAGTCGATCAACAGCAGACCGTCACCCTCGATCACGGCATGGGCCTGTTCGGTGGCGCGGTAGTGCGGCATTGCACCGTTGGCGTTGAACGCCGCGATGGTCGAGAAGCTGAGCGAGACAAAATTGGGTCGACACGCGCGCGCAGCCGTCAGCCGCTCGTCGATGGTCAATTCGGTTATACGTTCGCGGCCCCAGGCACCTTCCAGCCATGCGAAGAACTCGCACAGTGCCGCCCCGTCCTGCTCCATGGCATGGCGGATATGTTCCGCTTCGGGTGCGGTCTTGCGCGATTTGCTCAGGGTGGTTGGATTGAGTGCTTCTACCAGGGCCACACCCGTCCCGAGGTTTTCGATGATGCCAACGGTGACGCGGGCCGGGTCGAGCAACAGCTTTTCGTCTACCGGCACAGCGGCCAGCGCCGATGCGATGTCGGCGTAGTCGCGAACCTCGATGCCGTCCTGCTCCAGGCTGTCGCGCACGCTGCTATCGACCCTGGACAGCGCAGTGAACAGCGTGGCCGAGCGCTCGCCGATCAAGGCAAATGCGACGAATACCGGGTTATAGGGTACGTCCGACCCGCGCAGGTCAAACAGCCAGGCGATGTCGTCAAGGGTTGCCAACAAGTGCCAATGGGCGCCATGCGCCTGGATCTGCTCGCGCAGCGTCTTCAGTTTTTCGCCGCGCTCGCGCACAGCGTAGGGTGCGGCGTGTGCGTAGACCGATTGCGCTGGCAGTGCCGGGCGATCGAGCCAGGCCTGAGCGAAAAGGTCGGTATCGGTACGCAGTGACGCACCTGTCTGCTGGAGCTTTTCTCGCAACTGCCGTGCGGCGGCGATTGCCATGACCGCGCCGTCGACTGCGACCGTGCCGCCTGCGCGCACCTGAGTGCCCAGCCAATCCAGTGGGCCCGGTTGCCCGGCGATCAGCTTGACCAATTCGATGCCGCTGTCGGCGAGTTCGACCCGTGCCTGCTCCCAGTAGCGGCTGTCGGCCCAGAGACCGGCGAACTCGGCGGTCACGATCAGGGTTCCGACCGAGCCCTGGAACCCGGACAACCATTGGCGGGCCTGCCAGTGTTCCGGCAGATATTCGGATAGATGCGGGTCCGCCGAAGGTACCAGCAAGGCATCTATGCCCTCGCGGAGCATGAGCGCGCGCATGTCGCGCAAGCGCTCGGCAACAGAAAAGCTGGCGGAAGGTGTCAGGCTCATTCGGGCTCCGGTTCGGGTGCTGGATCTTGTAGGCAGATGTTGGAGGCAGATCGTGTGGACGGATAATGGCGAAGGCAGCAGCGCGGGGCAACCTCAAGAAAGGACGCTTCGCACCTGCTCGACGGCGTTGCGGTCACCTTGCAGCCTGGAGGAGTTCAGATGACGACGTTACGTACGAAGCGGACAGCCGTTTCGCTGTCGTTGCGGTACGCGTAGGGCTGATTGCTCGGGTAGACGAAAAACTCGCCGGCCGCGAGTTCGCGGGTGCGGCCCGCTAATATGATGGTGAGGCGTCCCTCGCAGACGTAGATCTGCTCGCTCCAACCTTCGGCGTCCGCCTCAGATGCATAGGATTCGCCGGGCTGCAGCAGCCATTCCCAGAGTTCTACCTCCTTGCTGGCCACCGTACTGGCCAGGAGTACAGCCCTGCTGCCCGGCAAGGTGCCGACCCACGCCAGCTCGTTGATACGGCTGGGGTCGCGGTTCTCGCCAGGCTGGATGAGGTCGCTGAAGGCAACCTCCAGCGCTTGCGCGACGCGATCCAGAGTGGTCAGGCTGACGTTGTTGTCGCCGGCTTCGATGGCCACCAGCATGCGGCGACTGACACCGGACTGTTCCGCGAGAGCCGCTTGGGAAAGTCCGGCGGCCTGACGCAAGCGCCGCACGTTATGGCTGACATGCTGAAGCACCGAAGCTTTGGAACTGGGGTCTTTGACCAAAGGGTTTCGCGCTCGCTGTGAGTAGTCCCGCTGATCGACGCAATTGTGGCGGAGCTAACGGTGGTAAAAATTTGTCATAAAAAAACAAGTCGTTACAGCATGCCTGTACGATTCTGCCACAGCTTGCGGGTTGGTGATCACCCTGTGAGCCCGTATGATCGTTTTCAATATTCCTGCAGATTAGAAGCCTATGTCCTTGATAGTACTATTGCTTCTGCCCTTCGTAGGCAGTTGCGTGGCAGCCATTCTGCCGCACAACGCGCGCAACGCCGAATCGGTTCTGGCTGGACTGGTAGCCTTGGTCGGCACGGTACAGGTAGCCATGCTGTATCCGCAAATCGCCAACGGCGGTGTGATACGCGAGGAATTCCTCTGGCTGCCCAGTCTCGGGCTCAACCTGGTGCTGCGCCTGGACGGGTTTGCCTGGCTCTTTTCCCTGCTGGTGCTGGGCATCGGCACGCTGGTCGCGCTCTATGCGCGCTACTACATGTCGCCGCAAGATCCCGTACCACGCTTCTTCGCCTTCTTCCTGGCCTTCATGGGCGCCATGCTCGGCCTGGTGATCTCCGGCAACCTGATCCAGATGGTGTTCTTCTGGGAATTGACCAGCCTGTTCTCCTTTCTTCTGATCGGTTACTGGCATCATCGCGCCGATGCACGCCGCGGCGCCTACATGGCGCTCATGGTGACCGGCGCAGGTGGCCTGTGCCTGCTGGCCGGGGTGCTGCTGCTGGGTCATATCGTCGGCAGCTACGACCTGGACAAGGTGCTCGTGGCGGGCGACGTCATCCGCGCGCACGGCCTGTATCCGGTCATGCTGACTCTGGTCCTGCTGGGTGCGCTTACCAAGAGCGCACAGTTTCCGTTCCATTTCTGGCTACCCCATGCGATGGCCGCGCCTACACCGGTTTCCGCTTATCTGCACTCGGCAACCATGGTCAAGGCCGGGGTGTTTCTGCTGGCGCGGTTGTGGCCATCGCTTTCGGGCAGCGAGCAATGGTTCTGGATAGTGAGTGGGGCGGGAGCATGTACCCTCGTGCTTGGTGCCTATGCGGCGATGTTCCAGAACGACCTTAAAGGCCTGCTTGCCTACTCGACGATCAGCCACCTGGGCCTGATCACCCTGCTGCTGGGGCTCAACAGCCCGCTGGCCGCCGTGGCGGCGGTGTTCCACATTCTCAATCATGCGACGTTCAAGGCTTCGCTGTTCATGGCAGCGGGCATCATCGACCATGAGAGCGGCACGCGGGACATACGTCGCCTGAGCGGGCTTTTCCGTCTGATTCCGTTCACGGCCACGCTGGCCATGGTCGCAAGCGCATCCATGGCAGGTGTGCCGTTGATGAACGGTTTCCTGTCCAAGGAAATGTTCTTCGCCGAAACGGTGTTCATAAGCTCCACCGCCTGGGTCGAGATCGCTCTGCCCGTGGTGGCGACGCTGGCCGGTATCTTCAGCGTCGCCTATTCATTGCGCTTCACGGTGGACGTATTCTTCGGTCCGAAAGCGACCGATCTACCCCATGTGCCCCACGAACCACCGCGCTGGATGCGTGCGCCGGTGGAGTTGCTCGTGCTGACCTGCCTGGTGGTCGGCATCTTTCCCGCGCAATCGGTGGCGCCGTTCCTTGCTGCAGCAGCATTGCCGGTAGTGGGCGGCGAGCTGCCCGAATACAGCCTGGCTATCTGGCATGGCTGGAACGCGCCGATGGTCATGAGCCTGATCGCAATGGGCGCGGGGGTGCTGCTCTACGTACTGTTGCGCAATCAGTTCCGTCATGGTCGCCTGCGTTATCCACCAGTGATCGAACGCTTCAATGGCAAGCGCCTTTTCGAGCGTTCCCAGGTGGTGATGATGCGGCTGGCGCGAAGGGCGGAGCTGCTGTTGACTACCCGACGCCTGCAGGCGCAACTGTTCATGCTGGTGCTGGTCGCCGTACTGGCGGGCATGGCGCCGATGTTCTACAGCGGCCTGAGCTGGGGTGATCGACCGAAAATTCCAGGTTCGGGCGTGTTCGTGATTCTCTGGATGATTGCCATTGCCTGTGCGCTGGGCGCCGCCTGGCAGGCGAAATACCACCGGTTGGCTGCGCTGACCATGGTCAGCGTGTGCGGGCTGATGACCTGCGTCACCTTCGTCTGGTTCTCGGCGCCTGATCTGGCGCTCACTCAGTTGGTGGTGGAAGTGGTCACCACGGTATTGATATTGCTGGGCCTGCGCTGGCTGCCTCGGCGGATCGAGGAAGTCGCACCGTCACGAGCCACTCTCGACCGCGCCAAGCTGCGGCGCCTGCGCGATCTGGTGCTGGCCCTGGTCGTGGGCGGCGGCATGGCGCTGTTGTCCTATTCGATGCTTACCCGTGCAACACCCAACTTCATTTCCGAGTTCTACCTGAGCCGTGCCCTGCCCCAGGGCGGTGGGACCAACGTGGTCAACGTCATGCTGGTGGATTTCCGCGGTTTCGACACCCTGGGCGAGATCACGGTCCTTGCCGCCGTGGCACTGACCGTGTTCGCCCTGCTGCGACGCTTCCGCCCACCCAAGGAAAGCATGCAGTTGCCTGCGCAGCAGCGCTCGTTGGCACCCGACGTGGTTACCGACCTCATCAACCCACGTGGCGCGGACGATACGGCGCTGGGTTTCATGATGGTTCCAGCGGTTCTGGTCCGCCTGTTGCTGCCGGTGGCCGTGATCGTGTCAATGTACCTGTTCATGCGCGGACACAATCAACCGGGTGGGGGCTTCGTCGCCGGCCTGGTGCTGTCGGTGGCGTTCATCCTGCAGTACATGGTGGCAGGCACACAGTGGGTCGAGGCCCAGATGCGACTGCGACCCTTGCGCTGGATGGGCACCGGGCTGCTGTTCGCGACCGTCACCGGATTGGGTGCGATTGCACTGGGCTATCCATTCCTGACGACGCACACCGCGCACCTGCACTTGCCGCTGCTGGGTGACTTGCACGTGGCCAGCGCGCTGTTTTTCGACATTGGTGTATTCACCGTGGTAGTGGGTTCGACCCTGCTGATCCTGACCGCCCTGGGCCACCAGTCGGTGCGCGGTCATCGTCCGTCGAGCCTGCCCAAGGGCATCGCCCCCAAAGGAGCCGTCTGATGGAAGAAGTGATTGCAATCGCGATCGGCGTCCTGGCTGCGTCAGGTGTCTGGTTGATCCTGCGTCCGCGGACGTTCCAGGTGGTCATGGGCCTTTGCCTGCTGTCCTACGGGGTGAACCTGTTCATCTTCAGCATGGGCAGCCTGTTCATCGGCAAGGAGCCGATCATCAAGGAAGGTGTGCCGCAGGACCTGCTCAACTACACCGACCCCCTGCCCCAGGCACTGGTGCTGACGGCGATCGTCATCAGTTTTGCGATGACTGCGTTGTTCCTGGTGGTGTTGCTGGCATCGCGGGGCCTCACCGGCACTGACCACGTAGACGGCCGGGAGCCCAAGGAATGAGCTGGATGCCCCATCTGATCGTCGCGCCCATCGTGCTGCCGTTGTTCACGGCAGCAGTGATGATGCTGCTCGGAGAAAAACACCGTCCGCTGAAAGCGCGGATCAACGTCATTTCCAGCATGCTGGGACTGGCAATCGCCTGTTACCTGATGTGGTGGGTGCAGGATCAAGGCCAGGCCAGTTCGATTGGCGTGTACCTGCCCGGCAACTGGCAGGTGCCATTCGGTATCGTGCTGGTGGTGGACAGGCTCTCGGCATTGATGCTGGTGCTGACGGGCATCGTCGGGGTCTGCGCCCTGCTGTTCGCCATGGCGCGCTGGGATCGGGCCGGCGCCAGCTTCCATGCGTTGTTCCAGATTCAGCTGATGGGGCTCTACGGAGCGTTCCTGACGGCTGACCTGTTCAATCTGTTCGTGTTCTTCGAAGTGCTCCTGGCCGCGTCCTATGGCCTGATGCTGCACGGCTCCGGCAGGGCCCGAGTATCGGCAGGGCTGCACTACATCGCCATCAACCTGCTTGCCTCGTCGCTGTTCCTGATCGGCGCGGCGATGATCTACGGCGTCACCGGCACCCTGAACATGGCTGACCTGGCGTTGAAGATTCCGCTGGTGCCCGAGGCGGATCGCGGCTTGCTGCATGCCGGTGCGGCCATTCTGGCGACAGCCTTCCTGGCCAAGGCCGGCATGTGGCCGTTGAATTTCTGGCTGGTGCCGGCCTATTCCGCCGCCAGTGCCCCGGTTGCGGCCCTCTTTGCGATCATGACCAAAGTGGGTTTCTACACCCTGCTGCGGCTGTGGACACTGCTGTTCTCCGGACAGGCCGGGGCCTCGGCGCACTTCGGTGGCCAGTGGTTGATCTACGGTGGGCTGGCGACCATCGCCGTGGCCGCAGTGTGCATCGTTGCCGCGCAGCGCCTGGAGCGCATGGCCAGCCTGAGCATCATGGTGTCGGCCGGTATCCTGCTGGCGGCCATCGGTTTCGGGCAGAGTGGACTGATCGGCGCTGCGCTGTTCTATCTGGTCAGCTCGACATTGGCGCTCAGCGCCCTGTTCCTGCTGGCCGAGTTGATCGAGCGCTCGCGCTCGGCCAACGAAATCCCGCTGGAGTACGATGCCGACCCGCTGCCAGCAGCAGTCGAGGCCTTGCATCCACCCAAGGGCATCAACCTGGATGACGAGCAGAAAGCCGTAGTGGGTCAGGTGATCCCATGGACCATGGCCTTCCTGGGTTTGAGCTTCATTGCCTGCGCACTGCTGATCATCGGCATGCCGCCGCTCTCCGGCTTCATCGGCAAGCTGAACCTGATTTCCGCACTGTTCAACCCGCAGGGTCTGGGTGTAGCCAGCGAGCAGACCCTGAGTGCAACCGCATGGGCCTACCTGGCGTTGCTGATTCTCTCCGGACTGGCGTCGTTGATCGCGCTGGCACGGGTCGGCATGCAGCGCTTCTGGACGCCCCACGAGCGGCCTTCACCGTTGCTGCGGCTCAACGAATGCGTGCCGATCATGGTCTTGCTGGGGCTTTGCGTCGTGTTGGCGATGCGCGCCGAGCCACTGTTGCGGTACACGGCGGACACGGCGGCGATGCTCGACGATCCCAAGCAATACGTGATGACCGTGCTGGGCGCTCAGCCAATACCCAGCCCGACTGCTGCCAGCCTGGAGGGTGAACCATGAGCCGCCTGTTACCCGCCCCCCTTTTGTCTATGGCCCTTGCCGTACTATGGTTGCTGCTCAATGTGTCCCTGAGCGCCGGAAACCTGTTGCTGGCCGCGCTGCTTGGGTGGCTGGCGCCGTTGCTGATGTCGCCCCTGCGGCCTCAGGCGGTACGGATCCGTCGGCCCATGGTGGTGCTGCAACTGCTGCTGCGCGTAGGTGGCGGCGTGCTGGTTTCCAACCTGCAGGTATTCTGGCGGGTATGGACAATGGACGTTCGCGCGCCCCGCTCGGCCTTCATCGAGATTCCGCTGCAGTTGCACAATGCCAACGGCCTGGCCGCCCTCGCGGCCGTCGCCACCGTCATTCCCGGCACCGTGTGGTCCGAACTGGCGCTGGATCGCAGCGTCCTGTTGATGCATGTGCTGGATCTGGATGACGAGGCGCAGTTCATCAAGGAATTCAAAGACACCTACGAACGCCCGCTGATGGAGATTTTCCAATGAGCGCATTGCTGTCCAATGCCATTGTCGCGAGCCTGTTCATCTTTGCCCTGGCCATGTTGCTGACCCTGGTGAGACTGTTCCGGGGGCCTTCGGCCCAGGATCGGGTACTGGCCCTGGATTACCTGTATATCCTGGCCATGCTGGTCATGCTGGTGCTGGGTATACGCTATGCCAGTGACACCTATTTCGAGGCAGCGCTGCTGATCGCCCTGTTCGGTTTCGTGGGCTCGTTTGCGCTGGCCAAATTCCTGCTGCGCGGAGAAGTCATCGAATGAATTCGGTACAGATACTGCCGTTCTGGGTGGAGGTGGCCACAGCGGTATTGCTGCTGGCCAGCAGCGTGTTCGCCTTCACCGGCGCCTTGGGGCTGCTGCGCTTCAAGGACTACTTCCAACGCATGCACCCGCCCGCGCTGGCGTCGACATTGGGCGCCTGGTGCGTGGCGCTGGCTTCGATCCTGTACTTTTCCTGGCTCAAGCACGGGCCAGTGGTGCATGCCTGGCTCATCCCGATTCTACTGTCGATAACCGTGCCAGTGACCACGCTGCTGCTGGCTCGGGCCGCGCTGTTCCGCAAGCGTACCGCGGGGGAAGCGGTGCCTGCCGAAGTCAGCAGCCACCGCAGCGACAGTGGTCACTGACTACTTGAAGCTGGCGCTGACCTTGCTGGCGACCTCTTCGGGTAGCCATGCCTTCCACACGTCTGGATGATCTTTCATGAATGCCTCGCTGGCCTGGCGAGGCGGTGTGCGGGCTTCGCTCATGTCGGCCAGGGCCTTGTTCAGGGGATCGATGGGAAGATCGACCTTGGCGAAGAAATCGACAAGCTGCGGATACTCTTGCTGGAACGCCTTCGACACCCCTATGGACAACTTGGAAGGTAGAGAGCGGCTCGGCAGCGGCGCAGGGTTGTCGGCATCGGTCAGAGTGCCCCAGGCCTTCGCATCGAACGGCGGTTCTTCGAGCTGGATAAGCTTGTAACGCCCCAGCAGCGGCGTCGGCGACCAATAGTAGAAGAGCACCGGTTTGCCGCGGCGGATCGACGACGCGATTTCGGCATCCAACGCAGCGCCGGAGCCCGAACGGAAATTGACATAATCGTCAGTCAGCTTGTAAGCCTTGAGTTTCTGCGCGTTGACGACTTCGGACGTCCAGCCGATCGGGCTATTGAGAAAGCGGCCCTTGTCGGGACTTTCCGGGTCCTTGAAGACGTCCTTGTAGCGCGCCAGGTCGGCGACGCTGCGCAGCTCTGGCGCGAGCGGTTTGATGCCCTTGGCGGCGTCACCCTTGACCACGTACTCGGGAACGAACCAGCCCTCGGTGGCACCCTTGACGGTATCGCCCACGCCGATGACCTTGCCCTCGGCTTCGGCCTTGACCCATACCGGGCTGCGCCCCGCCCACTCTTCGGCAATGACCTGGATGTCGTTCTTGGCCAGGGCCGTTTCCAGGGTGATGGTCGTGCCGGGCTGGGTGTCGGTGGGCAGCTCGTAGCCCTTCTCGACGATGTAGCGCAGCAGTTCGGTGATGAAGCTGCCGCTTTCCCAGTTCAGATCGGCGAAGTGTATGGGCGCCGGCTGCGCGTGAGCCGGGATGGCTGCAGTCGATAGCCAGAAGCCGGCGCCACAAGCGGCCAGCCAGGCACGTAGTCCTTTCATGCGGGGTTCCTCGGTAAACAGTCGATGACTTGGGTAAGTCAACTTACTGTAGCGCAGGTTCCCCGAGGCGTTACTCGCTGGCCTTGAAGGCCAACTCACCCTTGCGCCACTTAGCCGCCTTGGCGGTTGCCGCCTTCAAGGTCTTGCCGAGGTTTTCCTCGATGCGCTCGTGGGCGGCGAATACCAGCATCACCGTCTGGCCTTCCTTGAACACGATGCCCTCGCCCTGCGCCATGCTGACGAAGGCATACTCGCCGAGCCCGTAAACGGTAAGCTTGATGTCGCGAAACTTGAGTTCGAACTTGCCACCTTCGCGACTGGGCAAGACCGCGGCGCGAAAATGGTCGCCTACTTTGAGTTCGAGCCTGGGTTTGTCATCGACCACCAGTGCGGACTCGGTATCGAGTTCGGCCATATAGATGCCTTCAGCGCTTTGTTCGGTGACATAGACGAAACGCGACTGAAAGAGTTTGACCAACTTCGCACGCAAGTCGCCGAGCACAAACAGTGCGTGCATATCCAGATTACTTACTGCCAATGAAGAATCCTCAAATCGAAACACAGACTACCGAACGCTGTTCGCGTGGTAATAACCTGAAGACGCGGGGAGCGCCGAACGGTCGGCGGCACGTGCAATGACTGCCACCGACCTGCTAACGAAAGACTAAAGGATCGAACCTTGATCCGGGATGCGCAGCGTCGACCCTGCTGCAGGGAAAATTGCCGATGACCGCGAAGGAAAAAGGCAGGCCTGGCCATGTGTGGCTGAGCGGCGCCGGGCTGCATCGAGCAGCCGGCGACCAACATGATCCGAGCGATGATGCGCATGACGGTGATCTGCCGCGAATAGTACCGAATCAAACCCCGCCGCGGTCAAGAAGTTTGTTGCATGGCTGCGGCCTGGACGGAAAACGGTGCACAGGCCAGTGCTTCTGTCCGTCAGTACTGCAGACAAATCCGGCATCGCAAGCGAACTCTGGCGAGGGCCTCGCCTCAGATACTGGGTAACCTTTCAATCATGGCCGGAAACGGCCGCAAAGGAGTCATCATGGATCTGCCGAACCCAAGCCTCACTGGCCTTTTCGATCAACTGGGCCTGGCCAGCGACGAGGCCGATATTCAGAAATTCATTGCCGAGCATCAGCTGGATCAAGACACCAAGCTGATAGATGCGCCCTTCTGGAGTGAACAGCAACGCAACTTCTTGAAAGAAGAGCTGCACAGCGACGCAGAATGGGCGCCCATCGTCGATGAGCTCAACGTGGCATTGCATCCGCAGGCGTAAGAGGTGCCTGCGCGAGCGTGATCATGCCTGACGCTGATGCTTGTCGATCTGCTCGTGGCGCTCTTGCGCCTCGATGCAGTATTTGGTGGTGGGGCTGATCAGCAGACGCTTGAGACCGATCGGCTCGCCACTGTCGTCGCACCAGCCGAAGCTGTCGTCGTTGATCCGGCCCAGAGCCATTTCCAATTGCGGCAGCAGGCGCTGGTCGCGATCGATGACATTGACCAGCCAGTGGCGCTCCTCTTCCACGGAAGCGGCATCGGCGGGATCGGCCGGCGTATCCAGGCTTTCAATGGCTACACGGCTTTGCTCGATACGCTCTTGGGTCTCGATCTTCATGGCCTGCAACAGCTCGGTGAAGTAGGCCAGTTGCTCGGCGTTCATGTAGTCATCAGCCGGCATGGCCAGCAACTTTTCCTTTGTCATTGATTTCTCTGCAAACGAATAATGCGCTAGGGCAAAACAGGAAGCTCGCGACGCCGGAAGCGACGCAGGCAGAATTCTTCAAGCACCACAGGGCACATGGTCAAGAGGGGCGGCAGTCTAAGGCCGGTTTTGACGCGCAGCAACCCCAAATTTGGCGCCCGCCCGGGTGATGACGTGCCGTCGCGCGCATAGCCGCGCCACGGGCGGCGGCGGGCAGCCGGGCAGACGTCTTTTCGCGCGGCTTTTATAGCATACTGGCCGTCTATGATTGCCTGCGATGATTGCTTGGGGTTTCGCCATGACCGACGTTGAAACAAACGCTTCCGAACCACTGCAGCTCGATGCCATCGAGATCCGCGTGCTGGGCGCGCTGATCGAGAAGCAGGCCAGCAATCCGGAAACCTATCCGCTGACGCTCAATGCGCTGGTACTGGCCTGCAACCAGAAGACCAGTCGCGAGCCAGTGAGCCAGTACACCCAGGGGCAGATCGGGCAGAGCCTGCGCGCTCTGGAAGGCCGGCAGATGACCCGACTGGTGATGGGCAGCCGTGCCGATCGCTGGGAACACCGGCTGGACAAGGCGCTCGAGCTGGTGCCCGCCCAGGTCATCCTGATGGGCTTGATGTTCCTGCGGGGACCGCAGACCGTTGGCGAGCTGCTGTCGCGCAGTGCCCGCCTGCACGATTTCGAGGACAGCGAGCAGATCTTGCATCAACTCGAGCGATTGATCAGCCGCGGTTTCGCGGTGCATGTGCCGCGCCAGGCAGGCCAGCGCGAAGATCGTTACTCCCACGCCCTGGGCGATCCGGCTGCCATTGACGCAATCATGAACGCCCGTGCTGCGACACCCGAGCGCGGCGGTTCGCGGCCTGACGATACCCGCCTCGACGAGCTGGAGGCACGCATCGCCGTACTGGAAGAGCGCTTGTCGCGGCTGGAATGACGCGCTGATCAGCTGCGGGTGTACTCGGTGGCCAGACGCAGTTGCTCGGCCGTTGGACGCACGCCGGTGTAGAGCACGAACTGTTCAAGGGCTTGGATGGCAATGACTTCCAAGCCTGTGATCACCGGTTTGCCCAGTTCGCCCGCGGCCTTGATCAATGGTGTCTGCCAAGGCATCGCGACCACATCGAATACCCGCTGCGCCGCTTCTATGGCGGCGGTTTCAAACGACAGCCCGTCGGCCTGCTCGCCGCCGGCCATGCCGATCGGTGTGACATTGACCAGCAGTTGCGGACGCGAATCGCCCAGTTCGGCCTGCCAGGGATAACCGCAGGCGTCGGCCAGCGCGCGGCCGGTTTCGTAGTTGCGAGCGATGATCAAGCCATTGCGCAGACCAGCGTCGCGAAATGCCGAAGCCACGGCCTTGGCCATCCCGCCGCTGCCACGCAGGGCAAAGGTGGTTTCGGGATCGACGCCGTGCGTGTCGAGCAGTTGGCAGATGGCCAGATAGTCGGTGTTGTAGGCCTTCAGGTGACCGTTGTCATTGACGATGGTATTGATCGACTCGATGGCCGCTGCCGACGCATCCAGCTCGTCCACCAGGGGTATGCAGGCTTCCTTGAATGGCATCGACACGCCGCAGCCACGGATGCCCAGGGCGCGCATGCCGCCGATGGCGGCTGGCAGGTCGCGTGTGGTCATGGCCTTGTAGTAGTAGTCGAGACCCAACTGGTCGTACAGGTGATTGTGGAAGCGCACCCCGAACGTTCCGGGACGCGCGGCGAGGGACATGCACAGGATGGTATCGCGGTTGGGAGAAATGGACATCGGTGGCCTCCGGGCAGCGTGTGACGTATGAAAGCGGGCTGACGACGCCATGCCCTTACACAAAATTTACCCATGGACAGGGACGCTTTCGACTGATTTTTTGTCATAGTCGTGTTCCCGGCGAAATGCTTTGGACCTATCGCAGGTTCGAACGCCAGGGGTGCGAAACACGAGGAATCTATCATGATGCGTCAACTTCCCAAGATCGCTCTGTTGGTCGGCACATTGGCGATGGCCAGCCAGGCCTTGGCGCATGGCGGCGGCTGGCAGGGTGCCGGGCCGGGTATATTGGGCGTGGTACTGGGTGCGGCCGTGGTCGGTGCGGTGGTCACCTCCAATGCACCGCAGCGGGTCTATGTGGAGCAGCAACCGGTCTATGTGCAAAGCCCGCCACCGGTGTATGTGCAACAGCCTGTCTATGTACAGCAGCCGGTGTATGTCCAGTCGCAGCCGGTGTATGCGCAGCCCTACCCCGTGTATGCGGCACCACCGCCGCCGCGTGGTTACTACGGGCCACCGCGCGGCTACTATGGGCCTCCGCCGGTCTACTACGGCCCGCCGCGCTGGTGAGTCGCGCGGTGTGAGCGCGATAGGGATTGTCGATGGTGACTATCGAGCAAGGTGATTTCTAAGGTGCGGGTCGATTTCGTAAGGTGGTCGGCAGGAACCACGGAGGTCTCTCATGCCTGTATTAAGAATCATGTCGGTAGTCGGCAGTGCAGTCCCGGAAAAGTTGCGCGATCTGGGCCTTCTGGCGTGCTGGTACGTAGTGCGCGACGGCGAGGCTATCAGCGGCCCCCTGCCCTCCCTGCCCCATGCCAAGCAAGCGTACGCCACACTCACTGCGGCGCAGCACCCTCAGTTGGCCTGATTCATTGCGCTTGCGACAAAGCCCCGCCTTGCGGGGCTTTTCATTGGACATCGAGCTGGATGAGCTTTTCTTCACGCGGTGCATCCCGACAAGCGCGACAATCGGCAGGCGCTTTGCCATACTTCCGACGTGTGACATTCGACACTCTCGACCCCGCCTCGATCATCAGCCCGATCTACCTCTTTTTCAGTGAGCGCTCCGCGTGAAGACCCCGCTATCTTTTTTCAGCCTGTGGCTGGCCTTGACCACCTTCGTCGTCGCCCCGAACCTGCAAGCGGCGGAAAAAGCCGCCATCCCGCGTGACCCATCGCAGTTGCACCTGGCCTCGGGCAGTGCCCTGCTGATCGATCTGCAGACCAACAAAGTGGTCTACGAGAACAACGCCGACCATGTGGTGCCCATCGCGTCGGTGACCAAATTGATGACGGGCATGGTGGTGCTGGATGCCAAACAGTCCATGAGCGAAGTGATTTCGGTGGACATCAGCCAGAACAAGGAAATGAAGGGTGTGTTTTCGCGGGTCAAGCTCGGCAGCGAGCTGAATCGTCGGGACATGCTGCTCATTACTTTGATGTCTTCCGAGAACCGTGCGGCGTCGAGCCTCGCGCATCACTATCCGGGTGGCTACGGTGCGTTCATTGCGGCGATGAATGCCAAGGCTCGCTCGTTGGGCATGACCCACACCCGCTATGTCGAGCCCACCGGGCTGTCGACCAGCAACGTCTCGACCGCACGCGACCTGACCAAGCTGCTGGTGGCGGCGCAGCAGTATCCGCTGCTGAGCGAGCTGAGCACCACGCGGGAAAAGACCGTGGCGTTCAAGAAACCCAGCTATACATTGGGCTTTCACAACACCGACCACTTGATCAACAAGGACGACTGGGACATCAAGATCACCAAGACCGGCTTCACCAACATGGCCGGCCACTGCCTGGTGCTGGTGACGCGAATGGGAGGTCGACCGGTGGCCATGGTGATCCTCGATGCCTTCGGCAAGTACACCCACTTTGCCGACGCCAGCCGCCTGCGCAAATGGGTGGAAACCGGCAAGAGCAGTGCACCGCCGGCGGTGGCGATGGACTACAAGGCGCAGAAGAAGCAAATGCGTCAGGCCGCGGACTGACCGCGCCGATCACGAACGCCGAGCGGCCTGCTTGCGGGCATACATGGCGCCGTCGGCATCGGCCAGCAGACGCTTTACACTGTCGTGACGCCCGGGGTCGTACTCGATGCGACCCACGCTGTAGGTGATCGAATAGCGGCCTTGCAGCTCGGCGTTGGCGTCAGCCAGGGCTCGGCCCAGGCGCTCGATGACCGCATCGCCTGCGGCGGCATTGGAGCCCAGCAGCAGCGCGACGAATTCGTCCCCGCCCATTCTTCCGACGATGTCCATTTCCCTGAGCACTCTGCGCAATACCTGGGCGAACGTGACCAAGGCGCGGTCGCCTTCGGCGTGGCCAAAGGTGTCGTTGATGACCTTGAAGCGATCGAGGTCGAAGAACAGCAGCGACGCTGGCGTGCCCATGCGCCTGCACATGCTCAAGGCATGCTCGGCCAGGGCTTCGAACCCGCGCCGGTTGGACAGCTGGGTGAGGTCGTCGATGCTGGCCAGCTGCAAGGCGGCAATCTCGCGCTCGGCCATGCTCGCCAGGTCCAGCAGCAGGCCGCGTTCCTCGGCGTCGAGGACTCGTGGCCGGGTATCGAGCAGACACAACGTCCCGACGTTGCTGCCATTGCCCACTTTCAGCGGGCAGCCGGCATAGAAGCGGATCCTGGGTTCACCGGTCACCAACGGGTTGTCGTGGAAACGCTCGTCGCTGCCGGCATCGGGGATCATGAGGATCTGGTCGCTGAGGATGGCATGGGCGCAGAACGAGACATCTCGCGGCGTTTCAGTGGCGGCCATGCCCTGGCACGACTTGAACCACTGGCGGTCGCTGTCCACCAGGCTGACCAAGGCAATGGGCACGTCGAACAGCCGCCTGGCCAGGCGGGTAAGACGGTCGAAACGCTCCTCGGGCCGAGTGTCGAGAATGTTCAGCGCATGCAGGGCGTGTACGCGCTCTTCTTCATGCACAGGCTTGGCAGGCGCCAGCATTGGGGAGCTCCTCGGTGATGTCTGCCCCTAGCCTAGCTCATGGACCAAGGGTTTATAAGTAGCCTGGGGTGGACGTCAAGCCGTGGTACTGACCATGGAACCGGCGGTGCTGCTGCCGGATTCCTGCATGGCCTGGAGCAGCCCAGCGGTGGCGGTCTGCAGCGCCGCAGAGGTGGCGACCACCTGCGCCTGGATGGCGGCCACGGAGGCCGCTTTGCTTTCTTCGCTTTGCTGGCTGGCCTGGATGCGCGCCATCTCCTGCTGCTGTTCCTGAAGCTGCTTCTGCAACTCGGCAATCTGCTTTTGCAGCGCCTTGATCGTGTCCGATGTACCACTGCTGCCCTGGGCTGCGCCCGCGCCGCCAGCGCCACCGGCCGGCGCGCCTTTCTCGGTATCGGCAGGCGCGGCAGCGGTCTGCGTCGCCTCGCTGTCGGCGACCGCCGTGGGCGCCGGCGCGGCAGTGTTGCTCGGGGCAGACGGGCGAATGCTCAAGGTGCTGGCGATGTTGTTCAAGGCGTTCATGACGAGTGCGTCCCTATAGGCTGTGACCGTTGCATCGGCCGGAAACAACCAGGCTTTAGCAACCTGCATAGCGAACGTGCTATCCGTCGGCCTGCGGCCTCGGAACTGCCTTGGGGTTACCCAGAAAGGAGGAGGTGGCGCAAGATGAAAAAAACTTCAACGAGCCGTGCGCGGATTGTTGTCACAATGCCGCCATCCTCAGCAGACATCATCGGGTAGAGACCAACATGACGCGCGTACTGACCATCGAAGACGATGCCGTGACCGCCAGGGAGATCGTGGCGGAACTGAGCAGCCATGGCCTGCAGGTCGACTGGGTGGACAACGGCCGCGAAGGGCTGGTCAAGGCGGTGAGCGGCAACTACGACGTGATCACCCTGGATCGCATGCTGCCCGAGCTGGACGGCCTGGCCATCGTGACGACCCTGCGCACCATCGGGGTGAGCACGCCCATTCTGATGATCAGCGCATTGTCCGATGTCGACGAGCGCGTACGCGGCCTGCGTGCCGGTGGCGATGACTACCTGACCAAGCCGTTCGCCTCGGACGAGATGGCGGCTCGGGTCGAGGTGCTGCTGCGCCGCAACAACCCCGTGGCCGCCGCCGACAACACGCTGCGCGTCGCCGACCTGACCCTGGACCTGATGACCCGCGAAGCACGCCGTGGCGAACAGGCGCTGAACCTGCTGCCCACCGAATACAAGTTGCTGGAATTTCTGATGCGCAATGCCGGGCAGATCCTGACGCGCATGATGATCTTCGAAGAAGTCTGGGGTTATCACTTCGATCCGGGCACCAACCTGATCGACGTGCACATTGGCCGCTTGCGCAAGAAGATCGACCCACCGGGCACCGCACCGTTGATCAAGACCGTGCGAGGCTCCGGCTATGTCATTGCCGAACCTGTCTAAAGGCTGGCGTTCTTCCAGCAGTCGGCTGCTGGCGCTCTACAGCTTTCTGTTCGTGGCCTGGAGCAGCATCCTCATGGGGGTGTTGTACTACGAGGTCTCGACCTACCTCGCCGACCTGGCGCGGCACTCCCTGATGCAGCGTCAACATCTGTTCTCGCGGTTCCACGGTGAAGCGCTGAACGAGGCGCTGGCTGCCAGCGAAGCATTCGATGATCGCACCTTCGATGCCTATGGCCTGTTCGACCTGCAACTGCGGCCGTTGTCCGGCCAGCTGCTGCAAGTGCCGCGGGGCCTGCCGCTGGACGGTCGCATCCACGACCTGGACAGCTGCGTGGACAGCGCCAACCCGCAGATGCCGCAGAACAGCTGCGACGCGGTGGCCATGCGTACACTCGATGGTCGCTGGCTAGTGCTGGTACGCGACAACGGTTCGTTGTTCGCGGTGACCCACATCATTCTGCGCGCACTGCTGTGGGGGATTTCCCTGACGATCATTCCCGGGATCGCCGGCTGGCACCTGCTGCGACGCAGGCCATTGCGGCGCATCCGCGCCATCGAGGCCAGTGCCGATGCGATCGTTGCCGGTGATCTGACCACTCGCCTGCCGCTCTCGGACCGCCGGGACGAATTGGACATGCTGGCGGCGATCGTCAATGCGATGCTCGAACGCATCGAGCAACTGATGATCGAGGTCAAGGGCGTCTGCGACAACATTGCCCATGACTTGCGTACCCCCCTGACCCGCCTGCGCGCCCAGTTGTATCGCATCCAGCAGGAGGCGCCGGCGGATTCGCGCCAAGCGTTGCAACTGGACGATGTGATCGCTGAAGCCGACACGCTGATGGCGCGTTTTCGTGGGCTGTTGCGCATCTCGGAAATCGAAGACCACCGCCGACGTTCCGGCTTCATTTCCTTCGACCCGCAACCGCTGCTGCACGAACTGCACGACTTCTATCTGCCTTTGGCCGAGGACGAGGGCATCAATCTGCGTCTGGACGTGCCCGACACGCTGCCGATGCTGCATGGCGATCGCGCGCTGCTGTTCGAAGCCGTGGGCAACCTGCTCAGCAATGCCATCAAGTTCACTCCGGCGCACGGTCTGGTGGTGCTTGGCGCCACGGCGGAAAACGGCGCCACACGTTTGGAAATCAGCGACAGCGGACCGGGTATCGCACCAGAGGAGCGCGAAGCGATCTTTCAACGCTTCTATCGTTGCGAAGCCGACGGCCAGCACAGCGGCTTCGGCCTGGGGCTGTCGATCGTTGCTGCGGTGGTCAAGCTGCATGGATTTACCCTCGAAGTGGGCAGCAGCGAACAAGGTGGCACGCGGATGACCCTGTGGTGCCGACAAAGCAAGGCATTGGTGTGAACATGAACCTGCTCTATATCAGCGACACGCCCGACAACGCCCTGCAACGCGCATTGGCGGAACACGCCACAACACTGCACACGGTCGATACGGCCACAGCAGCGCAGGCGCTTGTGCCAGGCCAATATGGGTTCATCGTGCTGGCACTGGAACGCTCCGGCCAGGGCGCGCTGGAGCACTGCCTGGCGCACCGGGGCAGCGCTGCGCTGATGGTGCTGCTGGCCGGCGACGACCGTCAGGCCCGTATCGCCGCCCTGCGCGCCGGGGCCGATGCGTGCCTGGCGCAGCCGGTCGCCACAGCCGAGGTGCTGGCGCGTCTGCAGGCACTGTCCCGTGCGCGGCCGCGCGCCCCTGCCCTGCCGCCTTCACGCCTGTGGTTGTCGCCATCGCGGCTGATGGTCGGACGCGGCAAGCGCCAGCAGAGCCTGACCGTCAGCGAGCATCGCTTGCTGGCGATGCTGGCAAGCAACCCTGGCGCGGTCAGCCGGCAGTCCATCGAGCAGCAATTGTGGGGCGCAGGCCAGGCGCCGAAGACGGCGCTGATCGAGCGACACGTGTGCAACCTTCGTCGCAAGCTGGCCCAGCTCGATTGCCCCGAAGCCCTGCAGACCCTGCGCGGCTTTGGCTACAGCCTGGCCGAGCCGCTGCTGCTGCGCGCCGACTAAGCGAACCCGGGGCCCTCAGCGGGCGCGCAGCATGCAGCGGGCGTAGCGCTCGTCCACCCGTTGGGCAAACCAGGCCGTGGTCAGGTTGCGGGTGATCTTCGGGCTCTGCAGTTTGATGCCCGGAAGGATCGCCCGCGGAACCGGCTTGCCGGCAGCCTTGTCGGCCAGGGCGAAGGTACGCTCGAAGAGCGTGGTCTTTTCGAAATCCAGGGTTTCACCTTCCTCGAGGGCACGGCGAATGTCGCGGTCGTTCATGTTCAAGCGGTTGCCAAGATTGCGTACCGCCAGCTCGGTGTTGCTGGCGGCGCTGGAGTCGTAGCGAATCAGGTCGCCGTCGAGCGCCAGACGGCCGCCGGACAACTGGTTCACGGCATTCTGGAACGCCGCATTGCGGCTTGCGTACCAGCCGGCGTTGAAATCGGCGAAGCGGTACAACGGACGTTCGTAGCTGGCCGGATAGCCAAGCAGATGGGCAATGCCGAAATACATGCCGCCGCGCCGGGTGAACACTTCGCGGCGAATCGAACCGTCCACGGTGTAGGGGTAGCGCGCGCGGTGCTTCTCGGCGAAGTCGATGCTGACCTGCATCGGCCCGCCGGTGCGGACTGGGTTGAACGTGCCGAACAGCTGCCTGCCCAAGGGCACCATGCCGGTGAAGTCGTCGAAGATTTCGCTGAGCTGTTTCTCCGAGCGTGCAGCCTCCAGTCGTTGCGCATAGGACTTGCCGTCGACCGAGCGAATGCCCAGCGCAGCGTCGACGAGAAAGCCAGGTACATGCACCCGGCCGGCGCGGCGGTCGATTTCCTGGCGGGCGATCTTGCCCAGCCCCGGCACGCTGGGGTCGACCTGGAAGGTGGATTCCTGCTCGGCCACGGCCAGCACCGCGCACAGGTTTTCATCGCTGCCCGGGATGCCCTGCACGTTCAGGGCCGTTTCGATATCGGCAGCCCAGCCCTCGCGGTCGGTGACCTTGGCGGGCAGCAGCTGCACGAGCTTGGCACGCACCTGTTCGGGCGAAGGTGCCGGGGGTTGGTTGCTGCGTTGACTGGAACAGGCGGCGAGCAATACAAGGAGGATGCTCAGTGCGCCATGGCGCACGGCGAGCCGGCTTCTGGACATGTAAGGCCTTGGGAACGGATGGATTTGCGCCAGTATGGACGAGGCCCCGGCATGTCGACAGCCCCAGTGCAAATACCCCGCAGTCTGGCTATGCTTGCGCTCATGACCATGGCCCCTGCCACTCGCCAACCCTGCCCACCCGGCGCTTGCATCTGCGAGCGCGAACGCCTGCACGCGGTTCCCGATGCCGACCTGCGCATCCTGCGCCTGACCCGCGATGAAGAAAAGCGCCTGCTCGAACGGCTGGAGAACGTGGACAGCCTGGATGACCTGCGGCGCTTGCAGCAGCGCATCTTCGACCAGCTTGGCCTGCGTGTCGAAGTCACGCCCGGCTCAGGCACCGTGCGCAGCATGCGTGGCATCGCTATCCACCTCGACGCGCTGCCGGGACTGTGCCGCAAGACGCGGCAAGCGATCCCGGCCGCTATCCGTCGCGGCCTGGAAAAGAACCCCCAGGTGGCCTACCGGCTGCTCGACGCCCACGACCTGCTGGGCGGCTGAAGGGAGCTGGCACGGAATCTGCTCCGGTCCAGTTCATCAGTGTCGAAACGCCATGTTTTCGTCACTCTTTCCGAACAGACGGGGTTGGCATGGACACACGTTTTTCTTGCACCGGTTGTGGCAAATGCTGCAGCGACCATCACGTACCGCTGACGCTGTCCGAGGCGCGCCATTGGGCGGAAGACGGCGGCCAGTTGATCGTGTTGCTCGAAGCCTTCCTGGAAAACGGCCCCGGGCTGCACAGCCTGAACCTCAGCCACGCGCAACAGGAACATGCCAGACGGCGTTCGCTGCCCGTGCTGTGCGGCAGCGCGCCCGCCTACGTCTCGATCACCTTCGCCGCCTACAACGTCGGACCTTGCCGCAACCTGGATGCCGACAATCGCTGCGGCATCTATGCCAAGCGGCCGCTGGTGTGCCGGATCTATCCGATGGAGATCAACCCGCACATTCCACTGCGTCCGGACATGAAGGATTGCCCGACCGAAGCCTGGGCCACTGGACCGGCGTTGATTGCCGGTGGGCATTTGATCGACGCGCCGCTGGCGGCGTTGATCGAGCAGTCGCGCCAGGCCGACCGTGACGACATCGCTGCCAAGGCGCAAGTGTGCGCGCAATTGGGCATCCACACTGCTGCGCTCAAGGGCGATGGCTTCACCACGTACCTGCCGCCGCCTGCCGCTTTCCTCGCGGCGCTGCGCGAGGTCGACACCATGCCGATGCTGACGAATAACTTGTTGACGCGCTGGGACCTGCACGTCCCGGATGAAGACCTGGCACGGCGCCTGGCCGAAACCGGCGCGATGATCGCAGCCATCCTGGCCGACGACGCCATGTTCATTTCGCTGCGCCGGGTGGCCTAAGCAGCGCAAATGCGCAGATGGGAGATGCACGTCACGAATCATTACGTTATATTATAACTATAACATAATGGATCGTTGCACATGCGCTCACCTCGTTTAGCCCCCATGGCCGGCCTCGCCTTCAGCGTACTGGGGATGCCCGCCTACGCTGAAACCTCGCCCGAAACCCTCGAACTGGAAGCCATCAGCGTTACGGCGGGTGGCGATATGGAAACCGCGACCGGTCCGGTCACCGGCTACCGCGCGACCCGTTCGGGCAGCGCGACCAAGACCGATACCGCGATCAAGGACGTTCCCCAAGCGGTCAGCGTGATCCCGGTCCAGGTGCTTCAGGACCTGGGCAGCAGCAATGTGGAACGTGCCCTGCAATACGCCGGGGGTGTGTCCCAGCAGAACAACTTCGGCGGCCTGACGCTTTACGAATACAGCGTGCGCGGCTTCAGCACCTCGGAATTCTACCGCGACGGCTTCAGCGCCAACCGCGGCTACCCTGCGACCCCGGACGTTTCCAGCATCGAACGCATCGAGGTGCTCAAGGGCCCGGCTGCCAGCCTGTACGGACGTGGCGATCCCGGCGGCACGGTCAACATCGTCAGCAAGAAACCCCAGGCCGAATCCTTCGCGCGCCTGTACGGCAGCGCCGGCTCCTGGGACCGCTATCGCACCAGCCTGGACCTGAACACCCCGCTCGATGCCGAGGGCCAGGTGCTGAGCCGGGTCAACCTGGCGGTGGAAGACAACCACAGCTTCCGTGACCATGTGCAGAACGAGCGGGTGTACGTGGCACCATCGCTGAGCTGGCAGCTGGATCCGGACACCTCCTTGCTGGTGGAGGCCGAGCTGGTGCGCCACCAATCGGTGTTCGACCGCGGGGTGGTAGCGCCGGGCAATGGCTGGGGTGGAGGCTCGCGCCGGACCTTTCTCGGCGAGCCCAACGACGGCTTCATCGACAACGACAACAACCGCATCCAGGCCGCGCTGGAACACCGGCTCAACGACGACTGGCAACTGCGCGTGGCCAGCCACTACAAACAGGGCGAGCTGAGCGGCGATGCCAGTGAGGCACGCGCGCTCAACGCTGACGGCCATACGGTCAATCGGCGCTTTCGAGAGCGCGACATGGATTGGCACGACAGCATCAGCCAGGTCGAGCTCCGCGGTTTCCTCGACACGGCCAG
Source organism: Pseudomonas sp. CFBP 13602 (assembly GCF_014842725.1). NCBI lineage: Bacteria > Pseudomonadati > Pseudomonadota > Gammaproteobacteria > Pseudomonadales > Pseudomonadaceae > Pseudomonas > Pseudomonas sp. CFBP 13602. The sequence goes on along the minus strand of NZ_JACYVT010000014.1, from coordinate 17,639 downwards.
CGTGCAGCATGAACTGTTGATTGGCAGCGAATATGAGGATTACCGCAAGAACGAACGGGTGACCGCCACCGCAGGTGCCTACCGAATCGACATCTTCGACCCGGTGTACGGCCAGCCCAAACCCACAGGCGCGCGGTCGGGCTCGGATTTTCGCGAGCATGTGCGCAGCCACGCGCTGAATCTGCAGGATCAACTGGTGTTCAGCGACAAACTGCGCGGCATGCTGGGCATGCGCTATGAACATTTCGAACAGCGCATCGCCGACTACACCACCGGCAATCGCAACCTGCAGCGCCAGGATGCTTTCACCCAGCGCGCCGGGCTGCTCTACCAACTCACGCCGCAATGGGGGCTGTTCGCCAATGCCTCGACGTCGTTCAAGCCCAACAGCGGGCTGGATGCCGGCGGCAAGTCGTTCGACCCTGAAGAAGGCATGGGCTACGAGGCGGGGCTCAAGGCCGAGTTGTTCGACGAGCGCCTGAGCGCGACCCTGGCGGCGTTTCACATCGACAAAGAGAACGTGCTGGCGCTGGACCCGGCGAGCAACCTCAATCGCGCCATCGGCAAGGCACGCAGCCAGGGCGTCGACTTGCAGTTCAGTGGCCAGCTGACCGACTCACTACGTGTGATCGGCGCCTACGCCTGGATTGATGCCGAGGTCACCGAGGGCGACGCCAGCGTGCCCAAGGGCAGCCGCCTGCTTGGCGTGGCACGCAACAGCGCCAGCCTGCTGGGCGTCCATGAGTTTCAGGACGGGCCGTTGCGCGGTTCCGATATCGGCGCCGCGTTCACCTATGTAGGGGATCGGTCCGGCGAGTCCGGGGGCCGTTTCGAGTTGCCCGCCTATCACACGGTCGATTTGCTCGCGCATTACAAGGCCAGCGACAAGGTCACCCTGGGGGTCAACCTGAACAACCTGTTCGACGAAAAGTACTTCGAGCGATCCTACAGCAACTACTGGGCGATGCCCGGCGAGCCGCGCAACCTGACCTTGAGCGTTGCCGTGGATATGTAGAGGGCGGTTGCCCGTACGACGGCCTCATCCCTGAAGGCCGCCCTACCGGCGCACACCCAGGCGTCAGATGCGGAAACTACCGACCAGTTGCTTGAGCCGCAGGGCCTGCTGTTCGAGGTCGGCGCACGCACGCAGGGTGGACTGCAGGTTTTCCACACCTTCCTGGTTGAGGGTGTTGATCTCGGTGATATCGACGTTGATCGATTCCACCACCGCAGTCTGCTCCTCGGTAGCGGTGGCCACCGACTGGTTCATGCCATCGATTTCGCCGATGCGCTGGGTCACGCTGACCAGACGCTCACCGGCCTGATTGGCGATGGTGACGCTGGACTCGCTCTGGCCCTGGCTTTCGTTCATCAGGATGACCGCCTGGCGTGCGCCCACCTGCAACTGCTCGATCATGCCCTGAACCTGCTGGGCCGACTCCTGAGTGCGGTGCGCGAGGTTACGGACTTCGTCGGCGACCACGGCAAAGCCCCGCCCGGCTTCGCCGGCGCGCGCCGCTTCGATCGCCGCATTGAGCGCAAGCAGGTTGGTCTGCTGTGAAATGCTGGTGATCACTTCCAGGATCTGACCGATGTTGACGGTGCTGGCGTTCAGGCTTTCGATGTTGCTGCACGAGCCGCTGATCTTTTGCGACAGCACGTTCATGGCGCTGATGGTCTGGCCGACCACCGCCTGGCCGTCGGCGGCCAGGCTGCGCGCGGCACTGGAGTGCTGCGAAGCCAGGGCGGCGTTCTGGGCAATTTCCTGCGCGGCGGCGCCCAGTTCGTTGATGGCGGCGGCCACGCTGCTGGTGCGGTTGACCTGCTGATCGGAGTTGAGCATCGAGGAGTTCGAGGCACTGACCACGCGCAACGCCACTTCGTTGACCTGGCCAGTGGCCGAGGCTACCTCGCGGATCGAGTCATGGATGCGTTCGACGAAACGGTTGAACGAAAGCGCCAGGGCGCCGAACTCATCGGCGCTGTGCAGGGTGAGCCGACGGGTCAGGTCGCCCTCGCCTTCGGCGATGTCGTGCATGGCCCGGCCCATTGCGTGCAAAGGCTGCATCAGCAGGCGAATGAGCATACCAAGCAAGGCGATGGTGAGGACCACGGCAATGACCGTAGCGATCACCGCCGAGCTGCGAAACTGGCTGAGCATCGAGTAGGCCTTGGCCTTGTCCATGCTCAGACCGATGTACCAGTCGACCGAAGGCAGCCCCTCGACCTTGGCGAAGGTCACGATGGACGGACGGCCATCGCGTTCGACCTCGGTGACGTCGCTGCCGATGCGCGGTGTGTGCTGCGGGTACACGTCCTTGAGTGACTTCATCACCAACTGGTTGTCGGGGTGGACCAGGATCTTGCCGTCTGCGCTGACCAGAAAGGCGTAGCCACTGCCGTCGAAGTCCAGCGAGTTGATGGTCTTGACCAGCGTCTCGAGGCTCAGATCCCCGCCCACTACACCGACCGGCTGACCATTGGCGCTCAGCGATGGGGTGGCGATAGTGAGGATGGTCTTGCCGTTCGCGGCATCGACGTAAGGTTCGGTGAGGATGGTCCGGCGCGCGTTCATGGCGTCGGTGTACCAGGGACGGGTGCGCGCATCGTAGCCTTCGGGCATGGTATCGGGCGGCTCGAGGAAATAACCTCCCGAGACATTGCCCAGATAGGCAAACTCGAAGTTGGCCAGCAAGGTCTTCTGCTTGAGCAACGCGCCTATGGCCTCGGGACTGGGGTTGAGGGCAACGCTCTCGGCCAGGGTTTCGGCCAGGAGGATGCGTCCCGAGAGCCAGTGCTGGATGTTCGTGGCAGTGCCACTGCCCATTTCGTGCAGATAGCTTTCAAGGTCGGCACGAATGGCATTGCGCTGCAGGTAATCGTTATAGAACGTGAACAACGCGAAGGCTGCGGTCACGATGAGCGAAGCGGCCAGGAGAATCTTGTGGCTGAATTTCAGGGTTTTTTGCATGGCCGGTAGGTCCGCTGTGATGTTGCACGGGCTATCGGCAAATGTGTGACAGTATTTAGCGTGGATCCAATAATAGCCTGATGCCACTAGTCATTTCCGACTGTCGGTAGTTATTTCCATAACACGATGTGTCGGATTTGACTGACGGTTGGGCTTTGACAAACAGTGACACCGCTCGGGTCGATCGGTCCAACCGGGCATTGCAGGTGAGTGTCACGTATTGAGGAGTGAGTGCATGGCAATCGAACGCTACAACGGCTTTGCCCAGGCCCTGCATTGGCTGACGGTCGCTGCGCTGTGCCTGGTGCTGCCGTGCGTGTGGGTAGCGGAGAATTTTCCGCCCGGTCCGGTACGGGTGCTCTGGTACCTGGCACATGAGTCCATGGGCATCAGTGTCGCCCTTCTGGTGCTGATCCGGCTGACCTGGCGCTGGCGCCACAGGGCGCCAGCTTATCGAGCGGAGATCGGTGCCGGTACGCGGGTATTGGCCCATCTGAATCATGGCTTGCTGTACGCCGTGTTACTGACCATGCCAGTGACCGGCTACCTGATGGCCGGCAATGGCCAGGACGTGCCGTTTTTCGGGCTGGTGTCGCTGCCTGGGTTCGTCCAGAACGAGGCGCTGGGTAAATTCGCCAACACCGTACATGTGTGGGGGCAATTCGCGCTGTACGGATTGATCATAATGCATGTCGCCGCCACGGTATGGCACGTGGCGGTGCGCCGGGACGGCATGCTCGAGCGGATGCTGCCGCCGCAACGCGACTGACGCGTACGGCGGCCGCCTGCCGTCAGCGCTGGCCGATGCTGCTGAACTGTCCGAGCATCTGCGCGAACTGCGACAGGGGCATCTTCTGGCCGTTGAAATCCACCACGGCATCGCTGTAGCGCAGGCTGGCACGTAAATGCTCGCCTTCGTCCTTGACCAGCCCGAGCATCTGCCCCAGCCCGGCGACGGTAGCGCTCAGATCCCGTCCGGCCTGTTCCACACGGGCCGGGTCCGTCTGCCCCTGGAGCCTGGCCTGCAGGCTGCCGACGTCTGCCAGCATCGGCTTGGACAGTTGCAGATCCGCCTGCACATGGGCGATGAGTGCGGGCCAATAGGCTGGCGAGCCGGGTTTGGCCGGCGCGGGATTGGCCAGGCGAGCCGTCATGCTCAAATGACTTTCGCCGTGGTCGGTGGCCAAGCTCAAGCGTTCCAATTGCAACTGGGGCTTGGCATCCAGCAGCCTGCCGATGAGCGCTTCCAATTGCTGCCGCTGGGCAATGCTCAAGCGCAAGGGTGGCAATGTTCCATCTGGCAAAGGTGTCTGCCACTGCGGCGCGATGACCGTTCGATAGAAATCACCGAATTGCCGACTGGCAACGATATCGAGGTTGGCCAGCTTGATGCTCATCTGCAGCGCGCCGACGGGTCGGCTGGCATAGTTCACGGCGCCGATACTGTAGCTGGCCTGGACGTCAAGCTTGCCCTCCACTTCCTGCATCAGGCTGGAAGCGGCAAGGTTTTCCACCTGGACGGGGGCGATCTCGGCGCCCTGCAGACTGGCCTGGGCAAGTTTGAGTTCCGAGTGCCCCAGGTACAGGCCAGAGGTACCCAGGGTGCCGCCGGTATCGAAGCTCAAGCCTTTGAATTGCGCCTGCAGGCGACCTGCCTGGCCTTCGATGTCGGCCAGCAGTTCTTCGCTGCGACCGGTCAGGCTGTAATGGCTGGCGTCGGCGCTCAACACCAGGCGGGCGTTCAAACCGGAAAATTTCACGGTGTCATTGCCCTCGCGGGCGTCGAGCGGCAACAGTTGCAGGCGCGTGTCACTGGCACCGTCGTAACCGATGCTGGCCTGACCGCGCAACGGCGGCTGCTCCTGACTCATGGCAAACCAGGCTTGGGTGTCGGCGTTGCGCTCGAGGGCGAAGTTGCTCGCGGCCATCACTGGCATCAACCTGAACGTTTTCAGGTGTGACCAGGGCAGCGGCCCGTGCTCGATATGATCGATCAGCAACAACTCGCGGTTTTCGGGCCTGCCCTCGGCCTGCATGCCGTGAAGTCTGATTCGGTAGTGCGCGGTGCTGGTGAAGAAATGCCGCTCCAGGGACAGCAATTCGATCTGCATGCCCGGCTGGCCGTCGACGCTGAAGGAGGCAGCCAATTCGCGATTGGCCTGCTCGATGGCATTGCCGAGGACCGGCTCCAACTGGGTGCCAGTATACCAGGCGCCACCCAGGGTGGCGGCCGCGGCCATGACGACGATGCCGGCGATGATGCCTGTTGCTTTGTTCATGATCGGACTCATTCGAAAGAATACCGCTGCACCCGGAGCACTGCCGCCCAGAGCGCGAGCAAAACGGCCACGGCGCAGCGCCGGGCCGCAGGTTAGCACCTGCGCTCTGTCACCGGCCAGCCAGGCAGTGGCTCGTCCGACGGCAAATTGCTACCGATGATGACTTTGGTCGCGGCCGCGGAAACGCGCCGTTTTCTTTGCATATCCGTAACTTGTGCGCAACAGTTTATGCCCTTTCGTCAGTCTTTTTTTTAAGGCACAGAACCCTTGCGCGTTGCGTCAGTCGACTGTTCAGACGCTTATGCATCATTGAAGGGACGCCCCCATGACTACCGCCTCTATTCTAGTCCTTGAAGATGAGGACCTTATCCGCCTCCTGCTGACGACGGTGCTCGAAGATGCAGGTTTCGAGGTGACGGCATTCGCAACCGCCGACCAAGGCTACGACTTTCTCGAGACGCACCCGGGAGAAGTCAACATGGTCGTCAGCGATATCCGTATGCCGGGGCATATGGACGGCTACGACTTGAGCAAGATGGCCGCCGAACGCTGGCCTACCCTGCCGATTCTGTTGACCTCGGGTTACTCGGGTCGCGACCTGGATCTGGGGCCGAATGTTCAGTTTCTGCCAAAGCCGTGGACCAACGAACGGCTGTTGAGCAAGGTGACGACCTCACTGCACATGCATTGATGGGTAAAGCGCGTCAGCGTGGCTTGCCTTGCAAGGCATCCCTGGCGAATGTCGAGGCCTGGCGCGTCATCTGGTCGAGCTGGCGGTCGCGTTTTCTTTCGGCCTCGAGCATGGCTTTGCGCCCATGCTGATTGAGCAGATAGGCATGAATCTGTCGGACCTCCAGCGAAGCGTAGACAGGTGCGACATCCAGCACGGCAATGGGCTGGTCGGTCGCCCCGCCATCGCTGCTCAGCTTGACTTGCGGGCCCTGCGCGCCGATTACCTTAAAGCCCAGATTCTCGAACCAGGGCACCTTGCCCAGTACGCACGCCAGTTCGACGTGGGCATGACGCACCCGGATGGCCTCGAGTAACGCCCGCGCCACTCCTTGCCTGCGCCGCGCCATGCGCACTGCCATGTAGGCCACCGTGCACACTGCGGGGTCATGGGCGGCTCGCAGGAACAGGGCGAAGCCGTCGAGCGTTTCCGGTTGGGCAGGGTCGAACGCCAGCACCAGCTCCGGTTTTACCTCACGCCCTCCGGCCATCGCTTCCAGGTACAGATGCACTTCATAGCCGACGCCGTACTGGTACAGCTGGTACAAAGGGTTGCTTGGGGTAATGCCCAGGCTGCTGATGTCGGTAAGGTAGTCGACCACCATCTGCAGCAATTGGCTCTTGACGTCTTCGGACGGCGCGCAGGTGGAGTGATGGATCAGTGACATCGGTAGCAAGGCTCCGGCAGGACGCACACAGGTGAAAGTGCACGAATGATAAACCGTAACCTTGCCTGGATCGACAGTGGAACGTGCGCGCCAGCCAGGCGACGGGCTGGCAGAGCGCACTTCAGCCGCGGCCAACGAACGGCATGTTGGTCGCCATGACGGTCATGTTGAGTACGTTGGCCGATAGAGGCAGCTTGGCGATATAGCGAACCGCGTCGACAACGTGAACCATATCGACCATGGGTTCGACGGCGATGTCGCCATTGGCCTGGCGAACACCTTTGGTCATGCGCGCCGACAAATCGGTGAGGGCATTGCCAATATCGATCTGGCTGCAGGCGATGTTGAACTCGCGACCATCGAGCGCAAGGCTTTTGGTAATGCCCAGCACGGCGTGCTTGCTGGCGGTATAGGGCATGCTGAAACTGCGTGGCGTGTGCGCCGAGATCGACCCGTTGTTGATGATCCGGCCACCTTGCGGTTGCTGTCGGCGCATCAACCCGAACGCCGCGCGACAACACAGAAAAACCCCGGTGACGTTGGTCTGCAGTACGTCGGCCCATTTGGCCACGTCCAGCTCGTCGATGGGCACTGCGGGCGCGCCGATACCGGCATTGTTGAAGATGACGTCAAGGCGCCCGTAAGTCTCTTCGACCCTGGCGAACAACGCATCCACGCTGGCACTGTCACGCACATCTGCCGCCACGGCCAGGGCTTCACCGCCTTGCTCGGCGATCTTCCGAGCCACGGCCTGCACGGTCTCCAGACGTCTGCCTGCCAGCACCACGCAGAAGCCGTCGGCTGCCAAACCGAGGGCCGTTGCCTGGCCAATGCCGCTGCCGGCACCTGTCACCAACGCTATCTTCTTCGACATACTTGTCTCTCCGGTTTCGGGATCAATTACTGTCCGCTGCGCGCCCCTTGCGTTCCTGGATCATCTGCTCACCGCTTTGCTGGCGCTGCTGCTGGAGCATATCGCCGCCTTCAGGCGATGCCGAGGGCGCAGGCCTTGGGATCGTACTCGAACTTCGAGTGGCCGGCGCGCGATTCATGCTGCTGGAGGGGTTGCGCGTGGTGTTGGCCTGGGGCTGCGCAGTGCCGGGTGTCGAGGCCGTGCCAGGTGCCGGGGCCGTGGTGCTTGCGGGGCTGGCAGCGGAACCCGCCGCCGGGCTCGAGGCACTGACGCCCGGCGCAGCCCCCACACCGCACGAGGCAGCGAGGAGCATTCCAACCAGGCCGGTGTACTTCAGGGCATGCAAGAGCGCTTTCATGGATGTCTACCTCGGGCAATGACGTGATGGGTTTACTGTTGTAGCTGAGCCCGTTGGCCACTTGTAGTTCCCTGGGTGCGCCGAGCGTGCAGGCGGTTGTTGGCTTGCAGGCGCGCGGCTGGGTTACCCTTGCAGGGATGAACTTGCACTTATCAATACGTTTCAACAAGGATCGAAGCAATGTCCGAGCCGGCGAAAAACCGCGCCCCTCATCAGGCCCACTGCAAGGACTGCAGCCTGGCGCCGCTGTGCCTGCCGCTGTCACTGGAACTGGCCGACATGGATGCGCTGGACGACATCATCAAGCGCGGCCGCCCGCTGAAGAAGGGTGAGTTCCTGTTTCGCCAGGGGGAAGCCTTCGCAGCCGTGTATGCCGTGCGTTCCGGTGCCTTGAAGACGTTCAGCCTGAGCGACAGGGGTGAAGAGCAGATCACCGGATTTCATTTACCCAGCGAACTGCTGGGGTTGTCCGGGATGGACCGCCTGGTGTATCCGGTGACCGCGCAGGCACAGGAAACCACGTCGGTGTGCGAGATTCCTTTCGAACGCCTCGACGAGCTGTCGGTGCAACTGCCGCAGCTGCGTCGCCAACTGATGCGGGTGATGAGTCGCGAGATCCGCGACGATCAACAAATGATGCTGCTGCTGTCGAAAAAGACCGCCGAGGAGCGTATCGCGACCTTCCTGGCCAATCTGTCGGCCCGGCACACTGCACGCGGCTACTCGGCGGTGCAGTTTCGTCTGAGCATGTCGCGCAACGAGATCGGCAACTTCCTGGGCATGGCGATGGAAACGGTGTCGCGGGTGTTCACTCGGTTCCAGCACGGTGGGCTGCTCGAAGCGCACGGCAAGGAAGTACGCATCCTCGATGCGCAACGCCTGTGCGCCGTGGCCGGTGGCACGGTGCTCGAATGAGCACGGCAGGTGGGGCAGTACTGGCCACCCCTGAGGGTTATACTGCACAACCCCTGCCCTGCCAGAGCTACGACCGATGGTTTTCGACGAACACAGCTTCAAATCCCTGATCCGCCCTGTGCCGGATTTCCCCAAGCCCGGCGTGGTGTTTCGTGACATCACCCCGCTGTTCCAGTCGCCCAAGGCTCTGCGCCTAGTGATCGACAGTTTCGTGCATCGCTACATCGACGCCCCGTTCAGCCATATCGGCGCCATGGATGCGCGCGGTTTTCTGATCGGTTCCATCGTTGCCCACCAACTGAACAAACCGCTGATCCTGTTCCGCAAGCAAGGCAAGCTGCCCGCCCACGTGCTGAGCGAGGGTTACCAGACCGAATACGGCGAAGCGTTCCTGGAGGTGCATGCCGACAGCCTGTGCGAAGGCGACTCGCTGGTGCTGTTCGACGACTTGATCGCCACCGGCGGCACCCTGATCGCTGCGGCCAATCTGGTTCGGCGCATGGGGGCCGAGGTGTTCGAGGCCGCCGCGATCATCGACCTGCCCGAGTTGCAAGGCTCGCAGCGTCTGCAGGACGCCGGCGTGGGCACCTTCTGCCTGACCCGCTTCGCACTCGACGAGCGCTAGCGCTCGTTGCAGCACCACTGCGACGTCGCACCACAGGCCATCCGATGCAGTCCCCGGCGGGATGTTGCGGTCCACATCCACAGCATCCACTCACACCTGGAGACGACATGACTCATTCTGCATTGGTAGTAGGCGCAAGCGGTATCGTCGGCAGCGCGACTTCGCGACTGCTGCTGGATCAGGGTTGGCAGGTTGCCGGACTGGCGCGCAAGCCCAACGTGGCCGAAGGGGTTACCCCTGTGCAGGCCGACCTGATGGACCCAGCCTCCCTGGCCACGGCACTGGCCGAGCTGAAGCCCAGCCACGTGTTCTTGACCACTTGGGCTCGCCAGGATACCGAAGCGGAGAATATCCGTGTCAACGCCGCCATGGTGCGCAACGTGCTCGATGCGCTGCGCGCGGCGGGCAGCGTCAAGCATGTAGCCTTGGTGACCGGCCTCAAGCACTACCTGGGCCCGTTCGAAAACTACGGCAAGGGCAGCCTGCCACAGACGCCCTTCCGTGAAGAACAAGGCCGCCTGGACGTCGAGAACTTCTATTACGCCCAGGAAGACGAAGTGTTCGCCGCCGCCGAGCGCGATGGCTTCACCTGGAGCGTGCATCGCCCCCACACCATCACCGGTGTCGCGGTGGGCAACGCCATGAACATGGCAACCACCCTGGCGGTGTACGCGTCGATCTGCAAGGCCACCGGGCGGCCGTTCGTGTTCCCCGGTTCGCGCGTGCAGTGGGACAGCCTGACGGACATGACCGATGCTCGCCTACTGGCCAAACAACTGCTGTGGGCCAGCACGACGCCTGCCGCGGCCAATCAGGCGTTCAACGTGACCAACGGCGACGTGTTTCGCTGGAGCTGGATGTGGCAGCAGATCGCCGACTGGTTCGGTGTGCAGGCTTCGCCCTTTCCGCAGCAGGTCACGCTCCTGGCCGAGCAGATGGCCGACGATGCGGCGGTGTGGCAGCAGCTGGCTCAGGAGCATGGCCTGCTGGAAGCCGATATCGACCGCCTGGTTTCACCTTGGCACACCGACGCCGACCTGGGCCGGCCCATCGAAGTAGTGACCGACGTTTCCAAGAGCCGCCGCTTGGGCTTCAAGGAGTTCCAGGCGAGTGACCAGGCGTTTTTCGATGTGTTCGAGAAGCTGCGCAGCGAGCGTCTGATTCCCTGAGGCGGCGTATGGGATATGCTGGCGGTCTGCCTCACTGATTCGGACCCACGCAATGAACGTTCTCAAACGCGCCCTGCTCGACCGCAAGCTGAAGAAGGCCCTGGCGGCACTCAAGTGTCGCCTTGACTGCGGCAGCCGGGGCCTGCGCAATGGTATCGAGCTGACCCTGGAAGAAGGCGTCAAGCTGCATGACGTCAAGCTGTTCGGGCAGCGCCTGAGCATTGGTGCACACACCGCCATCATGAGCGGTGCCGAGTTGCACGAGGTGTCCGAGATCGGGCGCTACTGCTCGATTGCGGCCGGCACGGTCATCGGTCACAGCCGCCAGTCCCACCCGCTGGGCTGGCTGTCTACCCATAGCAAACTCTTTTCCCTGCGGGCGGCCCGTACTCCCGAAGTGGCCGGCTACTACGTCAGTACCCCGACCACCTTGGGCCATGACGTGTGGATCGGGCGCGACGCCATGCTCATGGACGGCATCAGCATCGGCACGGGTGCCGTGGTTGGGGCTCAGTCGCTTGTGAACAAGGACGTACCGCCTTACGCCATCGTCGCCGGCACGCCGGCACGGGTTATTCGCTACCGCTTCGACCCCGAGACCATCGAGCGACTGCTGGCCAGCCAATGGTGGGAGCTGCCGCCTGAGGCATTGGCGGAACTGCCCATGGAACAGCCCCAGGCGCTGCTCGAGACGCTGGCCGACACGCCTCCAGCCAGCCTGAAGCCGCGCAGGATCAAGCTGCACAGCGCAACATGGCGCATCGAAACGCTCTGACCTGCGGCGGCTGCCGGCCCTCATCCATGAAGAATGATTGAATCCCGGCTGTGACGTGCCTGTCTCAACTGCACATTCATTGCGCGAACGAGAGGCCGGTATGGACCTGGGAATCAAGGGGCGTGTGGCGCTCATCACTGGCGGCAGCGGCGGCCTGGGCCTGGCAACAGCGAGGCTGCTGGGCGAGGAAGGCGTTTTTGTAGTGTTGAGCGACAACGATGCAGACAAGCTCGAGCAAGTAGCCGCCCTGTTGCCCGAGACAGTGCTGAGCGTGGTAGCCGATGTGACCGACCAGCAGCAGGTCGACCATCTCGTGGCTCAAGCCGAAGCACGCTTTGGCCAGATCGACATTGTCGTCCACACCGCTGGCGTCACCGGGGCCAAGGGCGACCCACTGGCTTTGTCCGACGCCGATTACCAGGAAGCCTGGAGCACTGACTTCTTTTCCGCCGTCCGCGTGGCGCGGGCCACCATTCCGAAAATGCGTGAGCGAGAGTGGGGACGTTTTGTCTGCATTACCTCGGAGAATGCGGTGCAACCGTACTGGGAGGAAGCGGTGTACAACGTGGCCAAGGCTGCGCTGGCGGCGTTCGTCAAGAACCTGTCCTACAAGGAAGCCGGATTCGGCGTGCTGTGCAACACCGTCGCGCCTGCCTTCATCGAGACGCCCATGACCGATGGCATGATGGAGCAGCGCGCGCAGCAGATGGGCACCTCATTCGAGGAGGCGATCGAGAGTTTTCTCGAAGAGGAACGCCCTGGCATCGTGCAAAAACGTCGGGGCAAGGCCGAGGAAGTCGCTGCGGTGATCGCGCTGCTGGTGTCGGAGCGAGCGTCATTCGTCAATGGCAGCAATGTGCGCGTCGACGGTGGCTCGGTGACAGCCGTGCAGAACTGAAACCTGTGATGAAAAAACCTCCCGGCAGGCGTACTGCAGGGAGGTTTTTTCTTGCAGCGCGATAGCCGAGTGGCAATCAGGCCAAATCGTTTTGCGCCTTGCCAGAACCCAGGTCCGCGCCGGTAACCGGGTTGGCGTCCGGATCGGACTCGGTACGCAACTTCAACGCTTCCAGCACCTTGGCATCCTTGGCGCTCAATACCACCGAAGCACTGCCGTCACCGCCGTCCACGGCCGGTTCCGGCTCGGCCACGAACTCCCACTCTTCACCCTGGTTCCACGGGCCGCGTACATTGGGTTCGCCGGACATATTGAAGTACTTGTTGGTGAACTCCGGCATGCCTGGCAACTTGCCTTGGGGAAAGTTGGGTTGAATGGCATGCAATGCGTTTTCGAATGACAGTTGGTGGGCGATTTCCCGAGTCATCAAGAATCCCAATGCTTCTTTCACGCCTGGATCGTCGGTGACATTCATCAAGCGCTCGTAAACAATCTTTGCCCGTGATTCAGCGGCAATATTGGAGCGCATATCGGCAGTCGGTTCGCCAATGGTATCTATATAAGCAGCGGTCCAAGGAACGCCTGCGGAGTTCGTCAGGGGTGCACCGGCGCCATACAGCAGGCTGGTGATATGGGAATCGTTGCCCGCGCCATTGATTGCACGATACAACTCGCCTTCTTCCTGAACACCTTCTGCCAACTGGCCTTTTGCGCCCTTGTTGAGCATGACGATGATCGAACCGACGATCTCCAGATGGCTGAGTTCCTCAGTGGCGATGGACATCAGCAGATCCTTGCGGCCCGGATCATCCTCGGCCAGGGCCTGGGTAAAGTAACGTGCCGCCGCGGCCAGTTCGCCCTGGGCACCGCCGAATTGCTCCAGCAACAGGTTGGCCAAACCTGGATTGGGTGCCGCGACACGCACGGTGTATTGCAAACGCTTGTTGTGCAAGAACATTGTGGTTTCCTCAGGCTGATTTAATTATGAATCGGCACACGCTCGCTTCTGTTGGAGAGGAGACTTCGGAACAGCACCGTCATAGGTAGGAAACAACAACACCCCGTTAATCCCATTTAATTATCGCAACCGGATCAATGGTTGTACGGGCAAAGAATAACTACTGGCCTATTGATTTGACCCACAGCACTCGTAGTTTGCGTACGATATATTGGATAGTTTAAAACTTTACGCAAAAACCTCTATTACCAGGCAGTAATCGCAACCCTGTAGCAGCGGCGCAAGCCGCGTCGGCGGCCCACACGGTGAGCCGGGAGCACACTGTCGCGCCCAGACTCAGCGTGCCCCGCTGCCACGATTACACTCGATCAGTCAGCGGGATTTAACAAAAAGTTTCTTGCCCAGACTGACCACTGCCAATACGGCGGCGCCGGTAAGAATGCCGGTCAGCGCGTCGACCAGAGTGCTGGCCAGCGTGCCCATCAGACCACCGCCAGCCAGCGCCACCGCCGCCTCATTGAGGTGATGCACGAACGGCAGGCCATGCGCGATGATTCCGCCGCCCACCAGAAACATGGCAATGGTGCCCAGTATCGACAGTACCTTCATCAGCACGGGCGCCAACCACAGCAGCCCGTTGCCCAGCGCCTGACTGGCCGCGCCGGTCTTCTGCTTGAGGTAGAGGCCAACGTCGTCGAGCTTGACGATGCCGGCCACCAACCCATAGACACCTACGGTGATCAGCACAGCAGTGATCACCAGCACGCCGACCTGGTCCAGGAAGGGCCTCGTGGACACCACGCCCAATGCCAGCACGATGATCTCCGCCGAGAGGATGAAGTCGGTGCGCACCGCACCTTTGATCTTGTCCTTCTCGAACGCCACCATGTCGACCTTGGCATCGGCCATGGCGGCCTTGCGCTGCTCGAGGTCGGCGGCCGAATCCTTGTGCAGGAACTTGTGCACGACCTTCTCGAAGCCTTCGAAGCACAGGTACGCGCCGCCGATCATCAACAGCGGCGTGATCAGCCAGGGCGCGAATGCGCTGATCAACAGCGCTGCCGGTACCAGGATCGCCTTGTTCAGCAGGGAACCCTTGGCCACCGCCCAGACCACCGGCAGTTCACGATCCGCCTTGACCCCGGTGACCTGTTGGGCATTGAGCGCCAGATCGTCGCCCAGCACCCCGGCGGTTTTCTTCGCGGCCAGGGAAACGTCGTCGAGCAGAGTCGCGATATCGTCGAGAAGTGTCAGCAAATTGCCTGCGGCCACGGGGAGCATCCTCATGAGTAAGTTAGGTGGCTGACGCACGGGGGTCGGCTAAGTTCCCTGCCGGGCCATTGTTGAGGGCCCGGCAACGCCGGTGCTACCATCGCGGACCCTGCAGCACAGCCGGGGTCCACAGCGCAGAAACAAGGACTTTTGCCCACCATGAGCAGTATTCGCGAGCGCAACAAGGCACTGATTCTGCGCGCGGCCAGTGAGGAATTCGCCGACAAGGGTTTCGCCGCCGCCAAGACCCACGACATCGCCAGCAAGGCCGGCGTGCCCAAGCCCAACGTCTACTACTACTTCAAGTCCAAGGAAAACCTCTACCGCGAGGTGCTGGAAAGCATCATCGAGCCGATCCTGCAGGCGTCCACGCCGTTCGATACGGCAGGCGAGCCGCAGGAGGTGCTGCGTGCCTATATCCGCTCGAAGATCCATATCTCCCGCGCCCTGCCCTTCGCCTCGAAAGTGTTCGCCAGTGAAATCATGCATGGCGCGCCGCACCTGAGCGCCGATCAGGTGGAGCTGCTCAATGCCCAGGCCCGGCACAACATCCAGTGCCTGCAGACCTGGATCGATCGCGGCCAGCTCGCTCCGGTCGATCCGCATCACCTGATGTTCAGCATCTGGGCCGCGACGCAGACCTACGCCGACTTCGATTGGCAGATCGCTTCGATCACCGGCAAGGCGAAGCTGGACGACGCCGATTACGAAGCCGCCATCGACACCATCACGCGCCTGGTGCTCAAGGGCTGTACGCCGGATTAGCCCAGGCTGGGCAAGGCTTGGCGCACGGCCTTGCACCCGCGCGGCAAAGCTCCTACGCTGTGCGCCTCTTCGGGAAGCACCTTTCTATGACCACTCTGCGTGATCGCCTGTATGTCGTCGTTTTTCAAAGCGACACCCCTGCCGGACGGCGCTTCGACAAGACCTTGTTGCTGATCATCCTCGCCAGCCTGCTGGTGGTGATCATCGACAGCGTCGAGACCGTCCACAGCCAGTATGCCGACCTGTTCGCCTGGATCGAATGGGGCTTCACTTTCATCTTCGCCGTCGAATACCTGCTGCGCCTGTACTGTTCGCCCAAGCCTCTGCGCTACGCGTTCAGCTTCTACGGCCTGATCGACCTGCTGGCGATCGTGCCCGGCATCCTGGCCATCTACTACAGCGACGCCCAGTACCTGATGATCGTGCGCGTGGTGCGCATGCTGCGGATCTTTCGCGTACTCAAGCTCAGCCCTTATCTGAAGCAGGCCAACTACCTGC
Source organism: Pseudomonas sp. CFBP 13602 (assembly GCF_014842725.1). NCBI lineage: Bacteria > Pseudomonadati > Pseudomonadota > Gammaproteobacteria > Pseudomonadales > Pseudomonadaceae > Pseudomonas > Pseudomonas sp. CFBP 13602. Next base: position 1,846 of record NZ_JACYVT010000014.1, on the reverse strand, counting down.
TGGCAGCCCTGCGCGGCAGCAAGCAGAAGATCATCGTGTTTCTGGTCAGCGTCAGCACCCTGGTCACGGTATTCGGCACTTTGATGTATGTGGTCGAAGGGCCGCAGAACGGCTTCGCCAACATTCCCACCGGCATCTACTGGGCCATCGTCACCCTGACCACCGTCGGCTACGGCGACATCGTGCCGACCACGCCGATCGGCCAGGTGCTCTCGGCTATGGTGATGATCACCGGTTATTCGATCATCGCGGTGCCCACCGGCATCTTTACCGCCGAGCTGGCCAACGCCATGCGTGGCGAAGGCCTGCAGCACGAGTGCGCGGTGTGTCACAAAGGCAGCCATGAGCAGGCAGCGTCCTTCTGCTCGCAATGCGGCAATGCCTTGTTCAAAAAAGCGCTATAAGCACAGCAGTTTTTGATCTAACCGTGCCCATCATCTCGAGGTAGCCGCGCAGGCATAATGCCGCCTATTTCCAAGAACGCTCGAAGAGGGAACTGCAGTGAAGAAATTGATCGGTGCCTCGCTGTTGGCGGCAGGCTTGACCCTGACCGGCCTGGCCCAGGCCGCCCCCAGCCTGCTCAACGTCTCGTACGACGTGATGCGCGACTTCTACAAGGACTACAACAGCGCCTTCCAGAAACACTGGCAGGCTGAACACAACGAAGCGATCACCGTGCAGATGTCCTTCGGCGGTTCGAGCAAGCAGGCGCGCTCGGTGATCGATGGCCTGCCGGCCGATGTCATCACCATGAACATGGCCACCGACATCAATGCCTTGGCCGACAATGGCAAGCTGGTGCCTGACAACTGGGTCACGCGTCTGCCGAACAACAGTGCACCGTTCACCTCGGCGACCGTGTTCATCGTCCGCAAGGGCAACCCCAAGGCGCTAAAGGACTGGCCCGACCTGCTCAAGGACGGCGTGCAGGTCATCGTCCCCAACCCCAAGACGTCCGGCAACGGCCGCTACACCTACCTGTCGGCGTGGGGCTATGTGCTGAAGAACGGCGGCGACGAAAACAAGGCCCGCGACTTCGTCGGCAAGCTGTTCAAGCAGGCGCCGGTACTCGACACCGGCGGCCGCGGTGCAACCACCACGTTCATGACCAACCAGATCGGCGATGTGCTGATCACCTTCGAGAACGAAGCGGAAATGATCGCCCGCGAGTTCGGCCGCGATCAGTTCGAAGTGGTCTACCCCAGCGTGTCCGCCGAGGCCGAGCCGCCGGTCAGCGTGGTCGACAAGGTGGTCGACCGCAAAGGCACGCGCGCCGCAGCCGATGAATACCTGAAGTACCTGTGGTCGCCCGAAGGCCAGGAGATCGCTGCAAACAACTACCTGCGCCCCCGCGACCCTGCGGTGTTGGCCAAGTACACCGACCGCTTTCCAAAGGTTGAATTCCTCTCGGTGGAGAAGACCTTCGGCGACTGGCGCAGCGTGCAGAAGACCCACTTCAACGACGGTGGCGTGTTCGACCAGATCTATACCGGCCAGTAACGGCGGTCAACGCTGGCTGGCCTGCTTCACGCCGGCCAGGGTTCAGGGATGCTTGCGACCTAATCCGGCCGGCACGCCGGTGGTGTCGGTGGCTTCCCAAGGCCCCTTGGGACTGGTAGCCCAGCTCCAGCCATCATTCCACCGGTAGTAGGTACGCTGCCGGTAGTAGGTGTCGGGCTGATCCTCAAGCACGTAGACGCCCAGGTTCGGGTCCCAGTGACTGGCACCACCGGGCGGCGGCGCGAAGCTGGCCGAGGTGCGTGGCAGGGGCTTGGGTGCAGGCGGTGCGGGCGGCGCAGGCGGGGTCGGCGCCGTGCTCGGTCCGGCTGGTGGCAGGGTCTGCACC
>NZ_JACYVT010000013.1:0-44376 GCF_014842725.1 Pseudomonas sp. CFBP 13602 | reverse complement strand
AGCGCCGGTAGACAGGATCTGCACACAATAGCCATGACACTTGGGGGGCTGACTGCCTCGATGCGCTCCAGACCAGCACCTGGTCAGCGCTGGTAGACAGGATCTGCACGAAATAGCCATGACACTTGGGGGGCTGAATACCTCGACGCTCCAGGTCAGCACCTGGTCAACTCACATCGAAACTGCCATGACACTTGGGGGGCAGAATCAGCACCTGAGACGGTGTGACGCCCTGGGTTTTAACGGCCGGGAGGTTTATGTGAAGGCTCATAACCCATTCGATGCAGTCGTTTCACCAAATCCTGAACCTGTATTTTCAGATAGCCCATGTTTGTGTTGGCCGTGTGCAATTCGTTCTGTAGCTGAACGACACGCCAGGTCAACTGCTGATTGATTGCCACAACGCGCCGTAGGCTTGACCGGTTACGCTCAATATCGCACGCATCTGCCACGTCGCCGGGGTCGTAGCGAGCATCCAGCCGAGCAAGAATATCCGAAGGAATCTCGGGCACATCGTCAGAAAGGAACCAGGACACGGGAAAGCCCCAAAAACTGTATGGATCACCAGTATGCAAGAAACGGAAATCCCCAGCTACTGGATCAAAAGCGCTGACGAATCCACACAAATCCCGGATCAGGGCAGCGGACGAAAGCACAACTCCCTTATGGTGTACCAAACTATCGGTTTTAGACGCACTGGAGTTCATCTAGTCAGCTGATAGGCATTGCAGCGACACTGCAAAGGAGGCTTCTTTCCTTTGCGTAGCGAAGCGGTTAGGGCGTCGCGCAGCGGCGTTGACTGCCTTCGGGGTGAAGTGAGCTTGCGAGCGAGGGGCGCAGCCCCTGGGGGGATGGGAGAGACGCGCAGCGGCTCGGGAGGGATCGAGAAGGGGGGTTTCCCCCCTTCGGCGCGGTTGGTTAAAAACAGGTTTAAATATATGGGTTTAAAAAAAGGGTTCAAAAGAAGGGGTTAGCGTGCCCGCGAAACGGCCTTTAAAGCTATGATTTTAAAGGATTTACGCCAAAGGGATGGCCCCTCATGTGTCAACATTGCTGCCCCTCATGTGTCGGTACTTTGGCCCCCGAAGTGTCGGCATAGCAGCCCCTCAAGTGTCTGTAGTTGGCCCCTCAAGTGTCTGTAGCAAAAGGCAGTTATCCCTTTGGTTATCCACTGATTTCATGGATCTGCGCGCTCCTGGGTTGCCCTGCAGGGGTGATAACACGCGATTTGGGGTGGATTAGCGGATTTACGGGCATAAAAAAGGGGGGCTAGCCCCCCAAGTGTCAACTGCCAGGGCAGTCAGGCCCCCCAAGTGTCAATAGACCGGGCAGTTATCCCGGAATTGTCCACACGCTACCTCACGCAGTGAACGGCTTCCTTTTCAACATAGGCTTTCTGCACCAGATTGGCGGCTTCCAGCTCCTTACAAGCTTCCCGGGTTTGCTCTGCCCACTTCTTGGCGCGGGTGGACTCGGAACCACATATGAGTCGGAACGTCTCTAGCTTGAGCGGGTACGGTGCCTTGTGCGTGACAATCCAATCAAACAACCGCCTCGCTGTGGGAGACAATGCCCGGTATCTATCCCAAATCACTTTGGAGTAGTGGTCGTTAGCGAACAGCACGACCAGGTGCGTCGAAAGCTCAATTTGGCAGATAGACCGCTTATTTGCGTCAGGGACTATCTCAAATTCTTTGACGAGGGAAAGCCCTTTGATCCGACTGTGCCGAGGGGAGCTTATCTGAAAAGAGGTAGCTTTAAGTCGGTTGATACAGGCTAGTGCTCGCTTGTAATAGAAGCCATTGATCGGCCAGCCTACATCGGTGAGTAACTGGTACAGCGTGAAATAGACATGCACTCCGATGACGGAATGCTTTGCGTATTCAAGGATCTGTTGCCATACCAACTCATCATCATCTGCGCGTAATTCGATTCCGGTGTAATGAATCTCAACCTCTTTGTTGTAGTGATACACCAGCTCGTTGTCGTAGGCTCGCCGCTTCACGCCTTTGTTTCTGACTGTGAAAACTGCCGACCTTGCCCAGTCATTGGGGATGACTCGCAAATCATCGTCCCAAGGCGCGACGTCAGACAGTGACAGCTTCATTTGCACCATTTCACCAATGATGCGATCCATCTTCTCGATTTCTTTCCGTTCTGCGACTTTGGCAGCGATGGTGTCTATGGACGTGAGCGCGCCTTTTTCTGCGCCTTTGGGGAAAAGCTCCGGCTGCTTGCGTGCTGCAACTGCTTCATCTAACCGATCCGCGACTGTCCGCTTCTTCTTTGGGGGAGCCGTAGGTGCTGGCTGCGGAGTAGGGGCCTCGAAATCTATCTTGGATGACTCGGCCAGCGCAGCGGCAATAAAATCCTCAGACTGAACGCCAGGGTAAGCGGTAGTCGAAGCCAGCACTGTTTTGGCGGCTTGCATCGCTGCATCCTCGCGAGACATACCGTTTTTCATCAGCTCATCTATGTGCTTCTGAGCGGCGGTCTTGAGACTTGCCATTGTCACTCCTTTAGCTGTGTTGGGCCGACGTTTTCCGGCCTGTCTGCCCGAATCCTGGGAAATCTTACGCGCCATTTATAAGCGGATCACGCACGATCAAAAAATAGCGTTTACCGAAACTGCGCACAAAATGTAAGATGACCGATATAACGGGGGACGATTTACTAACCAAACTGCACTTTAGCTAAAGAAATCCCAACGGTCAAGAATTTTAGCGGCTAAAATTTAGCCCTGCATCGAGGCGCCGACCGACTGTGCATAACGCAATTTTTTTTACTAACGTCCTGCGATTGCTGGGCGAGAGAGGCATGACAAAGCATGAGCTAGCCAAGCTCACTGGTGTCTCCATTTCTGTTCTGTCTGAAATTACAAACGGGAAGGGCAATCCCACCTTAAAGACTCTTACGGCTATCTCTGAGGCGCTGCAAACTCCGCTGGCAATGCTTCTGGAATCAACGGATCTGGATAGCAAGATGCTTGATGACGCAGCGGGGGTTCACATCCCGTCAAGTCTGCCCTCTGGCTACTGTCGTATTTGTGCAACGCTGACCAATCACCAGGCGTTCCAGGTGCGAAAATGGCACGAATACAATCTCGCTAAGATCCGCGAAAGGTCGTAGCGCGTCACAAACTCGAAAATTTTAGCGGCTAAAAAAACATAAGCCCCTTGCATGGGGCTTTTTTTGTCGGTGCGCCCTGCACTGGCAAGTCACGGAAGGCAAACGGTGCGCCACAAAATCACTGTTAAAAGCGATGCTGAGTTATTGCGGTTAACTCAGTTTCGGTATATCGTTTGCCCAGTTCGTGAATTTATCGGGTCTGGAGCAAAAGATGAGTGAGCAAGATGGTGATTCGGAGACAGTCAAAAAGCGCGTAACCGAGCGGTTGCGGCGCGACCTGGGGCCTTTGGTTGAAGGTGCTTTGAATGATCCGAAAACCACCGATATTCTGCTAAATGCTGACGGAAAGCTCTGGCTGAAACGCTTAGGCGAGCCAAGTCGGGTAATTGGTGAGATTCAGCCGTGGCGCGCAACATCCGCCATGAAAACTCTTGCCGGGTTGCTCGGTAAGACTATTGGTGCCAAAGAGCCGATCCTCGACGGCGAGTTGCCATTCGGCAATGAGCGCTTCGCTGGTCAGCTTCCACCTGTCGTATCGTCGCCTTGCTTTGCGATCCGTAAACCTGCGATCAACGTCTTCCCGCTGTCTCTGTACGTTGAGCAGGGAATCATGACGCAGGCGCAATGCGACGCCATTAAGAAAGCTGTGCGCGAGCATAGGAACATTCTTGTGGTCGGCGGCACCGGCTCCGGTAAGACAACCCTTATTAACGCAATCATCCAGGATATGGTCGATAACGACCCTAATGAGCGTGTCTTCATCATTGAGGACACCGGCGAAATTCAATGCCGCGCCATTAACTGCGTCCAGTACCACACCACTCTAGAAGTCAGCATGACTGACTTGCTCAAAACCTCGCTTCGTATGCTTCCTGACCGAATCATTGTCGGCGAAGTTCGCGGCGCTGAGGCACTAGACCTTCTCGATTCATGGAACACCGGCCATGACGGCGGTGCTGGCACCTTGCACGCGAATAGCCATGAATCGGCACTGACACGCCTCAAGTCCCTTATCACCCGCAACAAGCAAGCCCCCTCGGACATTGAACCGCTGATTGCTGAGGCTGTTCACGTAATCGTCCACATCGCGCGTACCCCCGAAGGCCGCAGAGTAGAAGGGATTCTAGAAATCCTCGGCTATGAAAACGGCAACTACATCACCCGTAACCTCTAGGAGTAACACCATGCAAAACCAAGCCTCCCGCGTTAACACCAAAGCTCTGCTGACTGTTGGTGCTGCGCTAATGATCTTGCTGAGCGCTCACCCGGCCTTAGCCTCCAGCACAGCCGGTGGTGGTCTGCCTTTCGATGACTGGTTCACCAAAATCCGTTCTTCGATCACTGGCCCGTTTGCTTTTACGGCGTCGATCGTCGGCCTGGTAAGTGCCGGTGCAACGCTGATTTTTGGCGGCGATATGAACGGCTTCATGCGGACACTGATCTTCATCGTCCTGGTGCTGTGCTTCATCGTAGCAGCACAAAACACCTTGTCGGCCATCACCGGCCAAGGCGCAGAAATCACTGCTGCACACGATATGGCCGCTAAGTCGGCTGACTGGATCACCGGCAAGGTTGAAGCTTTCAAATCCGCTGCTGCTCGCATGGTTCAGGGGGCCTAAATCCCATGGCACTACGCAAGATCCCTATTCGTCGAGCCGGCAACCGCCACAATCTTTTCATGGGTGGGGATCGTGAAATGGTGATGTTCAGCGGCTTGCTGGCAGCCATCCTGATCTTTGCTGCTCAAGACTGGCTGGCCTTCTTTATTGGCATGGGCATGTGGTTCGCATCGCTTTGGATGCTTCGCAGAATGGCTAAGTCCGATCCGATGATGCGTTTTGTCTATCTGCGCAGCCGCAAATACAAGCCTTTTTACCCGCCGCGTGCCACTCCCTTCCGCGAAAACGGCACCACTCAAGGGAAGCAATACAAATGATTGAATCTATGCTCATCGCAATTGCGGTCGTGGGCACCCTACTGGTGCTGTTTCTGCTGATGCGTGTCCGTCAGGTCAATGACGACCTGCGCCTTAAAAAACACCAGTCCAAAGACGCGGGCCTTGCCGATCTGCTCAATTACGCCGCTGTTGTAGACGACGGCGTGATTGTGGGCAAAAACGGCTCGTTCATGGCCGCGTGGCTGTACAAAGGTTCCGATAACGCTAGTGCAACTGATGTAGAGCGAGAAATGAACTCGTTCCGCATCAACCAGGCGCTGTCCAATATGGGCAGCGGCTGGATGGTTCACGTTGATGCTGTGCGTCGGCCTGCGCCGAAGTACAGCCATCCCGACCAATCGGCTTTTCCTGACCCTGTATCGGCTGCGATAGATGAGGAACGACGCCGGACATTTGAAGGGTTGGGAAACCTATACGAAGGCTTCTTTATCCTGACGGTGACTTGGTATCCGCCAATGCTTGCTGAGCGAAAATTTGTGGAACTGATGTTCCACGACGACGCAGATAAGCCGAACAATAAGGCGCGGACTTATCACCTGATTGAATTCTTCAAAAGAGAGGTTGCCAGCATTGAATCACGTATGTCCGCGGCTGTTGGCCTTGAGCGGCTTCGTGGGCAGGTAATCATGAATGAGGACGGATCAACCGTTACACATGATGAATTTCTGCAGTGGCTTCAATTCTGCATTACTGGCCTGAATCACCCTGTAATGCTGCCTACCAATCCAATCTACATAGACAATCTAATTGGTGGCAAAGAGTTGTACACGGGTGTTACGCCAAAGCTGGGTAACAAATTTATCCAAATCGTTGCCATTGACGGTTTCCCGCTGGAGTCGTCGCCGGGGATCTTGTCGCGCCTGGCTGAGCTGCCAGTTGAATATCGCTGGTCCAACCGATTCATCTTCATGGATAACCATGAGGCTGTATCGCACCTTGAGAAATTCCGTAAGAAGTGGAAGCAGAAAATTCGCGGCTTCTTTGACCAGGTGTTCAACACCAATGGTGGAGTCGTAGATGACGACGCCGTAAACATGGTAGCGGATGCCGCGCAAGCGATTGCAGAGACTAACAGCGGCATGGTTGCACAAGGTTTCTATACCAGCGTGGTCGTCCTAATGGATGAGGATCGTTCGGTTGTGGAGACTGCCGCGCTCCAGCTTGAAAAAGCCATCAACGCAATGGCGTTCACTGCCCGTATTGAATCCATCAATACAATGGATGCCTTCATGGGATCACTGCCCGGCCACGGCGTAGAGAACGTGCGTCGGCCTCTCATCAATACACTGAACCTGGCCGATCTGATCCCCACCAGTACGATTTGGACGGGTGAAAACTTCGCGCCTAACCCAATGATGCCGCCAAACTCGCCGCCTTTGATGCACGGCCTTACCAGCGGTAATTCGCCATTCCGCATCAACCTGGACGTGCGCGACCTCGGCCACGCCATCATGTTCGGCCCTACGCGAGCTGGTAAATCGACACACTTGGCAATCCTCGCCATGCAATGGCGTCGGTACTCCAATGCAAGGCTGTTCACATTCGACAAAGGTATGTCGATGTATCCGAGCTGCAAAGCCACGGGTGGTTCGCACTACGTGGTGGCAGGGGCCGGTGAGAAGCTTGCATTTGCGCCTCTGACGGGCCTGGTAACTCGTTCCCGCCGCGCCTGGGCAATGGGCTGGATTAACGATTTGCTCGCGCTGAACGGCGTTGAAACGACGCCTGAACAACGCAACAAGATCGCTGAAACCATCCTCGAAATGGGCAAGGTCGAAGAAGACGAAAAGCGTCCAGGTACGTTGTCTGAATTCACTGCAATGGTTCAAGACACTGACATCCGCGCTGCGCTAAAGGACTACACCGTTGACGGCTTAATGGGGCATCTGCTGGACGCGGAAGTAGATCAACTGTCGATTTCTGATTTCATCACATTTGAAATTGAACACCTGATGGACCTAGGGGATCGCTACGCGCTTCCTGTTCTGCTCTATCTGTTCATGCGTATTCAGGAAGCGCTCGATGGTCGCCCAACGCTGATTATTCTCGATGAAGCATGGCTGATGCTGGGTCATCCCGTTTTTCGTGAAAAAATCCGTGAATGGCTCAAAACCCTGGCAAAGAAAAACTGCCGCGTACTGATGGCTACACAGAACCTTTCCGACGCGTCCAACTCCGGGATTCTGGACGTTATCGTTGAATCGACTGCTACCAAAATCTACCTACCAAATATTTATGCGCGTGATGAAGCTGCAACCGAGCTTTACATGCGTATGGGGCTGAATAAACGCCAGATAGAAATCCTCGCAACAGCGCGGCAAAAGCGCGACTACTACCTGGTATCGGAAAAAGGTCGTCGCCTTTACAGCCTAGCGCTCGGCCCCTTGGCGCTCTCGTTCGTCGGTGCTACCGGCGCTGATGACATAGCAACCATTAAGAAACTGGAACAACAACACGGTGAAGGCTGGGTGGATATATGGCTTCGCGACCGTGGCTTGAGCCTGGACAACTACAGAGGTGCAGTATGAGTATTTTCAGCCGCCGTAATGAAGCGACAGAAGAAGATTCGGGCGATATTTTAGCCGCTAAAAAGAAAGTCAATAACCCGTACTTAAATGCTCGTCGTTCGTGGAACGGGCATGTGATGGGGGTTATGTCCTCGATCCAGATTTGGCAGACAGTAGGCATTGTCTCACTGCTTATCGTGGTCGGTGCAGTCGGTGGCTTGATCCACATTGGCGCGCAGTCAAAGATCATCCCTATGGTGTTCCAACAAGATGCATCTGCCAATACCGTATCGGTCACGCTGCTGGATCGAGTGCCTGACGCGGTAGTGACCGACTACCAGCAAGCGGTTACAAACTTTATTACCAACACCCGCATGGTCACTCCAGACATCGCCCTACAGCGCAAAGCAGTGCTGGCCGCTTATTCCTACTTGGCTCCGCAAGATCCAGCGACGATGAAGGTAAATGAATACCTAAACGGCTCACCAGAGCGTCACCCGTTCAAGCGCGCTGAAAATGAAACCGTGTCGGTGGAAATTCGTTCCGCATTGCCGCAGACAAAGGAAAGCTGGCAGGTGGATTGGATTGAAACGGTTCGCAGCCGTGACGGCCAGCTAAAGGGGCCACCTATCAAAATGCGCGCCCTGGTTACGGTTTACCAGAACAAAGACACTCCCGTAGATCAGAACACTTTTGTAAATGGCCACTTTATCTTCGTTCGCGACTTTAACTGGTCGAAACAACTTTAATCCGGGGCGGACACTCCTATGAAAAAGACACTAATTTCCTCAGTTATCGCCGGTATTCTTCTTCCAGGTCTTGTGCAAGCGGCAGATACTCAGGCTGATATGGCAGACAAATATTTTGCCCCTCAAACCATAAAGCTGACCTCTCAAGAGCAAAAAGCTATTGAGATCGGCAAGAAGTGGCAAACAGGGCAGGCCACAAGCAAACCCACTCCGGGTGGTGACGGCGCAATTACCTTTTTGTACGGCAGCGGGCAAACTCAAGTGGTCTGCGCAGTCCTCCAGGTCTGTGATATTGCGTTGCAGCCTGGCGAACAGTTCAACACGCTGAACGGTGGCGATCCTCGCTACACCGTCGAGCCAGGCATCAGCGGCTCCGGTGCCGACCAAACTGTTCATTTGATCTTGAAGCCTCTTGACGTGGATCTGGATACGGCTCTGGTTGTGATGACGGATCGTCGCGTTTACCACTTCCGCTTGCGTTCAACCCGCAACGAAAGCATGCCTTACGCGCGGTTTATCTACCCCGAGGATGCAGCGGCTAAATGGGCCGCTATTCGGAGTGCAGAAGTCAAAGATCGCCACGACAACACCCTTCCGCAAACGCGCGAATACTTGGGCAACCTGGACTTCAATTACTCAGTTGACGGCAAAGCACGCTGGAAGCCAGTACGCGTATACAACGACGGCACCAAAACCATCATCGAAATGCCCGATAGCATGGGTCAAAGCGAAGCACCTACCTTGCTCGTTGTTCGTCGTGACGGTGGGTTATTCCGTGATGCTGAAACGCAAATGGTCAACTATCGCGTCCAAGGCAACCGCTATGTAGTGGACACCATTTTTGACAAAGCGATTCTGGTTGCCGGTGTTGGATCGAGCCAGGACAAAATCACCATCGAACGGGAGGCTAAGTGATGCGTAAATTGTTCCTTATCTCCGCAGCAATCATGGCGCTTAGCGGTTGCGCGAGTAACTCGCCTTACGGCAATTACTCCACAGCTCCGGCCGCATCCGATAAGGCGATGGCCACCGACACAGTAACGCACCTGGTCAAGCTGTACCCACCTGCGCTGACGCGCTGGAACATAATGCAACCGACCACGGATGCTTACGGAACGGCCCTAGTAGAGCTGCTGCGCAGCCGTGGCTACTCGGTTAAAGAGTACGCACCCGTAACTGACCAAAAAACGCAACCGGCCACACAGGCTGCATCTGTTCCAGGTGTAGACCTTCGATATGTTGTTGACTCTCTTGCTCCAGCCGTTGACCTGTATCGGGTGACGATTGTTGTAGGAGGCCAGCCGATCAGCCGGGCCTACATTCCGCAAAAAAATGGGGCTGTCGTAGCGGCGGGTTCCTGGGCGCGTAAGGAGTAATTGATATGGCCGACACTGACCAAATGTCGCCGGACTCGTCACCAGGCGCGTCTAGCAAAAAAACCGGTGTGCGCCGGGTCAACAACGTTCCAGTTATGATCGGCATTGGCGTACTCGCGCTGTTCTTGTGCCTTATCGCAATGGTTGCCGTTAAGCGCAGCAACGAAGCAAATGTTGAGCATGAAACGCTCGCGACAGGGAAGGGCGGTGATAGCTCGCTCATGGCTAATGACATCATTGGTGGCCGAACTGATGGCATGATCGAGCAAGCGAAAGCTGCGCCTCCTTTGATGCCCCCAGCGGATGGCACCATAACGCCTGCTGCGCAGGCTGGCGTGCCAGTGGCGCCCGTGGAAAATCCGAATGCACCGCCTGTACCTCCACGAAACAGCGGCGAGCAAGGCGCACCAGCAGATCCAGAAGATGTGCAGCTGCGTCAAATGAAAATGCAGGCGTTCCAAACTGCTGTAGGTGCTAAGACTGCAATCACCTTGCCGGATATGAGTCATGTAGGTGCCAGCACCGCAGCCACTACAGATGCTCCGCGAACTCGCGATGAAATGATAGATAGAATCGCACAGGTGCGCCGTCAGATAGACCAGCAACGGGCGACCGATCCGAATGCCGCGTATCAAGCCGCGCTGCGTCAAGCTCAAGGCAATATGGGCAATGGCGGCGGCAGCGGCGGTGGCATGGGTAGCAGCCGCTCTGGCAGCTCAGCTGGAATGATGCTAGCTGCCTCATCTGGCAGCTCTGGAAAGGACTACAGCGCATTTGACAGCAACGGCAATAAAGACCGTTGGGCATTGAACTCCGAAATGGAAGCCCCCTCCAGCCCGTTCCAGATTCGCGCCGGTGCGGTTATTCCAGGGATCATGCTGAGCGGCATTAACTCCGATCTACCAGGCCAAATCATGGCGCAGGTTTCACAGGATGTTTACGACACCGCGACTGGTAAATATGTACTTATCCCGCAAGGCACTCGCATGGTTGGCTCATACTCCAGCGACGTAGCCTTTGGGCAGGAAGGCGTCCTAATTGCTTGGCAGCGACTGGTATTTCCTGATGGCAAAGCTCTGGACATTGGCTCGATGCCTGGAGCCGATATGGCGGGCTACTCCGGCTTCCGTGACCAGGTTGATAACCACCTTTGGCGGATCTACGGTTCAGCTTTGTTCATGGCGGGGATTACTGCAGGAGCCTCGATGGCTACTGACCAGGGTCAAAACAGCGGAACCGGCTTCCAGCAACCATCGGTTAGCAGCGAGTTGAGTTCAGCACTGGGCCAGCAACTGGGGCAAGTGTCCGCACAAATCGTGTCAAAAAACCTAAACATAGCCCCGACGCTTAAAATACGTCCAGGTTATCGGTTCAACATTGTCACGGTTAAAGACGTAACTTTCACCAAAGCTTACCAATCGTTTGACTACTAAGGAAAAGGAGCAAGCCATGAAGTCAATTTTAGCAGCTAAAAATATCGCACTGGCAGCGGCGATAACCTTGGCTACTTGTCAGCCAGTTTTGGCGGGCATTCCCGTAGCAGACGGTTTGAACCTGAGTCAGACTACTGTGACCGCGATGCAACAGGTGGCTCAAGTAACCAAGCAGATTGAGCAATACCGGACGCAGTTGCAGCAATACCAAACTCAGTTGCAGCAGTACCAAAACATGGTGCAAAACACCGCTGCTCCGGCCGCTTACGTTTGGAGTGAAGTAAACGGCATCATCAACAAGGTTGTCGATGCCCAGCGGACACTTGAGTATTACAAAAATCAATCTGGATCTATTGACACGTACCTCTCAAAATATCAAGACGTGAACTACTACACTAGTTCGCCATGCTTTAAAGCTACTGGCTGCACCCAAGCAGAAGCCCAAGTATTGGAAACTCGTAAGGCTGAAAGTGCAGAAGCTGTAAGACGCTCGAATGCTGATGTAATAAAAAGCGTCAACCAGCAACAGCAAACTCTTACGACCGATGCGCAAAAGCTGCAACAGCTCCAGTCGCAAGCGACAACTGCAACAGGTCAAATGCAAGCCCTGCAAGCGGCTAACCAGTTAGCGGCTGCGCAGGGCAATCAACTCATTCAAATCCGTGGCATGTTGCTCGCACAGAACCAAGCAGCAACTACCATTGCCCAGCAACAGGCAGACCAAAAGGCGCAAGAAACCGCGTCGGCCAAAGCTTTGCGTGATGAGTCCAATATAAACCGTAGCACACCGTCTACCTGGTCAATTAAGTAAGGAGTTTTAAAATGGGAACCAGACATTTGATTCTTGCTGCACTGATGGCTTTAACTGTCACAGTGAGCGGTTGCAAAGAAGACAAAGATGAAGTGGCTAGTCCTGACTGTGCGAACCATGCAACAAAATACGATCCTTCTGTCTGCCCACGCGCAGACACAGGGATCAAGCGCAGCGAGCCGAAAACCTGGTCTATGGACGGTGGGAGTAAGTAATGAAAATAACCAAGCCAAGAAAAGCCACCTGTGCGGCGGCGCTCGCCGTACTTGGCTTGTTGTTGATTCCTGAAATAGCTATGGCGGCGATGGATACCGGCGTCATGGATACAGTGATGGAAAAGTACGAAGCAGCCGCTAAAGGCTGGGGAACCAAAATGGTTTCCTTTGGTAGCTGGCTGTTTTGGGGTCTTGCTATAATTAGTATGGTATGGACCTACGGCATGATGGCCCTGCGAAAAGCAGACATCGGTGAATTCTTCGCAGAAACAATTCGTTTTTTTGGCACGTTGGGTTTTTTTTGGTGGATACTTATTAATGGCCCTGCCATATCGAAGGCGGTCATTAACTCGATGTGGAGTATCGGCGCAGACGTTGCGGGAGGTGCTGACAAATACAGCCCCTCGGGAATAACTGACATTGGTTTTAACCTGCTATTTAGAGCATTTGACAGCTCATCAAGATTCAGTCCGATAGACAGCGCCGTCGCAATTGTTTTGGCTGCCGGGGTGTTAGTCGTACTAACGTTAATCGCTGTGAATATGTTGCTGCTATTCGTATCATCCTGGCTTCTGATGTACGGCGGCGCGTTTCTCTTGGGCTTTGGTGGTGCTCGATGGACTTCTGACATAGCCATTACGTTTTATAAAACTGTACTGGGTGTGGGGGTGCAGCTTATGACAATGATATTGCTCATTGGTGTAGGCAAAACATTCATTGACCAGACAGTAGCGGCCATGGACAAAGGCATAAACCTAAAAGAAATGGCTGTACTTGCTATTGCAGTAATCATTCTTCTTTACCTGACAAACAAACTACCTCCAATGCTCGCTGCCGTAGTCGGTGGAGCTGGAACTGGAGGCATTGGCGGATTTGGAGCAGGTACAGCGGTAGCTGTTGCCGCAGCTGCTGCCGGTGTTGCCGCTGGCATGGCAAGCGCAGGTGCATCCCTGGCTGCTGGTGGTGCGGCCAATATGGCAGGTGCAGGATCTGCGCTCAAAGCCGCCTTCCAATCCGCTCAAGAGAACATGGCCAGCGATGGCGGTGGTGGTGGTGGTGGTGGTGGTGGCGATACTGGCAGCATTGACGGCGGTGGCTCAGAAAACGGCGGTGGTGGTGGTAGCGGCGGTTCCAGCGGTGGTGGTGGTTCAAGCTTTGGGCAGGCTATGGGCACCGCAGGGCGATTTGCCGCCGACATGGCGGGTAGCCTGGCTGGGGGTGCCAAATCTAGCCTAGCGGCTAAAGGAGCCTCTATGGCTGCCGCAGCGAACGAGCGCATTAGCAACACAGTCGGGGGCAAGCTGGCTGCTGAAATCAATGGCTCAGCGGGCCAGGCGCGTGACAAAGCGCAGGTTACGGCACAAGCAGCTGAAATCCGTGCTGAGCAGGCATTTCAGGAGGACAGCGCCTTGGTCGCCAATCACACAAGTCCATCCTCAGAAGAACAGCCCGCCGAGGAACCTAAATTTGAAGGCAATAGCGTTTCTGGTCGCGACCAAGTCGCAAGTAACGATAGCGCTAATGATGAAATCAACGACTTTGTAAATGGCAAAGCATAAGGATAAGACCATGACGAAATTATTCAGCGGGTGTGTATTTGCATTTCTTCTGACAGCGCATGCTTCATCGGCATTTGCGAAAGATCCATGCGAAACAGTTCTTTGCATGGCAGGAATGCTGCAAGGGAAGGGCGTCGTTACTGGTTGCGACGGCCCCGTCGCGGACTTCTTTGATATTGTTAAAAAGAAACACGGCAGTTTTCGACCTGACGCAACTCAGAACGCACGCCGTCAATTTGTAAACCAATGCCCAACACCTGGCGGTTGGGGTGACAAGATCGCTGATAAATACGGTCGAATCCGGGGTTGAGGTAATACGTATGCCGTTTTTTGATCTGCCACCACAAATGCAAGAGCGAGTTGTTTGCTCTGTTACAGCCGCGATCAAATACGAAGTGCCTGCAAACCTGGTGCTTGCGGTGGCAGAGAAGGAAGGCGGAAAGCCAGGCCAGCGGGTACGGAACTCGAACGGCACTGATGACGTAGGGGCCATGCAGTTCAACACTGCCTATCTTCGCGAACTCGACCGCCAGTATGGCATCACTGCCGATGACGTTGCCCAAGCTGGTTGCTACTCCTACGACCTGGCTGCGTGGCGTTTACGCGGCCACATACGCAATGATTCCGGCGATCTGTGGACACGCGCAGCTAACTACCATTCACGTACACCAAAATACAATGCACCTTACCGTGCCGACTTGATGAAAAAAGCCGCGAAATGGGGTTCATGGTTGGCTGAACGTTTTGTTACCTATGATCCGAACTCAGCAGGTGCCCCGACCGCAGTTGCCGCCGTTTCGTCGGCTGATGGGACTCCAAACGAAATGGTCGTTGCAATACCGCAGGCCGCGCTTACGGCGTCGGCTAAGCCTGTCCAGGTCGAAACGAAACAAGTCACCGTTAAGCATCAACGGTCGCATAACTATGCGGCAGAGCGCGCGCTGGCAGAAATGTATGCTCCTGGGCTGACTAAATAGGTAGGTAGGATGATTCAGGTTTCAGCTCGACCCATGCCGTTGCCACGACTGGCTATCACCAGCGGCACCATTGAGGCGCTGAAATGGCTCGCCCTGGTACTGATGATGGGCGACCACATCAATAAGTATCTGCTAAATGACACTGAGGCTTGGCTGTACTGCGCTGGTCGCTTGGCTATGCCGTTGTTCATGTTTGTTCTGGCGTACAACCTAGCGCGGCCTGGAGCGCTGGAACGTGGCGTCTACCGGCGCACCATGATTCGCCTCGCGATCTTCGGTGCGCTTGCATCCCCCGCCTTCCTAGCGCTCGGTGGCCTCGTCAACGGGTGGTGGCCGCTAAACATCTTGTTCACCCTTTTTGTGTTGACAGCAACTCTCCGGTTTCTTGAAATCCGCAGCCTGCCAGGCTATTTGGCCGCAGCAGCTGCATTTGGCTTGGGCGGAAGTCTCGTTGAGTTCTGGTGGCCTGCAATTGCATTCGGCATTGCGATCTGGAGCTATACCAAGTTTCCATCAATCGCTGCGATGGTTCTTGCCGCTGGATCATGCGCCGCGCTGGGCTATATCAACGGCAATCAATGGGCGCTTCCCTCGATCTTCATCATCCTGACTGCTTCGGTAGTGGATCTGCCTTGTCCGCGTGTCCGCTGGTTTTTTTATGGGTTTTATCCCGCTCATCTTTCCTTGATCTGCCTCGCCAGGATTCCGCTACGCCAGGCTGGATATTTATTCTTCACATGATTTTAAACCGCAAAAGGAAGTTATGGAAATGTCATTAACAGACGCGCAAATTGGTGTTTTCGCCATTGAAATGAAAAACACCATTCGGGCATATTTCGCTAAACAACATGAAAACCGAAAGGAAGAAAACCGTGCAAATATTTCTGAGCGCATTACTGGAAATCTAAGCGATGAGACGTTATGCGATCTGCTGCTAACAATTGACCCTGACTCTTTAGATGACAAAAGCCCCGATGGGTATGCAGAACTACCCCGAGAGGATAAGCATAGAATCATTGAACGCACGCTAAGTGCGCTGGTTGAACACGGGTTTGGATTGGAATTCGACCAAGTGGATAATCCGCAGTGGATTCGTGTAAGCGTGGCACACGAAGGGCGGACTCCCTTGCGCCAAGCCGGTGATTACCGCTGGATTCGCCTGGCGTCTATTGACCAGATAATTCCAAAGGTGGCTTTGGGTGCAAGTCGCGATGTACGCGGGTGGGGATGGAACTTACAAGTACAAA
This sequence comes from Pseudomonas sp. CFBP 13602, assembly GCF_014842725.1. Taxonomy (NCBI): domain Bacteria; kingdom Pseudomonadati; phylum Pseudomonadota; class Gammaproteobacteria; order Pseudomonadales; family Pseudomonadaceae; genus Pseudomonas; species Pseudomonas sp. CFBP 13602. The sequence goes on along the minus strand of NZ_JACYVT010000013.1, from coordinate 28,416 downwards.
CGAACGGTGGGGATGTTTACTATGCTTCCGATCTGACTATCAGGGGGAATTTGATTCTTATCCCCCAACGGGATCTTATGTACGCTATTGACGCCGCTATCAAGGCTTCGATCCAGCCTGGTGCGCTGCCCACACTCGCTTAACCTGAGACGCGCTACAGTCGGCCAATCTCGCAGTTTCCGCGATAGTTTGGCCGGCACTTCTCAAGGCCACAATACGATTGTGCAACATCTTGTCGGCCTGTCGCCCTTTGTACTTCCCCTCTGATTTTGCGCGGCGAATGCCCTGCCTTTGGCGCTCCCTACGGTTTTCCCAATCTTCATGGGCAAGTTGTAAGGTGATCTTCAATAGAAGCTCCTGCATGCCCTGTAGGAGAAGCTTTGTGATCCCGTCCGTACTGTCGCTCAACTCGCTAAGATCAACGACGCCAGGCACCGCCAGGCGCGCTCCTTTAGCGCGCAGCGTTTGCACCAGTTTTTCAGCCTCGGCCAGTGGGCCACGGCTAAGCCTGTCCATCTGCTCCGCGATCACTACGTCACCAGGCTGTAGATCCTCTATCATGCGCAGCAGCTCGGGCCTGTCGTATCTGACGCCTGATTCAGTATCGCGGTATATTCCCGCTATGTAGTAGCCCGCTTGCCGCGCTGAATCTGTTATCGCATCTTGCCGACGAATGTCCTGCTGTTTTGTACTTACTCGCATGTAGATCCGCGCAACTTTCATAATTCGCCTTCTGCTTTGACGTCACTGGCGATTTCTTTATTAGTGCTTGGCTTGCTTATAACTGTGCCAGCGTATTGAGTTACCGCACCTGTAAGACCTAGTGCAAGAATTTGATAAGCGGCTGCACTTGGAGTTTGCCCACCCCAGCCTAATATCAAAACATCAAAGATGTTTACTGCAAAGAAATTGACAACCACACCAAACATCATAAGGGAGCAACCCAAACCAGTAACAACTAACGCTATTGCACATAGGGAATTAGCCATATCCAGCAATATGGACAATGGCTTTATATTGGATAGTTTCATTTGTTCGATCCATTGGCGACTTGAACACGCAAGTTGTCTAACGACACGTCGATTTTCTCGACTGCTGCAACCAAAGCACGATCCCAATTTGAACCGGGTGCAAAGGTGTCGCCGCCTAAAGCAAGCTGCAAGACGCGAAGGTCTTGAAGCGTAAATTCGACCGGACAAACTGTTGCCAGCTCCTGGGCGGTGTAATCGCTGAATAAACTCATATGTGCCTCTTTAGCCTTGCGGCGGTAGTGGTATATCTGGCCTAGTAGGTGTACTGCAATGGATAGCCATCGGATTCTTGGCAATCTCCCTGCATTCAGCTTCATAAGCTTCCTGATCGGCAGCTTTTTCATACTTCTGCTGCAACCAGCCGACCAACACAAAAAGAACAAGTGCTACGTACTTGAGTTTGTACTTTCTTACTGCTTTCGACATACGCATATTAGACATTACCCTTCCCAATATCTTCCAGCAAAGCACAGGCAAACAGAAACATATCCTCTCTGCTGGTTGCCATTAGGAACCCCCGTTAATTTTATAGGGTTTATCATCCTTCTTATGCAGGAAACAGTCGCCTTCGATTCTGGTCCCTTCTGGAATAATTACTGTCTCCCCTTGCTCACTGCTCATAAGCTTTTCTTTGACAGACTCCCCGTTAGGGCCTCTAAGCACGCAACCGCTGGATGCTAGATTGATAAACCCGAAATCCATTACACCTTGCTCTGCGATTGGCTCCACCGGATCAGGTGCAACCCCGCGATGGATCGCAATAGCAACAACACATACAGCGACAACCGCCACGGCAAGCATCATTACCTTAAGCGGCGTACCCATTTGATGCGGTTTCATCTGGTCCTTCATTGCTTATCTCCTAGCTACTTAGGGTATACTCATATGATCTACAGCTTATCATGCTGGCTCATTGAGTCAACCCGGATCTAAATGAGCCAGCCAAAATAGACGAACCCAAATGAGCCAGGACACCGACCAGGTTATGACCGAATCACCAAAAAAAAACGGCCCTTCCTGGGCGCTCATCATGATCGGCATCCCGATCCTGACCTACTGGATAGCCAGCCCCTATATCTCGGCCTGGGTCAAAACTTGGGAGGCATCACCCTCGGGCTATGCGGTTATAGCCCAAGAGTACCCGACCCTCTCTGCGAGACTACGCGCTGATGTATCAAAGACTCTCGAAAAAGGGTATCTGACCAATGACGAAGTAAGCAGATTTGTTCAAGGCATTGTCACCGAAAAAGGATCGGTTCAAACCTACCCTGCTCCAGACTTTGGCGATGGTGACAAGTCCGGCGGTGGCATGCTGGATCAATTCTTGGATAAGCGGCAAGACTCAAACGCTAAGCGGAAATTGATCGGCATTTCAGAAAGCAAATAAGCACGTGCCATTGCTGTATGAGCACAAAAGCGCTTTTTAGCGGCTAAAAAAAAGCCGGGATAACCCGGCTTCCACTGCATGCCAACGATATTAAATCCCTTGCCGCCTATATCTTGTTTACCTTTCTGTTCTGAAGCTTGGCTCCTTCTTCTTGGGTCAATTCACCCTTAACTTTCCCAACGCCGCGCGCATAGGACACCTCGTAGCATTTGCCCACTACTGGCTCTTTCCCGTCTAGCGCCTGGTCGAAAATCTTGCGGTCATGCTTTACTACTGTGGATTTGCCTTTTCCATCGTCCGGGCCGAACTGGTAAACGTTCTTGTTATCAACGTGCAGAACCTGCCCGCCGAATTGCTGCGGATGAACTTTTTTGCTCGCGTCGTTTGCGCCGCTGAGCTGATAGATGCCCTTGGGCAAGCCGTTCTCACCTAGTACCTTTTGAGTCTGCCAGCCAGCACCGCCGTTATCTCCTACACCTGGAACAACCTGGTCAATCTGGCGACTGCCGTTAAGGATCACCACCTTAACCGATCCCACTTCGGGTATTGGGCTGACGCCTGGGTCGCCTGCATTCCGTGGGGCACCAATTTCACCGTGTTTCATTTTGCTTCTCCTTTTGGGTTGTGGCTCTTTCGCATTAGAACTTGCCAGCGTTGCTGGCAAGGGGGCTACTGTTATCGCGAAACTACGCGGCGAGCTTGCTGCTTATCGTCTAAGCCCTGCTCGATGCCTTGTGTGCGCTCTTGCTTCGGTTGCTGGATCTGCGCCTGGCGCTGCTCAATGACCTTTTGCACGGCATTGTTCACTTGGCGTTCCAACCCTTCGCGACCGAGCGAGCTTTTCGTTGCCAAGTCGTTGAAGTCTGTTAGGCGCTTCATCTTCTCCAGTGCGTCTACCTGAGCATCAGAGAGCATTTCGGATTTCAGTTCAGCGGCGCGCGGAGACAACGCAGGATCACCAGCTGCTGCCCCGCTTTCGTTAACCAAATCCTTCATTTCGGCTTTGGCTTTAACGTGTTTGCGGAACGCTTGGGGAGTGATGGGAGGTAGCGACTCGGGATATAGAACTTCACCAGGAGCGAAGGTCGGGAAAATCGCTTTGCCACCAACTGCCTTTGCGGCCTCGGTCGCTTTAGTCTTGCCAGCATTGGTGCCGTGGCTCATGACCTGGTGCCGATCGTCGTCACCGGCAATCACTATTGGCTTATCGGGAAACTTTTCGTGCAGCGCCTTCGCGACTGCGGGCAAGTTGCCGGAATCAAACGCCGCGACAGTCGCATGCCCCAAGGTAGATGCAAGCGTGCTGGCCGTTGCATACCCTTCGGCTATGACGATCACCGGCGCCGCTGCAACCGCCTCCAGGCCGCCGAGCGGATGAAAGCAACCTTCCTTCCGGCCGTCTTTGGCAAAACGCTTGGTGCCGTCTTTCTGGATGTATTGGGCTGTCCACTGCTTACCGTTTTCGTCTATGGCAGGAATGATCGTTTCCTTGCCAGCCTTGTCGGTTAGGACGCCAGGTAAAGGCTGTATCCCCTTCGCGCTCATGTATGGCGTCAGCTCGACCACTGGCACCAGACTTTCCATGCTGCGCGTTATCTTCTCCGATATGGCTTCATGCGTTTTTAGCAGTGCGGCTTCCCGGGCTTGAAGCTTCGTTGCGGCCTCGGCCTGCAACGCTGCCTTTTGTTCATCGGTAAGTGAATAGCCTTTGCTTTTCCACTTCATTTCGACGCCGGTTTTGTTGTTTATGAGCACTCCGGCAGGATGGCCGTCCAGGTGGGCAACATAGAACCCATCCGTTGCGCCCTTGCGGCCACCAACGACAGGAACGCGGTGTTTGAGTCCATCCATGATCGGATGGTCAAGCTTGCCACCAGGCACCAGGCCCACCGCTTCCATAGCGGCTTTAAATTCCTCACGAACGTCCAGTGCCGGCGTCTGCTCATTGGTGACGTTTTCGGGTTTCCACCGAGCTAACGCAGCTGCATCGCCGTCCTTGCCGATATACCAAGATTTGGCAACTTTGTCCCAAGCCGCTCCAGCGGCTTTGGCAGCCGCTCGCTCGCCGTAGGGAACCGCAAGGTACTCGCGGGAGGACTTTGGTATTGCCGGTGTCTGTGAAGCCTCTGTGCGCTCTTGCGTGGGTTCCGCGGCCTCGACCTTCGGAGCCGGGTTTAACCAGTGAGCGAATGCTTCTTTGTCTACGCCGTCCGGGATGTACCAGGATTTTTCCTGCCGATCCCATTTAGCGCCCAGCTCGCGTGCCTGCTCCTTCTCCTTGAAGGGCACCTGCACATAGGTACGATCTGCGGCCTGGGATGGCTCTGCCTGAACGGCCTGGTTTTGCTCTTGGGTAACAGGAGACACAAATATGACGTGCTGGCCTTCGCTGTTAAATGTCCACGACTCGCCATACTGAGGCCGACGGCTCCATGCGTTCGGTGCTGGATCTTCGGGAAAACCTTCCTGCCGCATTTCCTCCGCATCGTCGTACCACTCCCCGGCGTCCGGCTCCACTGCGTCGCCTTCGCGCATATCCCCGTCAAATCTAAGCGTTTCGCGATCCGTAAGGCCCGCTTTTCTTTGGCACTCACTCAGTAAAAAACGGTTGTCATTCAAGCTGCCTTCAATGGGATTTCCACTTGTTAGAAACCGAGCTTCGTCCATGTCGCCTGCATCAATAGCTTTTTGAATACCAGATTTCAGCTTTACAATCTCGGCTTCATACATCGCCATTTCAGCAACGAGTTCAGGAGCAAACTCAGACTCAACGACTGTTTCTTTAGCAGCTAAAACGGGCTGGTCATTCGTAATTGCTTCAACCAGCGCGTGCTGATTGATAGCAGCCAGCCTATCTGCCTGTGCCTGCGCTTCTGCTTCGGTGGCATAGTCTGCTAACCAGACTGCCATGCCCTCTTGATCGCGGGCATAGAGGCCATAGAACTCTGGAACCTGATCGCCTTGAACCATGGAAACGCTCTGGCCATCAGGATCTGTAGCGATACCTGTAACCTGAGTTTCACCAGACCAATTACCGGGTAACTCGTAGCCTAATGCCTGACCACTGGTGACTCCCAGTAGACGGCCAAAGCTTTCTTTCAGTGCAGGTTCTGGCTCGCTGCGCACGTTACGCAAAGCAGTAGCCACCATTTGCTCATCTGGAGAAAGCTCGGGCATTGGCGCTGGTTCTGAATCTGCTGAAAAGCTTTCCTGCACCTGGTCGCGTTTAGCCACGTCGATTCTGCGGTGTTGCTCATCACCAACGATTTCCCCCGCTCGCTGGATCTGATCCGCAACGGTGTCCACGTCATTGAACATGGCCTCCATTGCTTCCTCGCGCCGGGTCCAAAATTCGTTGTCATTGCCCAACGGGTACATTGAATTCAGTACCTGGTTAAACACGCTCAACTGATCGTCAGTCATACGGCGTGCCACTTGGTCGAGGTCAGTGCGAGCTATGGCCCGTAAGGCCCAGTCCTCGGCCTGGACACTTGGCCGCTCGGGCTGTGGCGGGATCTGCATATTTGCCCCCTGCACGATCTGTTCAGCTTCCGGGGTTTGTTGCCGTTGCGACTGACCTTGCGTCTGGATCTGCTGTTGCTCCAGACCTAGCACGAAGGTCTGAATTTTCTCTGCATCTGAGGCCGCACGGAAAACCTCCATTGGGTCGTTCTGCAGAACCTTGATCCAGGACTGCACATAGGAGGCGTGCTGCCCTGGGTCATGACCAATGCCAAGCTCATCACCGAGGATCATGCTCGCGATTTCCGCGCGCAATTCCTCTTTGGCGTACCCTTCTGACCCGAAGGGGTGTGACAGGTCGCGATCAAGACGTGAGCCGTGGCCTGTCCAGTGACCCAGCTCGTGCAAGGCGGTCGCGTAGTAGTTATCTGCGCTTGGAAATTGCGCCCGGTCGGGCATTTGAATGTTGTCAGTAGACGGCCTGTAATACGCCTTGTCGCCACCGTGACGAATATCCGCACCCGACGCTTGCAGGATTGTTTCTGCACGCTCCAGCGCGTTCCAGGTTTGGACTGGCTTCTGATACGCAGGCAGGCCGTCGATCTGCTCCGCATTGAAGACGTTCGCCATGAACATCTTGGGCCGCTCAAGGCGCACGCGAACTTTTACAGGGTTCCCGTTACCGTCGAGGACGGGCTTATTGTTCTCATCTCGTTTGGCCTGTTCTTCCTCAAATTTCCAATACTGGATCGAGGTACTTTTCTCGCCTTTGCGCACCTGGGCACCGGCAGCTTTGGCTTGGTTGAAGGTCAACCAGCGTTGATCCCCGCGACCCTGTGAGAGCAAGTGAATAGCGTTGATACCCTTGTACCGTTTCCCGGTCGTGGGGTTGAAAGGCATCATGCCGCCGCCGTCACCGGCTTTCCAAGGCATCTGCCAAGGGGCTGTACCCTGCTTTAGCTGCTCGATCAGTCGCTCGGCCACAACTTCGTGAAATGGCTTTTTAGGTTCCATGGTCTGTTCCCGCTTGAACTGCGCGCTGTCTGATTCGGGGAAATTCTGCTGCGACCGGCTGCGATCACGCATTCCCTCGGCAACCATCGTAGTGACGTTGATAAGGTCGCGGATCTGCATCGGGCGCGAGCGCTCGATGCAGGTTTCGCGAAAAGATCGGGTGCCCTCGATGACGTTGCCGCGCGTCTGCGGCTCGATGGCTTCACTTGCAAAGGCATACACTTCCTCGGCTTTTCGGGAGTCGTCCGCTTCCGGGTAGTGCTGGTCAACAAGAGCCCAAATTTCAGATAGGCCAGGCTCGTTGCTGGCCTCAATGATCCCGTCTAGGACTGCTCGTTTTTCGGCGGGGTTGAAGGTGTTGATCCCAAAGTGTCCAAGGATTTCGTGCCTAAGAGTTCCTTTAAAGTGGTCTTCGTCACGAAAGTTGGAAGTGGCAAAGGCGGCGATCCCACTGGCAGGAAAGTAGGCTCCAAGGATTCGTCCGGCTCTTTCGATGGTGGCTTTTGGTTCATCTAATGCTTCCTCTTGGGTTTCTCTGAGTTTGTATTTGACTCGGCAGGCAACCGGATAGGTTGCGCAGAACTCGGTAACTAACGCCGTGGCTTCATCAACGGATAACGTCATTGACTGGCACCTCCGCTACTGGTCGCCGCTGCTGTCGGTTGCGTCCTGGACGCTTAGGGCGTCCTCCTGGAAGCTACCGGCTTGCTCGGCCTCGTCGGGATCAAACTCGACCTCAAAGCCTGGCACCATTGCATCGGCAAGCTTCTCATTGAGCGCTTCAAGCTGATCGTCATTCATGGTCATGCTCCTTTCGCTACGGCAGGTTTGCCGATGTTGGGTTTAGCCAGGTTGGGTTTGCCTTTGAAATCAGGAAAGCTTGCTGTGCAATCGGGGTAGCCGCTGCACGCCCAAAAGTGCGTATTGGGCTTTTTACCATCGCGACGGATAAGACCCTTTTTGCATTGAGTGCAGAAATGGACTGTGGAGACTTTCGGGGCCTGTTTGGCACCGGCAATTTTCACAGAGCCTTGATTAGCCTTCGCTACTTGCTCACGAATAAGTGCTTCCTGCTTATCCATGAACGCTTGAATATCACCGCCGCCCTGCTCGATGGCGAGCAACATACGTTCATAGATAGCAGTGAGAACCGGGCTTTTAACGACCTCGGGCAAAGCATCAATCATGCTGCGGCCTAGCTCAGTGCTAACCAGCGCTTTGCCTTTGTCAGCCAGGAAGTTACGGCGCTTCAATTCTTCAATGATTGAAGAACGGGTAGCGGATGTGCCAATGCCGTCACCATCGCGAAGCATTTTTTTATGCTCTTTGTCGTCCACGTACTTGTGGATGTTTTCCATGGCCTGGGTCAAAGAACCTTCGGTGAATCTGGCCGGAGGTTTGGTTTTCGAGTCCCGGCGCACTGCTTTGAGACAGGCAGCTTGATCGCCAGTCTTCATGCTTGGCAGGCTCTGTGAGCCTGCATCTTCACCGTCGCCCTCTCCTTCCTCAGAGTCGTTTGAAGCATCAACGCCAAACGCATCTTTCCAGCCGTTTTTCGTCACCACGTTGCCGTGAGCAAAGAACTGTTCGCCCGAAACATCCAGCTCGACAGCGGTATTCAAATACTCATGAACGGGATAAAACTGAGCCAGGTAGTAACGGACGATGATGTTGTGAATCGCGCGTTCTTCACTGCTGAGTTTCGACGCATCCCCGGCTTGAACCGTTGGAATGATGCCGTGGTGAGCTGTGACCTTTGCATCGTTCCAGGTCTTCGATTTGATCTTGGGATTGGCTCCGTCGATCAAGCTGGCCAGCTCTGGCACTACGCCTTTTAAGGCTTCCAAAATGGCGGGTGCATCCGCGAACTGCGATTCGGGTAAATAAGCGCAATCGGTACGCGGGTAAGAAGTGAGTTTGTGCGTCTCGTACAGTGATTGACAGGTAGCCAGAACAGTTGCAGCGCTGTAGCCAAACTGTTTGGACGCCAGAACGGTAATGTCAGTGAGCGATAACGATTTGGGCTGTGCCTTCGTCTTTGGCTCTTGTTTGTAGCTTGTCACGTTGCCCGTCTGGTTGGTCAGCGATTTGACCAGGGCGTCGGCAACGGCGGTATTCGTCAAGCGGCCTTCTTCATCCAAGCCTGCTTGATCCTCGCGCGGTTTCCAATCGGCCAGGAACTGCCCGCCGTCATGTTTGAAAACCCCACGGATACCGTGGAACGGAATGGCCTTGAAGCCTTCAATCGCTCGATCACGCATGACAACCAGGTTCAAGGTCGGTGTCTGCACGCGACCTACGGTCAGCAATGCCCGTGAACCGCCTCGGATAGCGCGCAGGGTGAATGCGCGACTAAGGTTCATACCCATGAGCCAGTCAGCCTGACCGCGCGCTTTGGCGGCATTTGCAAAGCCCGCAAAGGTGCCGTTGTCCTTGAGTGAGTCAAGACCACGGCGCACAGATACCGAATCTAACGCACTGCACCAGTAGCGCAGCACTGGCTTGTTGTTACCGAACAGCTCCTCCACCGGCTGATCGACAAGCAATTGACCTTCTCTGTCCGGGTCGCCTGCGTGAACAATCTGATCGGCTTTCGCATAGAGCTTGGCAACAATGTCCAGTTGCTCTTGGGCGTCTTCGCGGGGGTTGTATTTCCACTCGGTAGGAATAATCGGCAGGTCTTCTGTACGCCAGATTTTTTTGCCGTTCTCCGCGCGGGGGGCATCTGCTGCGGTATAGGTGTCCGGGTCGGCCTGCTCCAGCATGTGACCAAAAAACCAAGTCACAATATCCGAACCGCACTCGATGTAGCCTTTGCCTTTGCCGGTCTGTCCCAGCTCTGCGGCGATGGCTTTTGCTACCGATGGTTTCTCTGCGATGAATAGACGCATAGGGTTACTCTCCTTTCCAAGTCAGTACAGGCCGAATCACCGATGTGACCTGGCCGCGAGTAATCGGGCCGAAGTAACGGCCATCAAATGAGGTGGGGCTTGAGTCGGACATAAGCAGAAGCTCCGACTCGCCCAATGTGTAACGCTCTGATGAAAGCTGCGGCAGTGGTCGGCCTACGCCGTCTGCTGCAATTGGCTTGCTGTACGGCAAGACTTCACCGTTCACAGTCACGCCTTGCGAAGTCACAGAAATGGTGTCGCCTTTAGCGGCTAAAATTTTCTTCATGAGGTGGCCGAAGTTTCCAGGGCAAAAACCGGCGTCGATGTAGCCCCTTTCTCTGGCGTCCAAAAACACTTGCCGTTCTGGCGGGCAAACCATCACGTATGCACCCTTGTTTACCGGCGCGTCTGTAATCCAGTACAGGCCGAGGGCCAGGCTCTTGCTGGTATTGAAGCGACCACCTGCGGCATAGATCCCACCCGCGACAATGGCAGTGCCGATGCTCACGGCAAGTGTCACACCTGCAACAACCTGAAAGCCCTTGCGCGCATTCATATGGCAATGGCCTCCTGCGCTGAGGGTTCGTTTTGCAGGCGCAGCCGGTCGGTGTCCTTGGGTTCTTCAACAGCAGCGCGCGCTGTGAACGTCGGATCTTGGAAGTACAAAGGCTGCTCGCCGTATATAGCTGGGAAACCAGCGACGTAGACGACCATATCCCCGGCCTGTGTAATCTGGCCTTCCGAGTCTTTCTTAGGGCCAGGCATCCGCAAGCATTCATCATCGGTCAGCAATGGCCGCTGGACTTCTTGCATCGTCCTGGACACTTGCCCCATGAACACCCCTGCTCGCTTACCGCTGGTAGTGATCTGCTCCTTCACGACCGTAGTAACGCCCGTCAGCTTGGAAAGATGCTGGGCGGTTTCAATACGGTTAGGCGGATAAGCGTTTTGAACATGGCAGTTCGACGTAATGGTTTCGTCAGGGCCGTAGCCAGTTTCACGACTCTTGAGCTGGTTAATATCCTGACAAATCAGATAGAACTTGATGCCGTAGCCTGCAACGAACGCTAGGGACTCTTGCAGAATCTCCAGCTTCCCGAGGCTTGGGAATTCGTCAATCATGCCGAGCAAGCGATGCTTGTAGTTCTTCTTGGATCGGACATAGGAAAGCGCTTGCTGCTTGAATCCGAGCCGATCCAAAAAGCGATTCCACGCAGGCATTTCAGCCTTGGCACGCTCAAATTCCATTTTGTCTGCAAGCAGCCTGACGATCATGTTGACCAATACACGCACCAGGGGCCGCAACCGTGCCTTGTCGTTAGGCTGAGTTACGATGTAAAGGCTTACCGGCGAGTCATGATTCATCAAGTCCTTGATGCGCCATTGAGACTTGCTGACGTTGCGCGCAACGACTGGATCACGATAAAGAGACAGGTACGATTTCGCAGTGGACAGAACAGATCCGGCTTCTTCCTCGGGCCTGTCCATCATGTCGCGTCCGGCTGATCCGATGACAGGATGGTTCTCGCCGTTGACGTGACTGTATTGCGTCATTTCCATCCACAGCTCGCCTACGTCCCGGTTAGGGTCAGCCAGCATGCTATCGACGTAAGGAAGGGTAGCCGGTGTGCCTTCGTGTTTTGCCTTGTACAAGACGTGCAAGATCATGCCGACCAGAAGGGCTTGCGAAGTTTTTTGCCAATGCGACTCAAGCCCCTTGCCGTCTGGATCGACAATCAAGGTCGCCAGATTCTGAACGTCACCAACTTCGTATTCAGTTTCAAGGCGGATTTCATCAAGCGGATTCCAGAACGCACAGCCAGTCAGGCTGGCCGGTTCAAAGCGAATCACTTTGTTACCCGCGTGTTCCTTCCGCCATCCGGCAGTCATAGCCCAAAGTTCGCCCTTGAGGTCGGTCACAACAGTGCTGTGAGGCCAGGACAACAACGTAGGCACAACCAGACCTACACCTTTGCCCGAACGAGTCGGCGCGTAGCACAGGACGTGCTCAGGGCCGTTATGGCGTAGGTATTGGAGCTTGCCGGACTTATCCCGCCAGGCTCCAACATAAACCCCTCCGTCGCGCCCTTCATTGCCTAGCAAACTTGCGTCTTCAATGTCCTTTTTGTCAGCCCAGCGGGCCGAACCATGCAAATGCTCATTGGCCTTTGATGAGTTAGTCGCAATGACCTTGGCGGCTGCTGTGGCTATCAAGCCACCGGCAGCTACAAGAGTCCCAACGCTACCGGCTGCGGTAAGTGCGTCGGGATATATGCCATACCACTTGTACCACCAGTCGTAGATAGCCCAAGGTGCATACATATGGTTGATATGCGTGCCTAGAACTGCTTGGTAATCGAACTTCCAGGCAAAGAACTGGGTGGCTGCTTGGGATGCACCAATAAGACTGGCAATGCCAAGGGCGGGTACAATCTTGCTTTTACCTGGCTTCTTGCCTCTGGTTTGCGGCCCTACCGCGTTGTTAGCTTTACTCATCTACTCCTTCCTTTCTTGGTGAGTGCGCCCTTGGCATTCAGATTTACTGCATCGCCCAGCGAGTAGCGTTTGATACGGCGGGCGGTGGCCGCATCGACCGGCAAGACAATAATTTCTTCATCACGCTTCAAAAGGGCCAGGGTTTCCCCTTCAACCTGGCGCGTTCCTGCGAACAAAGCAGGCCCTTTATCCGTCTCAGTATACCCCCTGTGATTCGGTATATCGAATATTTTAGCCCGCAATGAATTGCGTTCGGCTATGTACTTGTCTACCGGGGACAGGGTTTTCTCGGGCTTGGCAGGTGCAGGTGCAGCAGGTGCAGATACAGGTTCAGGCTTGGTCACCCGAGGTTGCGGCATACCAGGGACGGTTATCGGACCTTCGGCTGGTAGCTCCCGAAGTCTGGACATTGGCTGCAACCTTCCGCGAAGTATTGCCGGAGGCTTGCCCCCGACAGGAATAACGCCAGGCTTATTGCTTGATCCCGGCCCTCGTCGCTGTTTTTCTAGTCTTCCTCCTGCCCCAGAAAGATCCCGTCGCACGCCTCCAGCATGTTCGGCTCCTTCGTGCTGCACGTTATGAGGAACATCACGCGGCAGTAGCACTTCACTTCTTTCGGGGATGCGAACCACACCGAGTTCGGGCAGCTCTCGCAAACTGTTCCCGGACACGGACGGCGGCCTGGGTCCAAAGCCTCCAATACCGGACTTATTGGTTTGTCCTGGTCCTCGTTGAATTCGGGTTCTGGCGGTTCTTCTTCCACGCTCTGCTCTAGCATTGCCATCGCTGCTGCTAGTTGGTCGTCCTCGCTCATCGGTACTTGTGTTTCGTCGGTTTGGTTGTCTTGATCGGTCATTGCCGTTCTCCTTATTACGTGAACGCACCAGCTCTTGACGCCGCGCTTCTAATGCCGCGTCGTTGAAGGTGATGTTTAGGTTTGAAACCGCCGCTACCTGGGCAATCTCTTCTTTGAATTGGTCACTGCCGCTTACTGAAATGCTATGGCCGTACCGGTGGACGGCCATACGCAAAACTGCCTCTAGCCCTTGTCGGCTAGATCCACGCGCCACCTGGAGTGCTTCGCCATCGTCCCGGATCGCAGATTTGCCGAAGCGATGAATAACCGTGCCGTCTTTGGTCACGCTATCCACCTTTAGAGGCATGGGGCCAGAGCGCTTCACAGGGCCGTTACCAGCAACGGTATTACCTGCCCTGCCTTTGCCTCCTTTACGGCCACGCAGCGCTTGCAGCGCCTGCTGATCGCCTGCCGAAGCCTTGGCCTGGAGCCAATCAGCCCAAACCTTTTTGGAATACTTACCGTGAATGGTTTGCCGCTCGGCCAGATAGTGCGTATTGGCTTTCTGAATCTCTGCGTGTAGAGACTTGCTGACCTGGGCATACAAAATTTTCTTTGTGATACCTGGTGCATTGAGCAACTTGATAGCAGCACGCTTGGCCCTGCTAACACCCTTGGCTCCCTCAATGGCCGCGTCCTTGCGCGCCTTTGCGGCCCCCCACTCCTTGGCTCGCGCATGAATCTGAGCGCCCTGCTCGGCCTTGTAGCGCGCATACAACTCGGTTGTATCCGAAGTATTTCCGCTGTGGATAGGTCGCCCCTGGTAACGCTTCCCTGGCTCGCCTTCAAGAGACTCCAGTTGCGACAACGAACCGAGACGACTACGGCGCATTGCAGGGGGCTTACCTCCTACGGCCAACACCGGGGGTGCCTTGCGACCTTTTACGGCCGGCCCGCGCGTTGGTGACACTTTACGTTTGGCGTCCACCTCAAAGGCCCCTAGACGCTTTTCCAAGCTGGGCTTGGACAGATTGCGCGATACGGAGCTGGCCTTAACTCCGATACCACGACCATCGGTGATGACTAGGCCGTTGCCACGCTCTTGCAACTCCAGGCCATTGCTACGCATGACGGCATGCAACTCTGTCCAGGTTTGGGCTTGGGCCAACTCGGTTGCGCACTCCTTTTTGATCCACCCAAGTAAGCTTTCAATACCTGCATGCTGCTCCATATCGTCAGCGCGATTTTCACCGCCGCGCTTCTTGCCAGTGTGATTAGTGACCTGCAGGCCGTGTTCCCGCTCAAGAACCGCGGCCATATCCCCCATTGTTTGGTAGGCCCGATACGGCTCATGAATGGTGTGTTTTTCGGGGTGGATCTTGTTGATAGCAATGTGGATATGAAGATTGTCCGTATCGTGATGCACAGCGCTGATTCGCTGATGCTCCCCAAAACCAACTGCCGCGCACATGCGGTCTTCAATGTCGCGCATAACATCTGCCGATGGCTGTTCACCCGGCGCAAAAGAAATGAGCAAGTGATAGGTCTTGTCATTTTCTGACCTGGTGTTCTGCTGCTGAACATGAAGCGCCTCAGTTACAGCCCAATCCAAAGTCTCGCTCTGAAAATTGGTCAAGCGGACTTCCCCGACTCGCTCCTGCTTTTCTTGGGAGTTGGTGATGTATTTAGCCAGGCCAGCAAAGCTACTTAGCTTTGCCTCCTTCATCGGCACATGGCGTGCGATCACGAAATGACCTGCCCAATTTTAGCGGCTAAAAAATTCATAGCTTTTTGACCGACTCAAACATGACGGCTTGGGTTTCCTCAATCCGCTTTAGCAACGCGCGCACGGTGGCCTCTGTCAGCGTGTGCCCTGCCGCTGCCAACTTCTTATCATCCGTAAGCCATAGCTTGAGCAAACCACCAAGACGCCCGAGGTCGGCGTTTACTTTCACAAGGTCGCCTACAAGCTGGCTGTCTAGGGTGCTTTTAATCTCGTACCCAATGCCGACATTCAGCAAATAGCTGGATACCGGCAGGCCAACTGCATTGGCGTTGGCTGTGATTTTTGCCCGCTCCGAAGGCAAGCAATACACCTTCAAAGGAGGGCTGCTTTTGCGCGTAACTGGCTTTTGATTTTCAGGCTGTTGATCTGGCATTTGCTTCTCGCTTCTGTCGGCGGTAGCCGACGCCTCGCAGAGCAAGATCCCCGTTGAGCACGAAGTGCGAATAAGGGAAGTGGAGAAGGAACACCCGTTTACGGGTGGGCCTACTTCACCTATCTTGCCCGGCTAATCGCCGTTGATACTCCAAAACAATACCATGCACAGGGCCGAACACGAACCGTTGTTTTCGGTATAAGCGGTGTTTTTTGCTCGCAATCCAAGCAAAAGCACGGTAAAACAACGGTGTGTTCGGCAAAACAACGGTAGAATGACGGCAGAACAACGGCAGTAGATCGCTATAGGAACGCATGAAGATCATGGCTAAGAATCTGTCAGAGCGGATCGCTGAGCGGATGAAGAACAAGAAAACCAATGTCGGCGCGCAGAACCGGGGCACCTTTCTGGCATTGAAAGGCGAGATAACCGACGCGCTAGACAACCGCTGGCCGGTCAGAACGATTTGGGAAACGCTGCATGAAGAAGGGAAAGTTAGCTTCGGCTACCAGGCTTTTCGCAACTATGTGAACAGCCTGATTCTGGCTCCGAAACGCAGTCAGAAATCGTCTACCGCTGAGGGCCAGGTACAACAAAGCGCCGACAGCAGTAGCAAGAAAAAGAGCGCGGTTGCCCCTGCCCCGCGCGCGAAGGAACCGAGGCAGTCCAGCCCCCAGCCACCGGCTTCAACTGGATTTGCTTTCGACCCAAAACCGAATAAAGAGGACTATTTGTAATGGCAACTATCCATGTGATGCTCCAGGGCAAGGGCGGTGTAGGCAAGTCTTTCGGCTGCTCGGCCCTTGCGCAGTTCTATGAGTTCAAAGAACGCAAGGTGACGTGCATTGATACCGATCCGGTCAACGCTACGTTCGCGGGTTATTCAGCTCTAAATGTGCAGCGGCTGGAAATCATGAATGACCAGAAGCAAATCAACCCCCGAAACTTCGATAACCTCATTGAGCTTATCGCCACAACGGACTGCGACATCATCATTGATAACGGCTCGTCGTCGTTTGTCCCGCTGACCCATTACCTCATCAGTAACCAGGTGCCAGCTCTGATTAAGGAAATGGGCCACGATCTTGTGATTCACACGGTAGTAACTGGCGGCCAAGCTCTGGTAGACACCGTGTCGGGCCTGGGTCAGCTTGCCAGCCAGTTCCCGCAGGAAGCGTCTTTTGTTGTATGGCTCAACCCGTTTTGGGGAGCCATTGAGCATGAAGGAAAGCCCTTTGAGCAGATGAAGGCTTACAAGGACAACAAAGCGCGCATCAGCTCAATTGTCCACGTTCCAAACCTTGACCCTGATACGTTCGGGAAGGACTTGAGCCAGACGCTCCAGGATCGAATCACGTTCGATCAGGCACTGGCAAACCCTGACCTCACTGTCATGAACCGTCAACGACTCAAGCTGATCCGTACTCGGTTGTTCGACCAGCTGGAGACAGCAGGGGTAATCTGATGGCCGATGATCTGGAAAGCCTCCGGCAAGAAATCTTTCGCGTCCACGGCATTTCTGTTGGCAAAGATGACCCGATCATGATCCTTTACACCCTCAACAACCGGCTACTGGCTGAGGGTGCCAAGGCTCAAGAAGCGCAGTTGGAACAATTTAAAACTGAGCTTGAAGGCATCGCGTATCAGTGGGGGAATGACGCGAAAGACAAGGCAGAACGCATTTTGAATGCGTCACTGTCGGCTAGCAAAGAAGCAATGGCGGGGCTTATGAGGGCGAGCGCAAGCGAAGCGGCCAAAGCCATGCAGGCCGAGTTTGACAAGGCAATCAAGCGCACAGAAGCACCCGCCCAATCGGCGCGAAATCTTGCCGTGCTGAGTGTTTCAGCCTCGGTCTTGACGCTGATCGCGGCACTGCTTGTCGCTTGGTCGTCCCTGCATTAAAGCCCTTCCCGTCCAGGACAAAACCGGCAATTTGCCGGTTTTTTTTGACGCCCGAGCGCTGCCTAACGCATATATGTGTTAGGTTATTAAACAAATCATCTGGAGCCTCCACAATGCAGATTTCTGACCGGGCCAGCCTCATCAGCGCCTATGAAACCGAAATCGAAACTGCCTATGCAGAACTGCTGGAATCCTTTCTGGCATACCTGGAGCGCGGCCTGGGCGATCCGAAAGCTATGGCCGGGCGATGCGGCGCGCAGGTCGCTGCTGCCCACAAGCGCTGTAAGCGCGGGCTGTTGTTTTCAGCTCTGATGGCTGCGCAGGGCATTGGCATGGATATAACCCCAACGGTGGCTGAGCATCTGTGCTCAAGGCTGATCGGTCGCGGGGTTGATGTGAGGGCAGCATTAAAAGCGTTTGGTACGCCAGGACGAACCGCTGCTGACAAATCAACAGTCAGCCCTTCTGACCTGGGCGACCTTGAAAAACAGCTCGGCCCGCAGATACAAGCTTTGATCTCAGACATGACAGCAATCCGCGAGCGCTACCGCGAGGCTTATGCCGAAAAGGCGAAAGAAGCTGCACGCGGATATGCCTAGTGCTAGCTAACGCATATATGCGTTAGGCAACCAAAGGCAGCGGGCCGCAGCCGGGTTAGCTGTGGCCCTTAGCGTCCTGAATGCTAACCGTGCGAACGATTCAAACTGAGCGATTGAGTTTGTCCGCGCCCTACGGTAGCGGCCTGCTCTCGCTCGACCTTGAGCCGCTTCGCCTGATCGTTCTTGCGCATCAGCGCCTCATGCGCTCGTTGCGCAGCACGCATTTCATCCCACCCTTCGGCTAGCTCTGGCTCGGCCTGCCTTAGCTTCCTGGTCGCCAGTTCTTCGACACGCGGGCCATGTAGCCCCATACCGTCCTTGACTTCTCGCACGCCTTCTAACCGATCATGCAGCTTTTGCAGCAAGGCTTGCTGTTGCTGCACCTGGCTCTGCCAATTGGCCCTGGTACTTGGCATGGACAAAATACCCGGCTGCTTCGCCTCAAGCTGGTGCAGCTTCGCTTCCTGCTGCTCAATCATGCCTTCTAAGCGATCTTCGATACGCTCAACCTGGTCATGCTTGGCTTCAACGTGTGCCGCAAGAGCGGCTGTATATAGGGACTCCACCGGGGAGGTCTCCAATATCGCTTGCTGCTCGCTATGAGCGTCCTCGGCTTGTTGTTGCAGGGCATCAGCCTCGGATGAAACCGTAGCTGTCGATTTGCTTGGCACGTCAGAAGGCTTAACGGGCTTCTGTCTTTTGTCACCGGCAACATTCATAAGGGCACTCCATTTTAGCGGCTAAAATTAGCGCTTCACCCCCCTACTCTGTGTTTGTGCAGGGGTGTCCACCTTTGCGCGGCCCGAATCGCCACTGTAGGTGATGGTCTTTGCGCTACCAATTTCAGGTACTTTATCGAAATCTGAGCGGTTATGCTGCACAAAATCGCGTCCTACTTGCTGGTAAATACTTTCCTTATTTGCGTGAACAATCACGCCGCTGTGCGCAGCCGCTTTGTCGGCCTGTTGGGACTGATGTATGTTGTAAATGGCCGGTTTTAAGGCACCGGCTTTCTCGACATTCACGGTTTCCCACTTCCCAGGCGCTTTCTCATCCTGAACGAGTTTCTGCCCGTTCATCACAAGGAGGCGCTGTTTCATTTATCGCTCCGTAATCGCTGCACCGCGATGACTGTAAAGTGCTTGGCAAAGCAAAAAACGCTCCGCATCGTCCGATTTCTCAATCGTCTCCTTCATTCTAGACAATCTTTGTTCGATAAATAAGGCTTATTTGCACCTGCCCAGTGACGCAAATCCCTATCAGGCTTAGGTTTTTGGTGTTTTCTTACTGGTGGCAATTTGGGTTTTCATCCCTTCCAGCTCCCCAGAAAGCTTGGCTGCATTCTCCCGCGCAGCTCTAGTTTCAGCATTGGCCTCGTTACGCTCTTTCCGCGCCTCGTCGCGATCCTGGGTCAATGTCTCAACCTTCTCCAGCAGCTTCCCAACTTCACTCATGCGAGCTTCGCGCTCGGAATTTGTTTCACGCCGCGCCTCGTCTCGCTCACTGCGGGCTGCGTCCCGATCAGCAGCAAAGCTATCAAGTCGTTCCTGATACTTGCCCAGCTCCGTAGCATGGGCCTGACGGGCCTCATCACGCTCGGTCTTGAGGTCGTCGAACCGCTTCTGATGTTCGGTACGGTCGCGCTCTGCCTGGGCTTGTACCCGCTCTGCAAGAACATGGGCATGATCCAGCTCCTTGCGCAGCTCCACGGCGCGGCTTTCGATTTCTTCGGCTCTGACTTTGGCCTGACTAGCGGCATGATTAGCTTCGCCAAGCCGGTTAGTAAGATCCTGGTTCTGCTCGATCAGAGCCTGGATCTGCTGAGCCTGGCTGCTGCTCAAATCGGTTAGACGCAGATTTTCCCTCTCGACGACTTCCAGGACGGCTGCTTGATCGTCAAATGCCTGGCTGATCTGGCGGGCTAAGGCATCGGCCTCCATACGCTCAATATCCCAGCCCGCCTGGGCGGCGCGCAGCGAGTCATTAGCGTGGTCTTGTGCTGTTTGCCACATAGACCCAAGGGTCTGCGCACTCATGATGGCCAGCGGCTCTGGAACCTCGATGGCTACTGATTTGACAGTGGCCTTCTGAGCTTCGCGCCAATCCTTCATGACCAGGGAGACGTCATTCATGTTTGCCTTAGCGTGACGCCGTACTGCGTCCACCGTGGGCTTAACATCGCCTCGGCCAGCCTGGTCGTAAAGAAAGTCAGCCGCTGACCAGATACGATCCCGAATATCTTTGCTCACGCTGGTATCCATCGGTACATCCTCATAGTAAGAATAATAATAATATTCTTATTATCAAATTATTCCTATTATTTAGGCCAAAAAAAACCGCCAGGTGGCGGACGGGCCTGGCGGTTGTTTGTGCTCGATCAGTGGGGGTTACGCATGACACGGCTTGTACTTCTCACTTACGTTCGGATTATTCATCCCCGACCCCTTCTTACTTGTCCTGATAGGAGCTGCGCCAGGCATCCGGCGCAGCTTCGACAAATCAGCCTTCGACTAAAGCAACCAGCTTCGCAGAGGCAAGACTCGCTTCAAATTCTTCGCCGCTGACTTCGTTTTTGAACCAGGCAACATCACCGTCACTTGGTCGTTTGGTCAAAATCAGGCGGCAAAGGTCGCCATTAATCTCGACCTGGACAATTGCCTTCTTGATCTTGGTAGGGTCTTCTTCCTTCGGCTCCGTCTTCTTCTTGGGCGGTACGTCTCCCTCACCCTCACCCTCGCTATCAAGCTCTGCGTCGGTTTTGTCGTTGAATGCGTCCACGGTGTTCGGATCGCGTTCTTTACCGTCCTGCAGGAATTCGCGCAGCAGCTTCACCGAGCCTCGCGTGATTTCCTGGCTCTCGTCTGCAAGCCAGTCTGCAACCTCTTGAGGGTTGGACTTGTGGGCAGTCACCAGCTCGTTGACCAGTGTTACGTCAGCAATGCGGCCTGAGTCGAATGCCTGTGCAATCGGAGCCGGTAGATCCAGCAGCGCGGCATGCTGGGTGATATACGCATTAGACTTACCCCAGCGCTTAGCAATTTCGCCTTTCTTCATGCCCGAGGCCATACGCTGACCAATGAGCTTGGCAATTTCCCGGGCCGTATGGCCTTCGCGCTGGATGTTGGCAACTACCTGGTCGTCAGGCACAAAATCATTGTCAATGATCGCCCAAATAGTCGTCTTATCAGCCCACTTTGAACCACGAAAACGACGCGCACCATCGTTAATAATATAGCGCCCTGGAGCGTCGGGACTCTCCCGTACAGAGATAGGTTGCTTGACTCCCCGAGCCTTAATGGTGCCGCCAATTTCAGCGATCATTTCCGGGCGAAAACCTGGGTTGTCCTCAAGCCGCGGTTGATCGGCGTCTTCGTCGATCACGTCCAGGGGCAGCTCTTTAAGAGCGCTATCCGCCACGGTGGCCGCTTGAGGCTTTAGGAGGCCCGAAAGCTTCATGCCACCCAATCCCATACCGCCCGGCTTCTTGGGGGCTACAGCGGCTTCCTGGGGCTTCTTATCGGGCTTGGCGCTCATTGGATCACCTCCATTTTTTCAAACACGTACTGAGTCATTACACGAACCTCTTTCGTCGCGTCACGGGCGGCGGTCTTCTTGACCTTCCACACGGGGATCTGATTGCCCAGTGCTTCCGCAATGCTGTCACGTTGGCGAATGTCGAAAGGCATAACCAGGTCTGCGTATTCGGCACGCAGGATCTTCATGTTTTCGACATGACGCGGAATTTTCACGTTGTAACGGTTTGGGAGCATGCCAATAAATTGCAGGGCCGGATTTGCTTCGCGAAGGTTCTGAATGACAGCAACCATTTTCTCCATACCTTGCAAACTGTATGGCTCCATTTCAACCGGCGACATAACAAAGTCTGCGCTCAACAGAGCCGATGCCATGACGTTGCTGAGGAAAGGCGGGGTGTCGATCAGGCACACGTCGAAAAACTCTGACAGAGCGTCTACATGGGTGCGCAGCAAGGTTGCGGCGTCTTCCAGCTCCAGCTTTTCGATGTTAGCCAGGCCATCGTCGTTATGGATCAGCGTAATGCCGGTGTTATCGCGATCAGCGAAAAAGGACGGCACCAGATTTGGCGACTCGTCAAACATCTGGCTAGCGAACAGGCCGCACGAATGGGCTTCCAGGGTATAGCTCGCGTTACCTTGTGGATCGAGGTCGATCACAACCACGCGCAGCCCACGGCGCGCTCCATCGAACGCCAGGTGGCAGGTCGCCATAGTCTTTCCTTGACCGCCCTTCTGAATCGCATTTGCCAGTGTCTTCATTTTCATTTTCAAGATTCCGGTTTTTTGCCCGCTTGGACCCACTTTTTCACTATGAACGCCTGATGCGCTGGCAGGATTGCTGTTACCCGCTCGTACCCGCTCGGGACTGCGCTCTGCTCCTGGAACGCTGACCACACCCGACGCACTGCCTGCGATATTGCCCCCGCTGTTAGCCCCAAATCCTGCGCATACTGCGATTGAGGCTTGCCCAACACTAACACCCCGCGCGCTATCTCCAGCGTCTGAGGCGAGACATTCAGGTCTTTGGTTGTGTCCGCAAACTGAGCCTCGGTCATGGTTTTTTTGCTCATGGATCGTACCCATAATTAGCTCCGCACCTGGCAAATTGAACAAAGCGGTGTCCGCCGCTGCATGCCTAGAAGTTTAGCTAAAGTGATATGTCAGGTCAAGAATTTTAGCCGCTAAAATTCATTTATTTAGCTAAATAAAAAAGGCCCCGAAGGGCCTTTGCTATGTTGCTGCTGGTGTGAGCTTCTTGCGCTTCGCGTCCAGTTCTTTCGCCAGTTCGGCGTCAATCCGATGAACCCGCTTTGCTAATGAGCGAGCAAGCCACCCAATCGCGACTGTCAGAATCAATAAGATTGCAGACAGGTTGAATGCAACCTTTGCCCAAGCAGACCGCGCCGCTGAATGCTGCATACGTTCGTCCAGGTACTTGCGGGCAATATCCGTCTTCGCCTGGTTGAATGCCGCCTCGTCGATCAGGTAAGCGACCTTTTCATCTGGCGTAAAATCCGGCTTGCCGGCGAGTCCGCTTGACACGCGCTTATACAGTTCGACTTGCGAGTCTTTTTGCTTGCTCAACAGTTGAACCTGAGCGCGGACGTAATCAGTGTCGAGAGTCTGACGCGCAGGTAACTCGCGCTCGATGATATTCAATAATTTTTTATCGACGGCTTCCATAAAAGCAATCCGAGGTGACGGCTCCGCAGTACCCTGGCTTGTGTTGTCCGATCCCGTGATGGCCGAAACGGTATTGGATGCGATAATCATAACCCCTGCCGCCGCGCCCATACGCGCAAGACTTGAAAGTGATCCAAGCTCACCGCCAAAAATCATGAGAAAGCCGCAACCAAAAAGCAGAAGCGTGCCAAGCACGAAAGCAACAGGCCCGACCATGAATGACGTCATTCCTGTCAGCTGGTCGGAAACGGCCACAAAGGGAAGATCAGAACTACTTTGCCCGCCTTCACTGCTGCTATGTGGTATCGAGGTGGAAAAGCTGTTCAACACAGACGCAGGAACGTCAATTTCCTTGAGCGTTTCAACCGGCAGTGCGGTATGAGCAAGCCAGGTCATGACTCCACCAATCACCACCGCCGCCAAAGTGGCTAAACCCAGCTTTACAGCCCATCCGGTGAGCCTGTAGCCCCGGCTGTAAAGCTTGACGACCTCATCGCGCAGCTCCTGGTCAGCCTTGTTCTCATTACCTGATGTAGTCATACAGCCTCCCTCACGTCTTTAACGTCCGACTGGCGAGTAAGTTTTTTTCGCAAGTCACCCCGCATTGCCTCAATCTGCTTTTCTGCCGTCTTGCGGTGTTGAGCGCCTTCGGTTTGAATCCGAATTACGTCTTCCACTGTCTTGATAAGGTTGTCTTGCACTTCCTTGAGAGTTGCAACGTCAATCACGAGTCGCTGATTAGCACGGGCCGTCTCTACAGAATTCCGGTGCAGCAGCTCCGAATTGCGGCGCAGCAAGTCATTGGTCGTGTCGTCGATAGTCGTAGCCAGTTGAACGGCATTGCGCTGCTCATTAAGGCTGAGGGCAAGCATGAATTGCCGCTTCCACGCGGGCACAGTGATTTCCCGGATGGTATGAAACTTATCAACCAGCATCTGGTTGTTGGCCTGAATCATGCGAATAGTCGGCAAGCTCTGCATTGCTGAATGCTGCAAGGCCATCAGGTCGCCAATGCGCTTATCCAGGTTAGAAATCATGGCATCGAGGTCGGCCAGCTCCTGGACGCGGCCAGGGTTATTACCGATATTGCCGCGCAACTGGTCAGCATCGGCCTGCAATGCAGCGAGCCGAACCTTACCTGCCGCGATGTGGACGCCAAGCAAACGATGTTCCTCACGGACTGCCTGGAACATCTCGGTCAATGCCACGTTGCGGGTAGCAACGCTGCTTTGGGTCGTTTGAACCTCGGCAATCAGGCTGTCAATCTGTTCACGGGTCGTATCGAACTGCCCCATGACGTTGGATGATTTCAGTCGTACCTTGTCGATCAATCGACCGATGATCGGAAGTCGCGAACGCTTGTCAGACAGCGGGCCTATGTTCAACCCGCGCGCAATGGTTACTACTTCTGTCAGTTTGGCACCGGCTGCGTCCAGATCGGAGTTACGCACTTGATCCAGAAGGCTATCGGCATAGCTTGAAGTATGTTCTGCAACGTCACGGCCAAACTCGGAAACACTGGCAGGATTGTCAGCCTGGATTCGTTGAGCTACTTGCTCGACTTCCACCAGGTCAGCAGATTGAAGACCAAGCCCGTCAAGAACGGCAGGGGTGAGGTCAAATTTTGCGACTTGGGCCAATTCTGTTTTCATGCTGTTCGTCTCCGTGTTCATTTCTCGATTCCTTCCAGGCTTTGAGAAAGGCTACGCATCAAGGCTTGATGGGCCTTGGTAGCCTCCGCGACCATTTTTTGATCCATGTGTTTCGTGGTCAGAAGCGAAAGCGTGTGTTGACGCCAGACGGGAACCAGTACCGATACCGTCTCATTGAATCGGTCAAGCATATCCACCGCACTTGCACGGGTGAGCTTCATCTGCATAACGCTCATTTCGTGTGAAGACAGCAGAGTTGCGAGGTTGGCCAGCTTGCGCGCAAAGCGCTCTCGCGGTCGGTCAAACTCCATATCCCCGTCAAGCACTCGGCCTGCATCCGGGTTCTCGTCAAGAAACTCCCGGCCAGCCTGAATGTAAGCTTTCAGCTTATGAGCCTCATCAGCGTGACCGGCAACCATTTTGGTAAGCGCTGCGACGGTATCGCGAACGCGCTGCGCAACGGCTTCCGTATCAGCAATCTGGCTGTCGAGTGACTTGCGCGCAGCCGTATATTTTGCCTGGCGTTCAATAGCGGAACCTGTGAAGCGCTCCAGCCAATTTGCCGGTTTCGCTATCCGCTGAGGATCGGCCTCGGAAAGCTTTGCAACGATCCCGCTGATCCGGTCAGCCAGAGCCGAAACGGAACCAGCTTCCATGAGATTGGAGAAATCATTGAGAGCAACAGCCGAGGTGCCGCCGCCGTATTCGCCAATAGCTGAGGCATCCCCTTTGAACAGAGCGGGCAAAACATCTGCCTTTAGCTCCGCGATCATATCCGTCATTTCGCAACCCTCGGTGCCGTTGAATGGTTAAAAGTTTAGCTAAACTACCGGCAACCGTCAAAGGATTTTAGCCGCTAAAATGATATTTATTCGGTATATCGTTTATTTCACGTCTTTTGGCTTAAAAACTGAAACAAAGAACGTCAAAGCCACCATGACCGCGAAGTGCAGGGCGAATGTCCAGCCTGCATGGCTCGCCGGGTTGTCCCAGTGCCAGACCATGAGCGCAAATTGAAATGCCACGTCGAGGGCCAGCAACCAGCGCAGAACAGGCCATACCAGAGCAGTAGCAAGCCATAGAACCTTGACGATGCCCGAGGACATTTTTTTAGCAACGCCTGGCGAATCTTGAGGCTTCTTAGGTGCTGCATCAGCAGGCGGCGACTTGAGCGCTTCGCGCGCAACCTGACCACCTGGAAATTTGAATACGTTATTAGCCATTACTTGACCCTCCCATGCGTTTGCATGAACATGCTGTTTGCAAGCACCTGGCTTGGGCTTGATGTGTCCGCATCGGGTCAAGTGCCCCGGAGCGATCCGGGGCGCTTCAATCACCGTGGCGGATTAGCCAGGTTTTTCGCCTTCTCTACAGTGTCTGCCGAAAACTTCCCTTTGGCGTCACCCTCAAGGGTACAAGCTGCAAGGCTTGCCCGCTCTCTGAGTTCTTTCGCCTTGCGTACAAGGATCTGAGCGTTATGCGTTGCTTCGGCAGCCTGTCGGCTCAACTCCTGGATGGTGTCGCGGCGCTGCTGCAAGTCGGTCTTTCCAACCCCTGGCAGAAGATCAATCCACGGCATGATAAGTTGGTGATTCATCGGGTTCCGTCTCCGGTAGTGACCTGGGCTACTGTGCCCGGCCTTCAAGAACATTATAGGTCTTTAAGCCCTACAAAGCAAAGTTTATTTAGCTAAAGTCCATATTTTAGCCGCTAAAATTATTTACTCCTGGCGTTCAACCCAAATGCGCGGCATTCCAGCCATATCAGCCAAAATCGCCCATGCCGCATAGGGAATAGGCGCATCGCCACCGGTCCAGCGCCGGATCTGTCGGCCTGTCTGAATTCCAAGCAGGCGGGCTGCATCGGCTCCTTTAAGCCCTCTCGGTGGATCAATGCGCAAAAGCAATTCCCGAACTTCATCCGGGGTAGGTTGCTGCCAATCGCTAGCTGGCCGGAAACACTCCGGTCTAATGTCAAACCTGACCGTATCAGTCATGCGCTGTCTCTCTGTTTTACTCTGGCGTTCAACCGGGCTTTTGCCCTGGCATGTGCAAGTCGTGGGGCTGCTGCCTCGGCCCATTTTCTAACCTGGTAGGCTTCCAAGGCTGTCAATACAACGTCAATTTCCTTGAAACCATCAGGGATACTGGTGTCAAGTTTCCCAAGCTCCCTGTCTAGTATCTCAAGAACGCTTAGGTCATAGGAAATATGGGCTTCGTGAAGCTCCATAGTGTGCCTGCATGCGTCGATAGGTCTGCCGGAATAGCAGACCATCAAATCGTAGTTGCCTACTTCCTCCAAGCCTTTGCGCTTGAGGTCGTCATGCTTAGCTATCGACCGCGCGAGCATCTTTTCATAGGACGCTATCTGCGCTTTGAGCTTTTTCCTGCGCTTGGCTGGATCACTGCTTAAACGCTCAAGGTCAGCGTTTGAATCGGATACGGAACCAGCAGGACGGGGATCAACATCTTTGCCCCATGGGTACTGGGCCAGTAATTGCGCTATCGCCGCTTTGTCCGCCTGCTCACGCACTAGACAAGCCTGTTCATCGAATGTCATGGATCTACCCATTACGAGAAGGCCCGGTGGTTAACCGGGCCTCATCAATCAGTCAATGGCTGTCAAAATGCTTTGGGCCTCTGGATGCCCTAAAGCGAAATCGCGCAGCTTGTGATAAAGCTCAATGAACTTATCTGATTCGCTTTCAGGGATATTCGCGCCCAGCAGACGGCCAAACACAAACAGGGTGAGGGTGATACCCGCAGCCTCTGCACTCATATGCTCGGAGCAATAGTTGTCGGCAATGACAATATGCTGGGTTTCTTGGGTATCCAGCGCAGCGAAACAACCGCCATTGCTGAGGGTGAAGTAATTCCAGAAACCGCCGTTGTAGCCCTGCACGAACTTCCGAGCATGGGTATACAACAAGCCTTCGGCGGCCATGTAATACTTCCCAAAAAAGGTAGGAAGGAAGTTCAAACGATCACCATCGGCAACGATGGTGCAAGTAACGATCGGAGTGTCCTGAACTGGAGCTGTCATCGGAATTTTTTCCCGGTATTGACCTGGGCAGCATGCCCGGCCTTCAAAAGAATTATAGGTCTTAAAGACCTATAATGTCAACGCATTTCAATGGATCTTGTCGCTGTGCGAATACCGTTCGCACGCGGCCACAAGGCGCAAAACAGGTGGTTTCGGCTTCTCGGTCTGGATCTGCTGAACTCGCTCTGCCGACCTTGCCAAAGTGGCTTTAAGAACGTCTACGGCCTCGGCCCATTGGGCTAGATCGTAGGCAGTTGCACGCTTGCACGTTAGGTGTGCTGTTTCGTCCAGCACCCGAGCAGCCATTGCCTGCCAACGCTGCACTTCAATGACACCCACGCATGCGTGATAGTGACTGTTTGCCAGACGGAAAAGGCGGTCAGTTTCGTTACGAAGTACGGCAACTTTGACTGTTTTCATCGGAAAATCTCCGGTAATTGACCTGGGCAAACTGCCTGGCCTCTGTAAATCATTATAGGTCTTTAAGACCTAATTAACAACAAAAAAAGGACTCCTATTCGAGTATTTGCGGACTTTAAGCCTTTCCATTTGGCGTAAAAACCATGACCCGCGCATTGACACTTGAGGGGCTGACTACCTCGATGCGCGAATGGGCCAGCACCTTGTCAACACTGGTAGACAGGATCTGCACGCAATACCATGACACTTGGGGGGCTGACTGCCTCGATGCACTCTGGACCAGCACTTGGTTAGCGCCGGTAGACAGGATCTGCACACAATAGCCATGACACTTGGGGGGCTGACT
>NZ_JACYVT010000012.1:0-104887 GCF_014842725.1 Pseudomonas sp. CFBP 13602 | reverse complement strand
TGCCGTTCTGGCGTGTGGCGGGGAATGCCGACCAGGCGATCCCGCCCATCACCGTCAGCGTTGCGGGTGAGGCACAGGGGGCCATTCCTGCGCCGATTCTGGCGGCTTCGCTGGGCAAGACGGCGGAGGTGTTTTATGCGGCCAATCAGAGTGGGGTGGTGAGGCCGGTGTCCGAGGTGTTGAGTTTGCAGGTGCTGGCATTTACTTCGGGACAACTGGTAGCGCCAAGCGTTGCCCAGGCCAGCAGTTCACCGGCAGTGCTGGATCTCAACACATTCGCGGGAGATGCCACGGTAGTGGCGGTGCCGTGGCCGTTGATGACCACAGGCCAAACCTACTGGCTGCGCGCGAGGGACCCTCGATGACGGCACGACGCGCAGCGAAGAGCTGGCGATGGGAGCCGCAGTGACGGCCGCGCAAGTGAACTCAGGGCTGCACATCAACCTGCCTCGCAGTTTCCTGTTGCGACTGGAGAATACCCTGCCACTGACCCTGGAACTGAAAGTAGGTATGGGCAAGAGCGTGAGTGAAAGTGAAGCGGTTACATTTCCTGAAGGAGTGCTAAGCATTACTCAGTTGGCATTGATGCTACCTGCCCCAATTGTGGAAAATGAAGCCAACGGGCATTTGGATCCTGCGGTTATTCCTGGTACAGGTGTGAAGATCACGACACCGGCGTATGGGGGGATCGAAGCGGGCCAATGGGTAGGGTTGGAATGGACGGCGGTGGATCCAGCGGGGTCCCTGATATTGCCCGCTCGGCGACTAACGACAGCGCAGCCACTGGAGTTCACGGTGCCCAAGGCGGTGGCGGAGCTGAGTCGAGACAAGGCGGTGTCAGTGGCGTACACGGTGGCACGCGTTGAGAATGGACTAGTGAAAACGTCCGAGGCTGTGCAGTTTGAGTTGTCGAAAATCAAGCCAGCCCCCCCAGTGAAAGAAGGGTTTGATAACGCTCCAATAGGCTTTATTGAAAGGCGGTTAGAGCTGGATGAATTCGCGATAGAATCGAACAGTTTTAGTAGGGCTTTTATTACTCAGAATCCTCCTATCGCTTTTCAACCGTACATCACGGGCAATGCCTTGCAATTTTATAGTGCTACGAAAGGTGCCAGTATAGTTTTGCGCCCAAAGCATAGCTGTATAGCAATAGAGTTTGGAGTAACAGCGCCAGACGGTTTTCTTTCTCTTACTATATATTATGGAAGCCAGGGTCGAAAAAATATGACTGTGCGCCCAGGGTGGGCGAGGATAGATGTGAGAGATAACCCTACAATGCGGATTTCGGAGGTGCAAATTTTTGAGGGGGGCGGCATACACTACCTGGATAATGTTTTGATTGAGTACGATTCGGAGTTTTAGAG
Organism: Pseudomonas sp. CFBP 13602; assembly: GCF_014842725.1. Taxonomy (NCBI): domain Bacteria; kingdom Pseudomonadati; phylum Pseudomonadota; class Gammaproteobacteria; order Pseudomonadales; family Pseudomonadaceae; genus Pseudomonas; species Pseudomonas sp. CFBP 13602. The sequence goes on along the minus strand of NZ_JACYVT010000012.1, from coordinate 103,523 downwards.
AGTTTTCGATATCATTGGCTATCCGTTCAGACGGCTAGCCATGTATTGAAGAGGCGTGCTTGCTTGGCCAAGCGATGACAGGGCATTGCCCTGTGGAAATTGCATAAGCACGGAGGTCGACAGAATTCTGCATTCAATTGAGGAACATCTGCGTTGCGGAAGCTGGTGTTTAGTAGGATGCAGGATTTGGTTTTGAAAAAAACGAAAATTACAGTGGTAGTACTGGCTTCTTAGCCACCGAAATCCGTGTATTGCAAGTGCAGTCATCATGAGGGACTAAAGGGCTTGCTCGGTCGCTGGACATTCAGCGACTGAGATTTTCCATACGGCGCTGGTGTTTCCACGCCAGTCATGCTTTGTGCAGAATTTTTTTGCGCCTTGGTTGACATGTTATAACGCTCAGTGTCCATTGCGCCTCAACCACTACTGGCGCCAGCCGTTTCAATCACATATGTTCGGCCTTGCTTACGGACAAATCGAGGATTGTTGTTTTTCGGCGGTGAATGAAAATGATCGCTCGCCACAGCACCACCGCCACAGGGGTGTTGGTTGAGCCATCGCTTATTACGCTATAATCCCCGCCTTTCGCCGCCCGCCGTGCCCGATCACCGCGCGCGCACCCATTCCGCTCAAAGAGGCTAGACCCTTGGCATTGACGATTCTTGGCCTGTCCGGCGCCCTTAGCCATGACCCTTCCGCGGCGCTGTACATCGACGGCAAGCTGATTGCCGCCGCCGAAGAAGAGCGCTTCGTGCGCGACAAACATGCAAAGAACCGCATGCCCTATGAATCGGCCAAGTTCTGCCTGGAGCAAGCTGGCATTAAGCCGTCGGACGTTGACGTGGTGGCGATTCCGTTCGCGCCCATCAGTCTGTTCGGCAGGGCCCGTTGGCACTACGCCAAGCGCTACTGGTATGCCCCGGACCGCGCCCTCGATGCGCTGCTGATGGGCAACCGTCGCTACAAGCGCTACCGCAACAAGATCGTCTTCTGCCTGGAACAGTTGGGCTTCGACGCGAAGAAGATCAAGATCGAACCGGTCGAGCATCACCTGGCGCATGCCTCAAGTGCATACCACTGCTCGGGCTTCCAGGAAAAAACCGCGATCCTCGGTATCGACGGCAAGGGTGAGTACGCCACTACGTTTTTCGGCTACGGCGAGAACGGCAAGATCCACAAGATCAAGGAGTTCTTCGACCCGGATTCGCTGGGCGGCCTGTATGGCGCGATCACCGAATTCCTCGGCTTCGAGATGCTCGACGGCGAGTTCAAGGTCATGGGCATGGCGCCCTATGGCGATGCCAGCAAGTACGATTTTTCGCGCCTGGCTTCATTCGAGAACGGCGAGCTGGTGATCAACACCGACTACGCCAACGTCATCGGCCTGCGCCGCTATAAAGAGAAGGGCAAGGGTTTCTACTTCTCGCCCAAGCTGATCGAATGGCTGGGCCCCAAGCGCGAAGGCGACATCGCCGACGAGCCGTACATCCACTATGCGGCCAGCATGCAGGCGCTGTTCGAAAAACTCGCCCTGCAGATGATCGACCACTACCTGGGCGACGTGCTCAAGCAGACCGGCAAGCTGGCCTTCGCCGGTGGCTGCGCGCTGAACGTCAAGCTGAACCAGAAGATCATCGCCCGCCCGGACGTAAAGGAGCTGTTCGTGCAGCCTGCTTCCGGCGACGCCGGTACGGCGGTCGGGGCGGCGGCCTACGTCTCCCATGCCCGCGGCGTGCCCGTGGAGAAAATGGAACACGTGTACCTCGGCCCGTCCTACACCAACGAAGACGTGATCGCTGCCTGCGCGCGTCATCCGAACAAGCCCAAGGGGCGCATGCTGGGTAACATGCCCAAGCAGATCGCGCAGATCATGGTCGACGGCAACCCGGTGGCCTGGTTCCAGGGGCGCATGGAGTTCGGCCCGCGCGCGTTGGGTGGTCGTTCGATCATCGGTTGCCCGAGCGTGCCGGGCGTGGCCGACCGCATCAACCACCAGATCAAGTTCCGCGAGCGCTGGAGGCCTTTCTGCCCGTCGATGCTCGACACTGTCGCGCCGCAGATGATCAAGATCGACCACCCGGCGCCGTTCATGACGTTCACCTTCGAGGTGGCCGAGGAATGGAAGACCCGCGTGCCGGAAGTGGTCCACGAAGACGGCACCTCGCGCGCCCAGGTGCTCAAGCGCGAATACAACCCGCGCTACTACGACATGATGAAAGCCCTCGAAGAGCTGACCGGCAATGGCGTGTCGCTGAACACCTCGCTCAACCGCCGTGGCGAGCCGATGATCTGCTCGCCCACCGATGCGTTGAACATGTTCTACGGCTCGGACCTCGAGTACCTGGTCATGGAAGACATTCTGGTGGTCAAAGAGGGTGCTCAAGCCTATGACGCGCTCGACTGAGCGTCATGTGCTGCAGTTCTGCCACGGCTATGACGGGCCGTTCCTCGACTGTGCCCGTCAGTACGCCAGCCTGTTCGTGGGCCGTGGCTACCGGGTGACCACCGTGTTCCTGACCGGCGCGGCCGATGCCCAGGTGGCCGCTGGCTGCGAGAGCGACGAAGTGCTGTTCATGGAGTTCAGTTCCAAGGACATCCGTGGCTTGAAGCTGGGTGCCATTCGCGAGCTGCGCAAGATCACTGCTGCGCGCACATTCGCCTTCTGCATCGCGCACCGGTTCAAGCCTATCTATGTTGCCCTGCTCGGCACTTCGCTGCCGGTGATCGGCGTGCACCATGCATTCGGCGACTATCAGCGTCGTTCGCGCCGGGTGTTTGCGCAGTTGTTCCGCAAACGCTTGAGCCTGCTGGGCGTGTCCGATGCGGTGCGCGACGACATGCGCCGCTGCCTGCCCGGTTGGGCGCCCGAGCGCATCGCCACGCTGTACAACCGTTTGAACACCTTTACCTTGCAGCAACAATTGCTGCCTGCGGCCGAAGCCCGCCAGGCGCTGGGCCTGGCGCCCGATGCCTGGATCGTCGGCAACGTCGGTCGCCTGCACCCGGATAAAGACCAGGCCACCTTGCTGCGCGGCTTCGCTTTGGCCTGGGCAAAACTGCCTCAGGAAGCGCTGCTGGTGATCATCGGTTCTGGGCGCCTGGAACAGAATCTCAAGGACCTGGCCGTGGAGCTGGGCATTGCCGAGCGGGTGCGGTTTCTTGGCCAGGTGGCCCAGGCGCGGCTGTACTTCAAGGCGTTCGACGTGTTCGCCCTGAGCTCCGACCACGAGCCGTTCGGCATGGTCCTGCTTGAAGCGATGGCGGCCAATGTGCCGCTGCTGGCCACGGCCTGCGGTGGCGCACCGGAGATCGTCGAGGGCGTCGGTATCCTGTTTCCGCTGGGCGACGCCGAGCGCCTGGCACAGGGCCTGGAACACATGGCCGGGATGGATCGCTACCAGCGCGCGCAGTGCGAAGCGCACATGGCCGAACATCTCGAGACGCGCTTCTGCGACCGCGCGGTGCGCAAGGCTTTCTGGCAACTGCCGATGGTCACCGCACTGACGGCGGCCACATGATGCTCAACCGATTGCAGAGCGTGCGCGAACGGGGCTGGCAAACTGTAGACGCGGCCACCTATGCCCAGGCCTGGACGCAGTTCGGCGGCAGTGTGGCGACGCACCCGCTGGTGGTCGAGCGGTTGGCTGCGCTGGCCGGCATTCCGGTGCGCTACCTGGGGTGGGAGCAGGCGGGCGAACTGGTCGCAGCGATACCCACCTGGGGGCGCTACCTGGCGCTGTCCAAGGACGTGCTCAAGCAGGCCGGCAAGAAGGGCCTGTACGATCTGGGCAACGCCGAGTTGATTTTGCCGGCGGCTGCCGATGTCCAGGCACCGCTGCGCCACCATGGGCGTTATCTGTCGGAGCTGAACCAGGGGCGTTTCAGCGGCTTGAAGGCGCAGGCCGAGAGCCTGGCCATGGCCCGCACGCCGGAAGACCTGTCGAAGAAATTTCGCTACAACCAGCGCCGCGAACTGCGTCTGCTGGAAGAAGCCGGCGGCGTGGCCAAGCCCGTCAGTGAATTCACCAGCGCCGAGCTGGCAGCGATCTACTGTGACCTGTTCCAGCGCCGCTGGGGCTTTCCCGCGACCGGCGCCGAGCGGATGGCCGAGGTCATCGACCTGCTGCGCGAGCTGATGATCGGCTCGGTGCTGCTGCTGGGCGATGCGCCCGTTGCCATTCAACTGGTGTACCGCGTCGAGGCCCCAGACTGGGTCAGCGTTGAGTACGTCAATGGCGGGGTGGATCCGGAGAACCGCGCGTTCAGCCCTGGCAGCGTGCTCAGTTTCCTCAATACCCAGAGCGCCTGGGAGCAGGCCCGCGCGGTGAACAAGCCACTGCGTTTCTCGTTCGGCCGGGCCGACCGCGAGTACAAGGACCGCTGGTGCAACCCCGTTCCGGTGTTTCAGGCATGAGCCGCAAACAGGCGTTGCTCGCCCGGCACCGGCGCAACAAGCGTCGCGTGCTGCTGGCCGGGCTGGTGGCGATGCTGCTGGCGGGTGTGCTGGTCGCCTGGTGGTTGCCGCTGCCCCTGTTGTTGTTGGCCTGGGTGGCCCATGAGGCGTGGTTTGCCGACCATCTGTTCTATTCGCCGGGCGACGATTACGCCTACAGCTTCGACAGCGAAGCGGAGCTGGCCAAGGTCAGCCTGAACGGCGAGGTGCTGCAGGTTGCAGAGCACGTCGAGGCGGCGGATACCTTGATCCTGGCGCTGGATGTGAAGGCGTCCTGGCTGGGGCGTCTGTTCGATCCGTATGTGCAGTTGCTCGGGGGCGAGCTGAACGACCGGCAGACGTTCGAGCGCGGTGTCGATGGCCTGCGCTACCTGAATCTGAGCGGCTTTGCCGATGAGCTCAATCAAGGGCGCCTTCGCTTGCGCGGGCGGTTCTGCCGCATCGTTGGCGAGCCGCGCTTGTGGCGCTTTCAGCATCCGGATTTCACCCGGCACACGGTCATGGTCATTGCGCCCCATGCCGACGATGCCGAGCTGGCGGCCTATGGTTTGTACAGCCGCGCGGCGAGCAGTTGGATCGTGACCTTGACGGCAGGCGAGATCGAAGCCGAGCACTATCAGGCGATGGGCCTGGCGCCGGCCGACGCCGCTCGCTTGAAGGGGCGCCTGCGCGCCTGGGACAGCCTGGCCGTGCCGCGCTGGGCCGGGGTGCCGGCCGAGCAGTGCGTGCAGTTGGGGTATTTCTGCCTGCAACTGCCAGCGATGCAGGCGGCACCCGAGCAGCCGTGTGGCTCGCGCGAGGCGGACATGACTGACATCCGTCCGTTCCGCCAGCTCAATCCGTTCGCCCTGCCGGCCGATGCCGATGGCGCGCCGACCTGGAACAATCTGCTCGCCGACCTGCGCGAGCTGCTGCAACGGGCGCAGCCGGATGTGCTGGTGATGCCCCACGCGAGCATCGACCCGCACCCGGACCACATCTGCGCGCAGGCAGCGGTGCTGCAGGCGTTGCAAGGGGTGGCGCACCAGCCACGCTACCTGCTGGGCTATGCCAACCATTTGCATGACAACGACCGTTGGCCCATGGGCCGTGCTGGCGAAGGCGTGGCCCTGCCGCCGTTTTTCGATGCCCGTGAACGGCTGCTGCCGTGCAGCCTGCCGGTGGGTGCGGCGGTGCTGATGGACAAGGCCATGGCGCTGGGCATGATGCACGACCTGCAACCGCCGGCGCCGTTCAAGCGTCGCGTGCGGCGTTGGCTGCAATGGTTGCTGGCCGGTCGACGTTGGCCGGCGACGGGTGAAAACGAATTTTTCCGCAAGGCGGTGCGCCGCCACGAACTGTTCTGGCGCAAAGACTTATAAGGTGCCGTTAGCACAATGATGAAAGTACTGTTCCTGGTGCAGAAAGAGCAGCGCGCCATTCTCGATCGTCTATATGAAGGCATCGCCGCGCATTGCGAGTGCGATCTGCGCTGGTTGGACGGCGCGCAGCAGCGCGATCTGAAAGGGTATTTCAAGCGCGAAGTGGACGTTGCCCGGTACGACCGCATTCTGTTTTTCCTGCGCTTCAAGCAGGAGATTCGCCAGGTGGCGTTCATTCGTTCGGTGCCCAATCTGGTCATCCTGGAGCATGACGCCTACCAGAACTACATTGCGTGCAAGTACACCGGTAAGTTCAGCGCGCACTACCAGCAGTTGCCGTGGGTGCGGGTGATCAGTTCGGGGTTCATGGTCAGCGAACGCTTGCGCGCCGAGGGCTTCGATGCGCATTTCGTGCCCAAGGGCTATGACCAGGCCCTGCTGACGCCGCAGACCCGCGAGCGCGATATCGAGCTGGCTTTCGTGGGCAGCACCAAGAGCGTGGCCTACAGCGGCCGCAAGCAGATGCTCGATGCGATCGGCCAGGTGGAACCGTTGCTGGTGACGCGGACCAACAGCGGCCAGGAGTATGGCGATACGCTGAACCGCATCCGTTTTTTCGTCAGTGCCGATGTGGGCATGGGCGAGTACATGATCAAGAATTTCGAAGCCATGGCGTGTGGGTGTGTGCTGTTCACCTTCGATCAGGGCGAGGCGGAAAACCGCGCGCTGGGGTTCGTGGACATGCACACGGTGGTGCTTTACGACAGCGTGGCGAGCTTGCAGGCCAAGCTGGCGCAGCTGCGCCGCGAGCCGGCGCTGGCCGAGCGCATCGCTGCGGCGGGGCAGGCGCTGGTGCTGGGGGAATACGGTTTCGACCGGATTGGCGCGCGTATCGTGCAGGCCATGCAGCCGGCACTTCGCCCGCATCCGCCATTGACGGTGTGGCAACGCCTGCGGTTGGCCTTGTCCTAGCAACGGCGTCGCGCCCTTCGCGGGCAGAGCCCACTCCCACAAAGGGGTGCGCGCAAGTCCTGTGGGAGCGGGCTCTGCCCGCGAAATAGACGCTACGGTGTGTCAGGCCGAACCGCGGTGCGGCTTTCGCGGCCACTGGCCGCTCCTACAGGGGATTGCGGTGTACCCGTAGGAGCGGTCATCGGCCGCGAAACAGGCGCTGCGGTGTGTCAAGCCGAACCGCGGTGCGGTTTTCGCGGCCACTGGCCGCTCCTACGGGGGATTGTGGTGTACCCGTAGGAGCGGTCATCGGCCGCGAAACAGGCGCTGCGGTGTGTCAGGCCGAACCGCGGTGCGGCTTTCGCGGCCACTGGCCGCTCCTACGGGGGATAGTCCACGGTGCTACTTGAGCAAGGCTTTGTTCAGCTCGGCCAAGGGGAAGCAGGCGGTCAACTGTTCACGCTCCAGATACCGGGAGAAATGCTCGAGGTTGCGCTTGATCAGGCGCTTCGACAAAGGCCCGCGGGTGAAGCTCATGTCGGCCATGTCGATCAGGCCCAGCTCTCCTTCGGGCGTGACGATCACATTGCCCAGGTGCAGCGAGCGGAAATACACCCCTGAGCGATGCAACCGGCGAATCATGGCGATCAGCGGCTCCAGGCTGTGTTGCCAGGTGAAGTCGGCGGTGTCCATCAACTGACGCAGGTTCCTGCCTGGTAGCGGTTCGTACAGCACCGCCGTCATGCCGGGCTTGTCCAAGCGGTAATGCTGCAGCACCTTCAAGGTCGGCACGCCCAGTTGCTGCAGACGCTGGGCGTTGGCGATGAAACGCGCCGAATACGGGCGCAGCAGGGCTGAGGAAAATAGCCGTTTGCGGCGGAAAAGTTTCAGGATCTTGCCGTCTGCGAGCAGGTACACTTTCGCGCCATGGCTGTCGGCCTCCAACACCTTGGCGCCGGTGATCAGCGTGTCAAAAGCGGCCAAAGGAAGGCGGGTGCATTGCATCGTGATGAGGCCTTGATTGAAGAGGGCGGGTGGCATGATGCCCAAAAGCGCCGGCATGTTCTACCGCCAGGCCGAACCGCGGCGCGGCTTTCGCGGCCATGGACCGCTCCTACGGGGGATTGCGCGGTACTTGTGGGAGCGGGCTCTGCCCGCGAAACAGGCGCTGCGGTGTGTCAGGCCGAACTGCGGCGCGGCTTTCGCGGCCACGGACCGCTCCTACGGGGGATTGCTTTGCCCGCGAAGGGTGCGACTCGGTCTGGCTGCAGCACCGCGATCCCCGATCGGCCCCCTGTGATAAAATTCCCGTTCTACGCCAACAGTGAGTTAGACGATGAGTGATTCACCGCGCCCAGCGGAACAGGATTCAAGCCTGAAAATCTATTTGCGGCTGCTCAGCTACGTTCGCCCCTACGTGGGCATGTTCCTGATCAGTATCATAGGTTTCGTGATCTTCGCCTCGACCCAGCCCATGCTGGCCGGCATCCTCAAGTATTTCGTCGACGGCCTGAGCAATCCCGAAGCGGTACTGTTCCCCAATGTGCCCTACCTGCGCGACCTGCAACTGCTGCAGGCGGTACCCATACTGATCGTGCTGATCGCCGCCTGGCAGGGCCTGGGCTCCTACCTGGGCAACTACTTCCTGGCCAAGGTATCGCTGGGCCTGGTCCACGACCTGCGCGTGGAGCTGTTCAACAAGCTGCTGGTACTGCCCAACCGCTACTTCGACACGCACAACTCCGGCCACCTGATCTCACGCATCACCTTCAACGTGACCATGGTGACCGGCGCTGCGACCGATGCCATCAAGGTGGTGATCCGCGAAGGCCTGACGGTGGTGTTCCTGTTCATCTACCTGATCTGGATGAACTGGCAACTGACCCTGGTCATGCTGGCCATTCTGCCGCTGATCGCCGTCATGGTTGGCAGTACCAGCAAGAAATTCCGCAAGCAGAGCAAGAAGATTCAGGTCGCCATGGGCGATGTGACCCACGTGGCATCCGAGACCATCCAGGGCTATCGGGTGGTGCGCAGCTTCGGCGGTGAAGGCTACGAGCAGAACCGCTTTGCCAAAGCCAGCCAGGGCAACACCGACAAGCAACTGCGCATGACCAAGACCGGCGCGATCTACACGCCGATGTTGCAGCTGGTGATCTACACCGCCATGGCCGTGCTGATGTTCCTGGTGCTGTACATGCGTGGCGATGCCACGGCCGGTGATCTGGTGGCCTACATCACCGCAGCCGGTTTGCTGCCCAAGCCGATCCGCCAGCTGTCGGAAGTCAGCTCCACGGTGCAGAAGGGCGTGGCCGGTGCCGAAAGCATCTTCGAGCAGCTGGACGTCCCCCCCGAGCTGGACACCGGCACAGTGGAGCGCGAGCGCGTTGGCGGTTCGCTGGAAGTGCGCAACCTGAACTTCACTTACCCCGGCACCGATCGCCAAGTGCTCAGTGACATCAACTTCACCGCCAAGCCGGGGCAGATGATTGCGCTGGTGGGGCGTTCGGGCAGTGGCAAGTCGACCCTGGCCGGGTTGATCCCGCGCTTCTATCACCACAATCAAGGCGAAGTGTTGCTCGATGGCGTGGAGATTGCCGACTACCAGTTGCGCAACCTGCGCCGCCATATCGCGCTGGTGACCCAGAGCGTGACACTGTTCAACGACAGCGTGGCCAACAACATTGCCTACGGTGACCTGGCCGGTGCGCCGCGCGAAGATGTGGTGGCGGCGGCGGCCGATGCCTATGCCAAGGAATTCATCGACCGTCTGCCCGAGGGTTTCGACACGCAGGTGGGCGAGAACGGCGTGCTGTTGTCCGGTGGCCAGCGCCAACGCCTGGCGATTGCCCGGGCGTTGCTCAAGAATGCCCCTGTGCTGATACTGGATGAAGCGACCTCGGCGCTGGATACCGAATCGGAGCGGCATATCCAGGCTGCGCTGGACCATGTGATGAAAGGGCGGACCACCTTGGTGATCGCTCACCGACTGTCGACCATCGAAAAGGCCGACCAGATTCTGGTGATGGACCAGGGCCGCATCGTCGAGCGCGGCACGCACGCGCAGTTGCTGGCGCAGAACGGCTATTACGCCAGGTTGCACGCCATGGGCCTGGACGAACCTGCGAAAACCGACATCACCTGAGTACCCCGTAATTGCGGTCCCTTTGTGGGAGCGGTCATCGGCCGCGAATGGGTGGCGCGGTGTGTCGGGTGAACCGCGGCGGGCCCTTCGCGGCCACTGACCGCTCCTACAGGGGATCACTGCTCGCACATGGTAATCCGCGGCGCACCCTTCGCGGCCACTGGCCGCTCCTACGGGGATCACTGCTCCCGAGGTGGGGTGGGGGGCCTATCGGGTGCTTGCGTGTTAATATCGCCGCCCTGTTCATTTTGTATGTGGGTTGCCCATGAAGTTATCCATGCCGCGATTCGAGTCGGCCCCTGTATTGGTGGTCGGCGATGTCATGCTCGACCGTTACTGGCATGGCGGTACTTCGCGCATCTCCCCGGAAGCACCGGTGCCGGTGGTCAAGGTCGAACAGATCGAGGATCGGCCTGGTGGTGCCGCCAACGTTGCGTTGAACATCGCCGCACTGGGTGCGCCGGCTTCCCTGGTGGGTGTGACCGGTACCGACGAGGCCGCCGACAGCCTGGGCAACAGCTTGAAGGCTGCTGGCGTCACGGCGGTGTTCCAGCGCATTGCCCACCAGCCGACCATCGTCAAGCTGCGGGTCATGAGCCGCCATCAACAACTGTTGCGCATCGACTTCGAAGAAGCGTTTGCCACTGACCCGGTAGCGCTGGGCAACGAAGTCGAAGCGTTGCTCGAAGGCGTCAAGGTGCTGGTGCTGTCGGACTATGGCAAGGGCGCGCTGAAAAACCATCAGGCGCTGATTCAGGCGGCGCGCGCGCGCAATATTCCCGTGCTGGCCGACCCCAAGGGCAAGGATTTCTCGATCTATCGAGGCGCCAGCCTGATCACGCCCAACCTCAGCGAATTCGAAACCATCGTCGGCGGTTGCGCCGATGAGGCAGAACTGGTGGCCAAAGGCGCCGCGCTGATGAGCGAGCTGGATCTGGGCGCACTGCTGGTGACCCGTGGCGAGCACGGCATGACCCTGTTGCGCCCTGATCATCCGGCCCTGCACTTACCCGCGCGGGCCCGTGAAGTGTTCGACGTGACTGGTGCCGGCGATACCGTAATCTCCACCCTGGCAGCGGCCATCGCCGCAGGCGAAGAGTTGCCCCATGCGGTGGCCCTGGCCAATCTGGCGGCGGGCATCGTGGTCGGCAAGCTGGGTACGGCGGCGATCAGCGCACCTGAACTGCGCCGTGCCATCCAGCGCGAGGAAGGTTCGGAACGCGGCGTGTTGAGCCTCGAGCAGTTGCTGCTGGCGATCGACGATGCGCGGGCGCACAACGAGCGCATCGTGTTCACCAATGGCTGCTTCGATATCCTCCATGCGGGCCACGTGACGTATCTGGAGCAGGCCCGCGCTCAGGGTGACCGGCTGATCGTGGCGGTCAACGATGACGCTTCGGTAAGCCGTCTGAAAGGGCCGGGTCGGCCGATCAACAGCGTCGACCGGCGCATGGCGGTGTTGGCCGGGCTCGGGGCGGTGGACTGGGTGATCAGTTTTGCCGAAGGTACACCGGAAAACCTGCTGACCCATGTACGCCCGGATGTGCTGGTGAAGGGAGGGGATTATTCGATGGAGCAAGTGGTAGGTGCCGATATCGTGGCCGCCTATGGCGGCACGGTAAAGGTACTGGGGCTGGTGGAAAACAGCTCGACCACCGCCATCGTCGAGAAAATCCGCAGCCGTTGAAGCGTCAGGTTTTACCACGTTCCCGCAAATGCACCGCGTCCACCGGCGACGCGGCTCGCGCCGCTGCTACAGGGACCGCGTCCACCGCCGACGCGGCTTGCGCCGCTGCTGCAGAGGCCGCGTCTACCGGCGACGCGGCTTGCGCCGCTGCTACAGGGACCGCGTCCACCGCCGACGCGGCTTGCGCCGCTGCTACAGGGACCGCGTCCACCGCCGACGCGGCTCGCGCCGCTGCTACAGGGACCGCGTCCACCGCCGACGCGGCTTGCGCCGCTGCTACAGGGACCGCGTCTACCGCCGACGCGGCTTGCGCCGCTGCTACAGGGACCGCGTCCACCGGCGACGCGGCTCGCGCCGCTGCTACAGAGACTGCGTCCACCGCCCCCCTGTAGCAGCGGCGCAAGCCGCGTCCGGCCGCACCGCGGTTTTCCAGGCACACCGCATGACGGTATTCGGTAGGGGCAATGGGATTACTTGTGCAGACCGCTGCGCACCTTGCGAACCAGCACCCGTGCCTTGACCTTGAATTTTTGCAGGCTGGTACGCGGCTTCTTCGGGATGGCCAGGCCTTTTTCCGCCACCCAGTCGCGCCAGCGCACGCGTTCGTCGCGGACCAACCAACCTTCTTGCGCAGCGAAACTCTCGGCCAGGTAAACGCCCCGTGTGCCTGCGGCGTGCAGCTTGTCCTTCTTCAGGGTGTACAGCTCGGCGACCGGCTGACCGTCCTTCAGCGGTATCAGGTACAGGTCGGGCCTGCTCCGGCTCAGGCGGGTGATCAGCTCTCCTTTTTCCAGGCGTTCCTCCACATGGAACAGGCTAAGCCCCTTGGCCTGGGGCGGTACCTCCAGACGCAGGTCGTAGACCAACTGCAACGAAGCCGTCGGCACGTGCACGTAGGCCCGGGGCCGCTCGATCAGGTTCAGGCTGCCACAGCGCACCGGGCGCGCCGCGCCGGAACGGGTGCTCAAGCGAAAGGGCAGGGGCTCGTGATAGCGCAGCACCTGGTCATACGGCGTCGGCAGCCAGGTGTCGTTGAAACGCCCGCCCAGCCAGCCTTCCGAAGTCTCCAGCAGACACTCCTCGGCGATTTCCTGAATGGCCGTGTGCAGCGGCAGATTCACCTCATGGGCCGGCACATAGCCGGAGATCAGCTTGAGCACCACATCGCCGCGGTCTTCGCGGCGTTGACGCACCAGCACCCAGTAGTCGCGGCCACGCCAGTTCAAGGTCAGCCGGACCGACACGCCGAGGTTGGCCAACTCCACGCGAAAGCGTTCGCTGTCACTCACCTCGACCGGTTTGCGCCGTTCCAGGGTCTGAGCGAAATTCAACGGCATGCCCACGGCTTCGTAACTCAGGGCTTCGGGCGTGGCTTCGACGGCAAGGGGCAGGGTCTTGAAATTGCCAGGGTTCTTTCGTGTCAGGGTACGCGGCATTACGGCTCCTTCTTGCGTCGGGGTCGGCCGCGTTGGCGGCGTCAATTCCTGAGTAGCACGGCAGCGGCTGTCGCTACGTTGTGGGACAGGTGCAGTGGATTTATCGTTCCGACAATAGCACTGGCGACCCCAGGGTGGGCGAACAGCAGCTCGAAGCTGGCGCGCACCGGATCGACCCCCGGTGCCAGGCAGGCATGGCCGCTGGCCAAAGCCTTTTTCACCAGGATGGCCTTGCCGTGGGTAGCGGCGTAGTCGAGCACCGGGCGCTCGGACTGCTCGCTCAGGTTGTAGGTGACCATGGCGCAATCCCCGGTTTCCAAGGCTTTCAGCCCGCCCTGAACGGTCTTGCCGGAAAAGCCGAAGCCGCGAATCTTGCCTTCTGCTTTCAGCGCCGCCAACGTCTGGTACACCTCACAGCCCTCGAGAATGGCCAGATCGTTGCCGTCCGAATGCACCAGCACCAGGTCGATGAAGTCTGTTTCCAGGCGTTTCAGGCTGCGCTCCACCGAGAACCGTGTGTGCTCGGCGCTGAAATCGAAGCGTGACTGCCCGGCCTCGAACTCTTCTCCCACCTTGCTGACGATAACCCACTCCTGACGCTGGCCACGCAGCAACGGGCCCAAGCGCTCTTCGCTGATGCCATAGGCCGGCGCGGTGTCGATCAGGTTGATGCCCAACTGACGCGCCTGGTCGAGCAACATGCGCGCCGCACTGTCGTCGGGAATGGTGAAGCCGCTGGGGTACTTCACCCCTTGATCGCGGCCCAGCTTCACCGTGCCCAGGCCCAGGGGGGAGACCCGCAGGCCGGTGTCGCCCAGCGGGCGGTGCAGATCGTGCAGGGTCGGCAGGCTCATGGCAGCAGTTCATCCCAGACAGGTGTGGCCAGGGCCGGCTTGGGCAGTTCGGGCAGGGGCGCATGCGTGTGCGGTGAAATGCCGTCGCGCTGCAAGGCGCCGATGACCCGGTCGGCGAAGTCGGGCGCCAGCGCCAGCTTGGTCGGCCAGCCCACCAGCAAACCGGGCTGATCGGCCAGAAAGGCGTTGTCCGGGCGCACCAGCCCCGACTGCGCAGGCTCGGCGCGATTGACCCTCAAGGTGGCCCAGCGCATCTGGCTTTGATCGACCCACGGCAACAGGTGCGCGATTTCCTTCTGCGCGGCGGCGATCTGCTGCGCCGGTTCGCGGGCCACGCCGTCGGCCTCGGCGATCTCTCCACCCAGGTACCAGACCCATTGGCCGTCGGCCCCCGGGTGGGTGGTGACGGTGATGCGCGGCTTCGGCCCACCGCCCAGGCAATGGGCATACAACGGTTTCAGGTTGGCGCCCTTGGCCAGGACCATGTGCAGTGGCCGACGCTGCATTGCCGGTTGTTCTATACCCAGCGCGGTCAACAGCGCCTGGGTGCCTTCGCCGGCACTGAGCACCACGCGCTGGGCACGAATCACCCGACCATCGACGATCAGCCCGGCCAGCCGGCCCTGGTCATACAAAGGCTCGATGCGCTCGCCGGCCAGCAGCCCATCACCGGCCAGCTCGGCCAGCCGCGCGACCAGGCTGGGGACGTCGACTACCAGCTCGGCCAGACGGTAGACCTTGCCCTTGAAGGCGCGGTCCTGCAACGCCGGTGGCAACTGCTCGCCCTTGACCTGATCGACCCGACCACGCACGGCCTTGCTGGCGAAGAAGCTGGTGAGGTTGCCCGCCAGGGTGCCCGGCGACCACAGGTAGTGCGCCTCGGACAGCAGCCGCACACCGGAAAGATCGAGTTCGCCATCACCAGCCAGCGCTTCACGCCAGCGCCGCGGCATGTCGGCAATCGCTTCGGATGCCCCGGTCAGCGCGCCGTGCAGGGCGTATTTGGCGCCGCCGTGAATGATCCCCTGGGCCTTGAACGTCTGCCCGCCGCCCAGGCGCGCGTTCTCCACCAGCACCGTCGAATAGCCCAGGGCGCGCAGCCGCGCGTTGAGCCAGAGTCCGGCGACACCGGCGCCGACGATGACGATATCAGTGGACAGTTCAGACGGCATTGCAGACCTCGCAGGCTTGGACAGGCGGGGGAGTATACAGCCTCAGTGCCCGGTGGTTTTCGAGAACAGCTGGATCACCACCACGCCCAGCACGATCAACGCCATGCCGAGCATGGCCGGGAGGTCGAGCTTCTGCCCGTAGATGAACAGCGCGGCGACGCTGACCAGCACGATGCCCATGCCGGCCCAGATGGCGTAGGCGATGCCCACCGGCACGGTGCGCACTACCAGGGTCAGCATCCAGAAGGCGATGCCATAGCCGACCACCACCAGGATCAGCGGCAGTGGCGTGCTCAGGCCCTTGACTGCCTTCATGGACACGGTGGCGATCACTTCGGCGCAGATGGCGATGGCAAGAAAAACATAGGCGTTCATGGTGGAGCTCCTTTTCGATGCAGGCATTCTAGGTGATGCGCGAGCGCTGGGGGTGGGTCCCTTTCGAACCGTCAGCGGTCAATCGGTTCGTGCGGTGTCTGCCGGTGCTTGGTCAAGCACGGCGACCTGAGTAAACTTCGCCGCCATGAACAGAACTCTCTACACCTTGCTGTTTCACCTGGGGCTGCCGTTGCTGGCCGTGCGTCTATGGCTGCGCGCGCGCAAGGCACCGGCCTACGGGCAGCGCCTCGGCGAGCGTTTCGCCTACCGGCTGCCGGCGATGCAGCCGGGCGGCATCTGGGTGCACGCGGTGTCGGTGGGCGAGAGCATTGCCGCAGCGCCGATGATTCACCAGTTGCTGCTGCGCCACCCGGAGCTGCCGATCACCGTGACCTGCATGACCCCGACCGGGTCGGAGCGCATCCAGGCACTGTTCGCCGGCGAGCCACGCATCCAGCACTGCTACCTGCCGTACGATCTGCCCTGGGCGTCCGGCCGCTTTCTCGACCACGTGCGGCCGCGCCTGGCAGTGATCATGGAAACCGAACTGTGGCCCAATCATATTCACCAGTGCGCCCGCCGCGGCATCCCGGTGGCGTTGGCCAATGGTCGGCTTTCCGCGCGTTCGGCCAAAGGCTATGCCCGCTTCAAAGGCCTGACCGCGCCGATGCTGGCCGAGATGAGCTTGCTGGCGGTGCAGACCGCAACCGAGGCGCAACGCTTCCTGAACTTGGGCGCACGCCCGGAATGCGTGCAGGTGACGGGCTCGATCAAGTTCGACCTCAGCGTCGACCCGGCCGTGCCCGTGCGCGCAGCCAGTTTGCGCGAGCAGTGGCAGGCACAGGACCGTCCGGTGTGGATCGCTGCCAGCACCCACGAAGGTGAGGATGCGGTGATATTGGCCGCCCACCGGCAACTGCTGGCCAGCCATGCCGATGCCTTGCTGATTCTGGTTCCGCGGCACCAGGAGCGTTTCGCTTCGGTCCACGGGCTGTGCCAGGCGCAAGGGTTCAGTACGGTGCAGCGTTCGCTCGAGCAAGCAGTTACGGCGACCACCCAGGTGTTGCTGGGCGATACCATGGGCGAGCTGCTGTTCCTCTATGCCCTGGCAGACGTTGCCTTCGTTGGCGGCAGCCTGGTGGAGAACGGTGGGCACAACCCGCTGGAACCGGCAGCACTGGCCAAGCCGGTGTTGAGTGGGCCGCACATGTTCAACTTTCTCGAAATAGGCGCGATGCTGCGCGAGGCCGGGGCGCTGGTCGAAGTCGACGACGCGCAAGGCTTGGCAACGGCGCTGCGGCGGTGGCTGGAGCTGCCCCGCGAAGCGGTGCGCAGCGGGCAGGCTGGGCTGGACGTGATGCGAGCCAACCAGGGTGCATTGAAGCGGCTGCTCGATGGTCTCGACGCCCAGCTCTAGGGCTTGGGTGATACAGCCGCGTGCGGAACGCCGGGGATTGCCCGAGGTCTGTTATGCATCGACCTCAAGGAGCTGCATCATGGACATCATTCGTATCATTTTCGCCATTCTTCTGCCGCCAGTCGGCGTGTTCATGCAAGTCGGATTCGCCGGCGCGTTCTGGCTGAACATCCTGCTGACCCTGCTGGGCTACATTCCCGGCATCATCCACGCGGTGTACATCATCGCCAGCAGAAGGTAATGCCGCTGCCGGTGCGTTCGTCTGCCTGACGACCGCACCGGTACCCGTTCAAAGCAGATCGGATAGCCCGCGGTCGTCCTCCTGCATGACCTTCAGGTAGAAGCGCCATTCATGCTCCAAAGCATGGGCCAGGTTGGCTGCATTGCGAAAGCCGTGCCGTTCCTCGTCATAGTAGTGCGCTTGCACCGGCACACCTCCCGCCTGCAACGCGGCGACCATGTCACGAGTCTGCTGCGGCACCACCACTACATCCAACTCTCCCTGAAAGAAAATCACCGGGGCTGTGATTCGATCGGCGTGCAGCAGCGGAGTGCGCTCTTCGTAGCGTTGTCGGTCGCTGTCCGGGTCGCCGATCAGCCAGTCCAGGTAGTCGTTTTCGAACTTGTGGGTGACGCGCCCCAACGCGGCCGGATCGCTCACGCCGTACAGGCTGGCGCCGGCCCGGAACACCTTGGCGAACGCCAGTGCGCACAGCACCGTATAGCCGCCCGCGCTGCCACCGCGCACGAACGCCCGTTGCGCATCGATGCGGCCTTGCGTGGCCAGGTAGTCGACCACGGCGCAGGCGTCCTGCACGTCGGTTACGCCCCAGCGCAGATGCAGGGCATCGCGATAGGTGCGACCGTAGTTGCTGCTGCCGCGATAGTTGAGGTCGGCCACGGCGAAACCGCGCTGGGTCCAGTATTGGATGCGCGGGTCGAAGACCGGGTAGCACGCCGACGTCGGCCCGCCGTGGATGAATACCACCAGTGGCGGATGGCGCTCGTCACCCTGCGCGGCATAGAAGAAGCCGTGAGCCTGCTCACCGCCGCTGGGGTAGCTCAGCGGCTGCGGCAGGCTGACCTGCTCGGCCGGCAGCGGCGAATACCCGCCCGCCAGGATGCGCAGGCTGTGATCATGCCGGTCGACGGCAATCACTGCCGAAGGCTGCAGAGGTGAACCGGCGATGGCGTAGAGGTGGTCGGCATCCATGGCCAACGCGCGAAACCGCGTGAACTCGCCACTGTAATCCAGGCAATGGCCTTGCCCATCGCACAGGCCCAGGCGGCCGAAACCGTCGTCGAACCAACTCGCCAGATAGCCCTGATCGGCAGCCGGGAGCCAGGTGCAGGCACCCAGTTGCCAAGGCGCTGCGGCATGGTCGGCCGGCGCCGCGGGCAGAGGCGCCCATTTGCCGTCGACTTCTGCCCACGGTTGCCAGAAGCCGTTCGCATCGGACAGGCAATACAACCGCCCTTGTTCATCGAAGCGCGGCTGCTGCAGGCTGAAACCGCTGGCCACGCATTCCGCCACGGCCGCCAGTTCGCTGCACATCAGCCGCGTCTGGGTCCAGGGCTGATGCGGGCGGTCCCACTCGATCCAGGCCAGACGGGTGCCGTCCGGGCTCAATACCGGCGAGGCGTAGAAGTCGGCACCTTCGGCCAGCACGCGGTGACGCTCGCTGGCCAGGTCGATGGCCACCAGGCGATGAATGTCGCCGTCTTCCTCCACCGCCAGCACCTGGCCTGCGGCATATTCCAGCCCCCCGTAGCGCTTCTGGCCGAAGCTCAACGGTTGCGGCAGGCCGCCGGTCACCGGCTGACGGTAGAGCTGCTGGTCGGCCTCGTTGACGAACACCAGTTCGTCGTTCGCCAGGCAGAACGACCCACCGCCGTATTCGTAGACCCGGCTGCGCGCGCTGTAACCGTCGGGCGTCAGGCAAACCGCCACACCGTCCTGCTCGGTCCACAGGCGGCAGACGCCATCCTGGGGACGGAACTCGTTCCAGAACACGCCAGCAGGGCCGACCCGAAGTTCGGCGAAATCGGTCCCGGCAGCTACGGCCTGGGAGGCGCTGAAGCGGTCATGCTTTGGCGATGAGGCGTGAGTTTCGGTCATTGCGAAAGGCCAATTGTTCGATCGTCTGGGTAGCGTGTTCCGCTTCTTCACGAGCCCGCAGGATCACGCCATGGTGGGGCGACTTGCTGCACACCGGGTCGGCGTTGGCGGCATCGCCGGTCAGCATGAAAGCCTGGCAGCGACAGCCACCGAAGTCCTTCTCTTTCTCGTCGCACGAGCGGCATGGCTCGGGCATCCAGGCATAGCCGCGGAAGCGATTGAAGCCAAAAGAGTCGTACCAGATGTGTTGCAGGCTGTGATCGCGCACGTTGGGAAACTCCACCGGCAGCTGACGCGCGCCGTGGCACGGCAGCGCGGTGCCATCGGGCGTTACGGTGAGGAAAATGCTGCCCCAGCCGTTCATGCAGCCCTTGGGGCGTTCTTCGTAGTAGTCGGGCGTGACGAAAATCAGCTTGCAGGCGCTGCCGGCCGCTTCCAGCTTGGCGCGGTATTCATTGGTAACGCGTTCGGCACGCACCAGTTGTTCACGGGTGGGCAATAGGCCGGCACGGTTGAGCTCGGCCCAGCCGTAGAACTGGCACGTGGCGAGTTCGACGAAGTCAGCCTCGAGCGCCACGCACAGCTCGATGATGCGGTCGATCTTGTCGATGTTATGCCGGTGGGTAACGAAGTTCAGCACCATCGGATAGCCGTGGGCCTTCACCGCTCGGGCCATTTCCAGCTTCTGCGCGAAGGCTTTTTTCGAGCCGGCCAGCAGGTTGTTGACCTGCTCGTCGCTGGCTTGAAAGCTGATCTGGATATGATCCAGGCCGGCGATCTTGAAGTCGGCGATCTTCTGTTCGGTCAGGCCGATGCCCGAGGTGATCAGGTTGGTGTAGAACCCCAGGCGCCGGGCCTCGCCGATCAGCTGCGCGAGATCCTGGCGCACCAGTGGCTCGCCACCGGAGAAACCGATCTGCGCGGCGCCCATTTCGCGGGCTTCGGCCATCACCTTGAACCACTGCTCGGTGCTCAGTTCCTTGCCCTGGGCGGCGAAGTCCAGGGGGTTGGAGCAGTACGGGCATTGCAGCGGGCAGCGGTAGGTCAGTTCCGCCAGCAGCCACAGCGGCAGTCCGACTTCAGGCGTGGGTGGCAGGCTGGGCAAGTTCGATCCAGTGCTGTGCACGGGCGACCTCCATGAATTGCTCGATATCGATGGCCAACTCGGGCACACCGGGGAACTGCGCGTCGAGCTCGGCGATGATCGTGGCCACGCTGCGCTGGCCGTCGATCAGGCCGCCAATGGCACTGGCACTTTCGTTGAGCTTGATCATGCCCTCGGGGTACAGCAGCACGTGGCCTTTCTGCGCCGGCTCGTACTGGAACCGGTAGCCCTGGCGCCAGCGCGGGGTTTGTAGACGATCGAAACTCATAGGGCGATCCCCTTGTGCCAGACACGCTGGTCGGTAACGCTGTGATAGGGCGGACGATTCAGCTCGTAGGCCATGCTCATGGCGTCGAGCATGCTCCACAGGATGTCCAGCTTGAACTGCAGGATTTCCAGCATACGCTGCTGGCCCGCAACCGTGGTGTAGTGCTGCAGGGTGATGTGCAGCCCGTGTTCCACGTCGCGCCGGGCCTGGCCCAGGCGCGTGCGGAAGTATTCGTAGCCGGCCGGGTCGATCCACGGGTAGTGGGCTGGCCAGCTGTCGAGGCGCGACTGATGGATCTGCGGCGCGAACAGCTCGGTCAGCGAACTGCTCGCCGCTTCCTGCCAGTTGGCCCGGCGGGCGAAGTTGACGTAGGCGTCTACCGCGAAACGTACGCCGGGCAACACCAGCTCCTGAGAGCGCAACTGGTCGGGATCCAGGCCCACGGCCTGGCCCAGGCGCAGCCAGGCTTCGATGCCGCCGTCTTCGCCGGGGGCACCGTCGTGGTCGAGCATGCGCTGGATCCACTCGCGACGGATCTCGCGGTCCGGGCAGTTGGCCAGGATGGCGGCATCCTTGAGCGGGATGTTGACCTGGTAGTAGAAACGGTTGGCCACCCAGCCCTGGATCTGCTCGCGGCTGGCGCGGCCTTCGTACATGGCCACATGATAGGGGTGGTGGATGTGGTAATACGCACCCTTGGCACGCAAGGCCTGCTCGAATTCGGCGGGGGTCATGGGGGTGTCGGACATTGTGGTTCTCCTGGGGAATGGGGCGCCACTACAACTCGATGCTCATCCCATCGAACGCCACTTCGACACCGCGCTTGGCCAGTTCGACGCGCTGTGGCGAGTCTTCGTCCAGGATCGGGTTGGTGTTGTTGATGTGGATCAGCACCTTGCGCTGGCGCGGCAGGCCTTCCAGCACTTCCAGCATGCCGCCGGGGCCGCTCTGCGCCAGGTGACCCATCTCACGTCCGGTCCGGGTGCCAACGCCACGTCGCTGCATTTCATCGTCGTCCCACAGGGTGCCGTCTACCAACAGACAATCCGCGCCGGCCATGCGTTCGAGCAACGCGTCGTCGACCTGGCCCAGGCCCGGCGCATAGAACAGCGTGCCACCGGTACGCGTGTCTTCCACGATCAAGCCCAGGTTGTCGCCCGGATGCGGGTCGAAGCGGTGGGGCGAGTAGGGCGGGGCGGCACTGCGCAGCGGCAGCGGGGTGAAACGCAGGTGCGGGCACGCCGGAATCACGAAGCTGCCTTCAAGCTCGATGCGCTGCCAGTCCAGCCCGCCATTCCAGTGGCTGAGCATGTTGAACAACGGAAAGCCGGTGCTCAGGTCCTGATGCACCATGTCGGTACACCAGACTTGATGCGGGCAGCCTTCGCGCAGGCTGAGCAGCCCGGTGGTGTGGTCGATCTGGCTGTCGAGCAGCACGATGGCCTGAATCCCGGTATCGCGCAGGGCCCGGCCAGGCTGCATCGGCGCAAAACCTTGCAGTTGTGCGCGAATGTCCGGCGAGGCATTGCACAGCACCCAGTTGACCCCATCGTCGGACAGGGCAATGGACGACTGCGTGCGCGCATGGGCGCGCAGGCTGCCGTCGCGAAAGCCACTGCAATTGGCGCAATTGCAGTTCCACTGGGGAAAGCCACCGCCGGCGGCGGAGCCAAGAATCTGGATATACATGGAGAACTCGCAGCATCAAGCCTGGAAATGAAAACGCCCCGGTCAGTGACTGGCCGAGGCGTTGCGTTGCAACTGAAGCTTAGCGGCTTGCGAAGTACATGGTGACTTCGAAGCCGATGCGCAGATCAGTGTAAGCAGGTTTGGTCCACATAAGAGATCTCCTTCTAGGTTGATGGGCTTGTAGCATTAGTCCGCCCCGACCGTAGGACGTTCAATGCTCCTTGGGCGACTATGTTACTAAATAAGATAGGCGCCTACGGTTAATTATTCGATAAAGTCCGTTACCTGCCCGGTAACGATCGCTGCGCCGGCAGCCACGAAGCTTCTACTGCAGGGCCCGTCGCCAGGCACAGCCAGCCACCAGTGCCGCTGGCCAGTTGCTGCGCCGCCTGTTGCAGATCGCTTGTGCGCAGCTCGCGCACCGCCCGCTGCAGGGCAGCCAGATAGTCCGCGCCATGGCCGGCCTGACAAGCCTGCCAGAGCAGATCGGCCAGGGGCAGCAGGTCCATTTGCGAGCGCTCGTGACGATTGGCCAGTTCTTCGCGCTGGGTGTCCAGCGCCGCAGGCTTGCAGGCCTCGACCAGCGTCGGCAGGGTTTCGATGAAAGTCTGCACATGGCCGAGAATATCGGCCAGCGGTGCATGAGGCGACTGAACGCCGAACACCAGACCCGTGCGCCCCGCCACCTGGCGCAGGCCGCTGAACACGGCGTAGCCCAGTTGCAGCTCGCCCCTCAGGCGCTGGTAGAACGGCGTCTGGCACAGCTGCGCGAGCAGGCGCCAGGCCGCTTCGTCGGCAATGCTCTGGCTGGGTACCGGGCAGAACAGCAGCAATGCATGTTCGCTCGATTGGCACGGCACGTGGCTCCAGCTGCGCCCCGAATGGGCCGGATGCGGTTGCGCAAGATGCGGGCTGGCAGTGCCGGGCATCTTGCGCAACGCATTGTTCAGCGCGCTGCGTTCGCCGTCGTCCATGCCGACCGCCAGGCCATCCCAGCGCGCGGCGCCCCACAGCTTCTGCAGCGCCAGGGGGCGCAGGTCTTCATCGGAGGTACGGCTGTGGAAATAACCCAGGCTGTGGTCGGGCAGGCGCTTGAGCAGTTCCTTGATGGGGGTCAGGGTTGCGCTCGGCGGTTCCTGCCCGGCCTGATGCCAGACCTCCGGGGCGGGTATGGCGAGCAGCTCCAGGGCCTGTTCGAGCAGCGCCGGAATCGGCGCCTGCACACCACTGAGCTTGAGTTGCCAGTCGTCGCCCAGGCTGCTGAAGACCATTTGCACACCGGCCTGGCGGGCTTCTTCGGTGAGTTTGCGCAAGCTGTCATGCAGGGTGCGGAACAACCCCTGGTGGCGCGAGGCATTGACCCGCCAGCGCAGGTGCAGCGCCGCTTCGTGGCTGTGCGCCGAGGCGCCGTGCCAGTACGCCAGACCTTGTGGGTCGGCCACGGGGTGATCCGGGCGCCGGCTGGGGCGCAGGAAGCGGTTGCGTGGGGGCAGCCGCCAGCGGCCGGCGAGGTCGCGCTCCGGACCGGCTTCGATCGGGTGCAGCAGGTGTTCCGGGCGCAGTTGTTCGAGCACCTCGCGCAGCGCCTGCACGGCTTGTCGGCTCAACTCGCACGGGGTTTCGTCACTGTGATGGCGGGCCAGCTCCAACGCACTGGCAACCTGCAGACGGCGCTCGTTGAGCAGGCGGAATTCTTCGCGAAGGCCCTGCCAGTCGTCGTGAGCCTGGAAGAACTCCAGCCAGTCGAAGCACAGCTGGCTGATCAGCGCCGTGGCCGTTTCGCCCGCCGGGGTGAGCTTGAATTCGATATTGATCAATGCCTGGTCGGCGAAGCTGTAGAAGGTGCTCAGCTCCAGGCTTTGCACCAGTTGCCGACGGCGCAGCTCGGCCAGCAACCCGCCGTGCTGACTGGCGCCCAGCCAGGTGCCGAGGAACTCCAGCGCCTGGGTGGCACCACGGGGCAGGTTTTCGCAGGCGAACAGCAGGTTGAAACGGCTGCTGTCCGCACGTTCGACCGCCTCTCCCGGCGTGCCTACCAGCGGCGGCGGGGCGATCTGTTCGGCGGTATCGCCGGGGCGCAGCGCACCGGCCACTTTTTCGGCCATGGCGCGCAGCTGTTCCAGCGGTTGCGGGCCCACCAGGCACAAGGTCATCTGCCCGGTCTGGTAGAAGCGCCGGTAGAAGCTGCGCAGGTCCTGCTGGAACGAGTCGCGCGGCACCGGCAGGCTGTAGCGGTTGCCGGCGTGGAACGCGCGCAACGGATGCTCGGCGTCCAGCGCACTGGTCAGCCATTGCTGGTGGCGTGCCTCGGGGTCGCGCGACCAGGCGACGAACTCGGCATGCAGCACTTCGCGCTCGCGTAATTGCTCGGCCTGGGTCATGCGCGGATGGCCGAGCATGTCGCACAGGCGCTCCAGCGCGCCGGCGAAGGCGCTCACCGGCACCTCGAAGAAATAGTCGGTGCAGCGCTCGCGCGTGCTGGCGTTGATCTGCCCCCCGTGGTTCTGCACGAAGGCCATCAGGCCGTGGTCGCCACTGTGGCGTTCGGTGCCGAGAAAGAACAGGTGTTCGAGGAAATGTGCCAGGCCCGGCCAGGCGGCGGGTACGTCATGGCTGCCTGCAGCGACGCGCATGAAGGCGGCGGCACGCTTGAGACGCGGCTCATGATGCAGGCGCACGTGCAGGCCGTTGTCGAGCACTACGTGTTCTGCGGCCGGCAGTGAAGGATGAGGCATGTCAATTCCCTTTGAGCGGTAAGGCTGTAGGGAAACATCGTAGCGGATTTGCGGGTAGGTGGGGGAGCCGTTCGCGCGGGGATTGCCCAGGCAAAACAGGCTTTTGCGCGGATTGCGGAGAAATTCGCATCTTGGCAAGCGATCTGGCGGTCACCGACGTGGGTCAGCGCCGCCAGAGGCCGTCTTCAGCTCAGGTCGGCGCCTGGCTCAGGCCTTGTCGTCCTGCTCGTCCTGCTGCTCGTCATCGTGCTTGAGCGCCGGCTTCATGCCTGGCTGTGGCGCGTGTTCGGCGTTGGGTGCGATCTCTTCGCCGTTGTTCTTCTTTTCCTGCTGGACTTTCTTGTCGTGGGCAACGTTGCGTGGGTCAGTCATGGGAATTCCTGAAGTGGGCAGATGATGCGAAAGCCCATCGGCGCGAAACGCTTACGCTGAGCGCCTGGGCAAGACTTGGAGTCAAGCGCTTGCCAAAGCGTTCAGTGGCGCTTATGTGGTCAGATCACTGGCCCAGTGCATTACCGGTAGCAACCACGGTGGCCGACGGCAGCAACTGGCTGATGAAGCGGTTCCAGCGGGTGATGTCCGAAGGACCGACGAAGACCACGTCCGAGGCCTGCAGGTCGAACTGGCGGGCGAGCAGGAAGGCGGTCGGCTTCTTGGCGTTGAGGTAGAACACCGTGGCCGGTTGCTTGGAGCGGTCCTGGGCACCGCGGATCACGTAGATGGCCTCGGCGTTGGCGGTTTCCTGGGACAGGCCACCGGCATTGCCCAGCGCTTCGAGCAGGGTGAAGGTGCTGGTGCCGTAGGTCATTACCTGGGGCGAATTGACTTCGCCGAGCACGTAGACCTTGTTCGCCCGGTTGTTGCCCAGGTGCAGCTGGTCGCCGTTCTTCAGGTAGATGCCGTTGAGCTTGGAGTCCTTGCGGTTCAGGGTGTCGATATCCAGCAGGTACTCGTGCCCATCACGCTTGAGGATCAGCCCGGCCAGGTTGCCGCTGCCATCGTCGCCACCGGCGCGACTGACCGCTTCGATCAGCGACAGCGGCACGTTGTTCAGAACCTGCGGGCCGGCGTTCTTGAACGAACCGGAAAACACCACGCGCTGGCTGGCGTAGTTCTGCACGTTGACGTCCACCTGGGTGTCGGTCAGGAAGCGCGACAGGGCGCGCTGCAAGTCATTGCGCAGTTCGCTGACCGTCTTGCCCTCGGCCTGGATGGAGTTGATGAACGGGTAGTACACGGTACCGTCGTTGCGCACGATCTGCGTGCCCTGGGCGCGTGGCTCCTGGTTGGTTGGCGAATTCAGCTCGACGTGGTCCCAGACTGTGATCTGCAGACCGTCGCCGGCGCCGATGCGGTAGTCGCCCGGCGTGTAGCCATACAGCGCTGCCGGTACCGGTTCGGGCCGGTACAGGCTCTGATGCTGCGCGACCGTCTGCGCGTTGATCGGCAGGACCGTTACCGGTCCGGTTGTGCCGATGTCGTCGGCGGCATCCTCGGGCGTCATGTGTTGCCCTGGGGAAAACACACATCCTTGCAGCAGCACGGCGAACAACGCGACTACGAATACAGTTCGTTTCATTGCAATCTTCCTTGGAGAATCAGACTTCTCGCACGGTATTTGGGAGGTTCAGAACAGCGGTGTTGCGTTACAACATGTTCCTGCGCGGCCTAGAGCTTCTGGGCCGCGGCGAGCAGCAGGCCGGTGTCGGCCAGGCCCAATACCGGGTTGCAGTCGAAGGCGTCACCCAGGCGTGCTTCGTTCCAGCGCTGCTCGACGAACTGGCGCATTTCCCGTTCGAAACGCTTTTCCGCGAACTGCAGGGCATTCTCGCGGCAGGTGCGGGCATCAAAGCGCGACGCCTGGCTTTCGAACGTTTCGATGGCGGCCGTCAAGGCAGCCACTGTCTGCTGGTAATAGAACACACCGGTGGGGTTGTCGTCGTTGAGCCCGCGTACGGTTTCAAGGGTGCCGCCACGGCCGAAGGCAATCACCGGCGTACCGCAGGCCTGGGCCTCGACCGGGCTGATGCCGAAATCCTCTTCGGCGGCAAAGACGAAGCCTCGGGCGTTCTGCATGTGCTCGCGCAATACCTCGAACGACTGATAGCCCATCAGCGTGACGTTGGGGCCGCACACGGCGCGGCACTTTTCCATTTCCGGGCCGTCGCCGATGACGATCAGGCGCTTGTCGGGCATGGCGCTGAACGCCTCCACCATCATCGGCACTTTCTTGTACGGCACCATGCGCTGGGCGGTCAGATAGAAATCCTGCTTCTCGGTCTGCAGGTTGAAACCGGTGGTGTCCACCGGTGGGTAGATCACCGTCGATGGACGGCGATAGGCCTTGTCGATGCGTCGACCAATGAACTGCGAGTTGCTGATGAACTCGTCGACACCGGCGGCGGTGCGTTGGTCCCACATGCGCATGTAGTGCAGGATCATCCGCGCCACCTTGCTCTTCAGGCCGGCCAGCAGATTGGCCTCGCGCAGGTACTGGTGCTGCAGGTCCCAGGCGTAGCGAATGGGCGAATGCACGTAGCTGATGTGCAACTGGTTGGGCCCGGTGAGCACACCCTTGGCCACCGCGTGGCTGCTCGACAGGATCAGGTCGTAGCCGGACAGGTCCAGTTGCTCGATCGCCATGGGCATCAGCGGCAGGTATTTCTGGTAGCGCGTGCGGGCCTTGGGCAGGCGCTGGATGAAGGTCGTGGTGGCGCGCTTGCCCCCCAGGTGCTTGCGGTCTTCGTCACTGAGAAAGTCGATGACCGAGAACAGGTCCGCGTCGGGCCAGATCTTGAGCATCGAAGCCAGCACCTTTTCGGCACCGGCGTAGGTGACGAGCCAATCATGGACGATTGCTATTTTCATAGGGCACCTGCAGTTCGGGAATGAGGGGCGCGCTCGGACGAGCACGGGCGTTGAGTCGTTTGCTCAACTTGATGAAAGGCAGTTCGACGAAGCGATAGCTCACGTGCGCAGCCAACAGCGACAGCGCGGTGGCAAGCAAGGTCACCGACAACGAACGACCGGGAACGCCCAGCAGGTAACGGCACAACAGCTCCATGCTCGGATGCAGCAGGTACAGCGAGTAACTGATGGTGCCCAGCCACAGCAACAACGGTTGATGCAGGCGGATGCGCTGGGTCAGCAACATGAAGCTGCTGATGGCCAACAGATAGGTGAAGCAGTAGCGGAACCAGTACTCGCCATTGCCGGCATCGAAGCCGTAGGCGGCGAAGAAAGTCGGCGGCAGGGCCACGGCATAGGCCAGCAGCAGGCCCTTCACGCAGCGGCGCACCTGGGCATCGGCCTGGCCGAGCAGGCAGTCGCGCCAGATCGAGCCGAACAGCATCAGCGACAGCCCCAACGGCAACGCCACCGGCAGCTTGCGTTCGAGCAGCATGCGCATCAGGCCCATGCCCACTGCGGCGGCCAGCAGGGCCAGCGAGCAGGCGGCGCGAAAGCCGGTGCTGCGCAGTCGGCCGATCAGCATCAGGCCCAGGCACAGGGCGTAGAACAGCCACTCGATGAACAGCGTCCAGTACAGCCCCATCACGTCTTCGACGCCCATGGCGGCCTGCAGCATGGTCAGGTTGGCGACCACCTGCTGCCAGCTCGGCAGGGTTTCGCCGGTCAGCGCCAGCATGCTGATGTACAGCGCCAGCGACAGCCAGTAGGCCGGGTACAGGCGCAGCACCCGCGAGACGATGAAGCGCCGTGCGCCGCCGGGCCCCGGTTGCAGGCTGAACGGAATCACCACGCCGCTGAGCAGGAAGAACCAGATGACGCCCAGCTTGCCGATGTCCAGCCAGAAGTACGGCAGCGCACCGGGGCCCAGCAATGGCTGCCACAGGTGACAGACCACCACCAGCAAGGCGGCGATACCGCGCAGGGCATCCAGATATCCCAGGCGAGTCATGAGTGCTCCTTGCCGCTGGACGGCTGGTTCAGGGTGGCACCGCGTGGACGCCGTACCTGGACACTGTCGATGCGATCGCTGATCAGCCGTGCCGAAGCATCCCAGCTGAACCGCGCCACGTTCTGCAGACCCAGGGTGCGTAAATGCTGGCGAATGGTCAGGCTGTTCAACGCCAGGGCCATGGCCCGGCTGATGTGCTCGACATCCAGCGGGTCGAAGTACAAGGCACTGGACTGCAGCACCTCGGGGATCGAGGCGGCATTGGCCGCCAGCACCGGGCAGCCACAGGCCTGCGCTTCGAGTGGCGGAATGCCGAAGCCTTCATACAGCGAAGGAAACACGAAGGCCGCTGCGCCCTGGTACTGCTCGATCAACTCGGCGTCGCTCAAGCGCCCGAGAAAGCGCACCCGAGCATCGCGCTTGGCCAAGGCTTCCAGATCGGGGTCGGAGAACACTGCACCGCCGCCGCCGACGATGCGCAACTGCACCTGGTCGAAACCCTTGAGCTGCAGGAACGCCTGGATCATGCGGCTGAAATTCTTGTGCGCGCTGGGCGAAGACACCGCCAACAGATAACGCGGGCCGCCGGCTTGCAGCGGTTCGCCGGGCTGAAACTCTTCACCCACGGCATTCGGCACCACGAGAATCTTCTGCGCCGGAAAGTTGTAGAACTCGCCGATCTCGCGCTTGGAAAACTGGCTGACCGTGATCAAGGTCTTCAAGCGCTTGAGCAGCAGGGGCGTCATCAGGCGATAGGCCGTGCGGAATTGCCAGGTGTAGCTTTGTGGGTGACGTACGTAGGTGATGTCGTGGTGCGTGGCGATCTGGTTGCCATAGAACAGCGGCGCCGTGGCGCACAGCGACAGCAGCAATGGATTGCCCTGGCTGCGCAGGTAGCGCGGCAGGTCGAGTTGTTCCCACAGGTGACCGGTACGAGTGCCCACGACCTGAGCATCCAGCAGCCGAGCGGTTTCGTGCATGCGCACGCCCGGCGGGGTGACGAACACCAGGTCGTCACGTTGACGCTTGAGCGCCAGGCAGGTCTGCTCGGCGAACCGTTGCACCCCGCGTAGCTCCTGGGTCAGAAAACGTGCATTGATGACAATCATCGGAACATCCTTGGCTCACGCGCTTGCTAGAGGTAGTGCCGCGTCCAACAGGCGCGGTCGATGGCGGCGCACGATGCGCTGCGGTTGAGGCCCACTGCCGCGGGCATCGCGTTTTCTACTGCGTGAACAACCAATTGGCCTTGCCCAGGCTGATGATCTTGGGAAACTCGGAGGCGGTTACCACGGTGGTGCAGTAGTGCTCACCGCAATCCCACGGGTTCTCGCTTTCGCGCATGCCCACGCCGGCCTGGCGGGTGTCGACCAGGCGCGCACCGCCCTTGAGCAATGCACTCGACTCGATCCTGACCTGCCGCGACTGGCCCACGGCCCAGATCACCAGCACCTGCTCGTCGCCCTTGGCAAAGCGCAACTGGTACAGGGAGTCGCTGATCACGCTGTGCCTGGGGTCGTAGCTGTATTGCGACAGGTACGGTGCAATGGCCTTGAGCGTGGTGTACGCCGGCTTGGGGTTGAGATCGTTGTCCAGCAGGCCGAAGTTGTGCTCGCGCTCCTTGGGGTCGCGCCCGTCGTTGTACAGGTCGTACCACCACATGCCCTGGATGGCCGGATGGATGCGGGCCAGAAAGAACCCGCGTGCCAGGTACGCCGCCTGGGTGGTTTCACTGACCCCGCACGGTTCGTCGGCGCTGGGCCAGCTCATTTCCGTGAGGTACAGCGGCACCGGGCGCCGGGCCAGGGTGTCGAGCCGAGTGGAGATGTCGCTGAGCCATTTGATCCAGCTTTCCGGAGTGTTGCCGCCATGGTCCTTGCGGCAGTGCACGTACGGATGCAGCGACAAACCATCCAGATCATCCATGACCCCGGCCTCCACCAGGCGGTCGGCGAATCCTTCCTGCAAGCCCTGGGTAGTGACTGCACCGGCTATCAGGCGCACGTTCGGATCGTTGCTGCGCAACAGTTCGCTGGTCTCCTTGATCAGCGCGGCATAGTCGCGGCTGAAGGCATCGCTGGTCGGGTCTTCCAGGTCCCATTCGTTCCAGATCTCGTAGAAGTCCACCTGGCCGCGCAAACGTCGGCTGACGAAGTTCACGTAGTTGGCGAAGGCATCGCGCACGAACGGGCTGCGTGGCTTGGCATCGCGTTCATACCACTGGTTGCCGTAGCCCAGGATCAGCATGTTGCCGATCTGGCGGTCACGCAGGGCCTGCAGATAACGCTGCCAGCCCAGTGGGAAATTCAAGCGCTTGGGCTCCAGCTCTACCGTGGACCAGAACAGGTCATCGCGTGCCGATACGATGCCGGCTTCCTTCATGAGCAAGGTCGGCCGGGCCACCGGCCCGGTCGAGTGGAGCAGGTGGGTACCCACACCCACGATGAAATTGTCGGCGGCCTTGGCATGCCCGTGGGTGAACAGCCCCAGCAGTATCCAAACCAAACGTTGCAGCAATCTGGGCATAGAGAGGTTCATGTCAGTTGGAGGCCATCGGGGTAATCATCACGGTTGCTGCGACGTCGTTCGGCAATCAGCCAATGGCTGGGCATGGCCTTGCGGCGCATGGCATGGGCCACGGCCATGCCCAGGAAAAGTCCGCAGACCGGCACTTCGAGCACATCGGTCGTCCAGCCCACTACTACCACGCACAGGGAAATGCTCAGCAGCCCGCGGCCCATCCAGCTGTTCTTGCTGCGCAGCGTCATCAGCAGCGGCAGCAGCAGCGCATACAGCACCGGGCCCATGAGGCCGAAACAGGCCCACAGGTACATGAACAGGCTGTCGGCGACGGCCGGGTACTTGACGTTGTCCACCGGGAACATGTTCACCGCACTGCCGACCATGCCGAAGCCGCCGCCGGTCCAGTTCCAGTCGCGGCGCAGCACTTCATCGGCCAGGCGAGGCCAGGTGTTGATCATGCGGTCGTACAGCGATACCAGGCTGCCTTCGGCGCCACTGGCGGCCAGGCTCGGGTCCAGCGGTGTCCACAAACCGATCAGCGGCAGCGCGGCGCCGACACCGACCAGCACCGCGAACAACACGCGGCAGAGCAGGCGCTGGTTGTACAGCGGCATCACCAGCAGGGTCACCAGGAACGCCGCGGCGGTCGACTTGTTGGTGGTCACCAGAATGGTCGCGAAGGCCAGCGCGAGCAGGCCCAGCATCAACACCTTGGAACGCATGAAAGCGCTCAGGTACAGGGTGAAGATCGCGGTCAGCGTTGCCGCAGTGGTCGACATCCGGGCGAAGCCGGCAGGCCGGTCGACGCCGTCCGCTGCCCAGGTCATGTTGCCGGTCAGCTCCTGGTCGCCCAGGTTGTAGCTGTAGCCCTTCCACGGCACCGAGAACATGCTGTCCACGTACACACCGGTGATGGTGGCTGCCAGGCACAGGCCGACCGCCCAGCCCAGCAACACGCGGCGCTGTTCCAGATGCTCGCCGCAGACCAGGCCGAACAGCAGCGGGATGTACACGAAGATGCTGAACAGCGGGTTGGCCAACGCTGCGCCGTGCAGCAGGCCAAGGCCGGCCGACAGCACCAGCCCCAGCAGCATTATCCAAAACAGGCGGTGCGCCTTGAAACTGGTCAGTTCCAGCGCGAACAGCACCACACACAGCACTTTGGGCAAGTACAGCAGGGCCGAAACGCCGGCCTGGTCGAAGTAATAGCGCAAGGCGCCGGAAAACGTTTCGGCCAGCAGCAGGCCGATCGCGGTCCAGACCACCAGCGTCGACTTGTTCACCGCAAGTCGCGCTGCCGGCGCCTCAAAGTGACTGAGTGACAGGGCTGATTTCATGATGGACATTTCTTCTTTGCAGAACATCGAGGAACAGCTGTTGGTAACTGTCGAGCATCCGTTCCTGGTCGAGCAGATGCTCGACGCTGTCACGTGCCTGGGCGGCCAGGCGTTCGCGCAGTTCGGGATCGCGGTACAACTGCAGCATCGCCAGGCCCAGGGTCTGCGGCTCGTCGGGGTTGCACAGCAGGCCGTTGACGCCGTCCTGGATGATCTCCGGCAAGCCGCCGCGGGCACTGGCGATCACCGGCACCGAGTGGGCGCAGGCTTCTACCGCCACCAGACCGAACGGCTCGTTCCAGATCGACGGCACGATGGCCACGTCGATCTGCCGATAGAAGGTTTCCGGCGACTGGTAGCCGACGAAGTGGATGTTCTCGCCGCCGGCCTCTTGCTTGAGCAATTGCTCGTAGTCCAGTTGCCCGCGCCCGGCGATCTGCAAGGTGGCGTTGAACGGCAACCGCTTGAACTGATCGATCAACCAGCGCAGGCCCTTGGGTTCGGACAGCGTGCCCAGGTAGCCGAAACGCAGCGGCTCGGCCTGATCAAGACGGGCGAAACGCGATGGCGCATGGTCGATTTTCGGGCTGGCGTTGTAGATCACCTGTTGCGAAGCATTGCGGAAGAAACGCGCGTCGGTGAGCTTGCCCAGCAGGTGCTGGCTGACCCCAACCACTGCGTCGACCTGGGCCGAGCGCTCGGCATGGCCCTGGCGGAAGTGCTTGCACAGGGTGCACGGCGTCTTGCAGGCGGCGTTCTTCTTGAACATGTTGCTGCTCGGGCACATCAGGTACATGTCGTGCAGCACCTGCACCAGCGGCACGCCGGATGCGGAGATCTCATCCCACGCCGACACCGACCAGCCACTGAGGTTGTGGCACACCACCAGGTCGACTTTTTCGGCCGCCAGCACGTCGCGCAGGTAGGTGCGCATGCCCATGTTGTACTTGTCGCGCAGATGCCAGCCCAGCCGGGCCAGCGCGCCGGGGCGCTGTTCGCTGAAGTGCCAGTAGGTGTTGAGCAGCCCAGCGCGATAGACCTTCACGCCTTTCACGTATTCATGCTTGAGGCCCGCATCGGGACCGGTGCTCAGCACGCACACTTCGTGGCCACGCTGGTGCATGCCCTCGACCGTGCGCTGCAGGACGATTTCAGCACCGCCGCCGATGTGCGGCGAGTACAGGCTGCTCAGGAACAGTATCTTCATAGTGGGTAGGATTCGTGAATGCCCAGACGACCCGATTCCCCGTCACGCATGGCTTGCTGGAGCAAGCCCAGGCGTCGGTCCGAACCGCTCCTTTTTGCGAAATAGCGCAGCAACAGCAGAAACACCGAGCGATTGAGCCGGTACAGCAGGGTCGAGCCGGCCCACACGTGCTTGTCGAACCAGGCCTGGTTGCGCGCGGTGTAGTAGGCGCGCAGGTCCGAGTTGCCGAGCAGGAAACTCTCGAAGATGTTGTTGGTACGCGCCTTGGCGTTCCACGATTCTTCCAGGTCGTCGAGCAGCGCTTCGGTCACCAGAAAGATCTGCCCACCACTGGCAGTGATGCGCCAGGTGTACTCGGTGTCGTCGGCATACAGCAGCAGGTCTTCGAGCGGCAGGCCGATTTTCTGGAACACGCTGCGGTGTGCCAGCAGGCCGCCGTAGGTGGTGAATGGCAATTGCACCAGCGGCTTGCTGGTTGCCTTGCGCCCGGCGGGCTTGCCCCAGGGCGTACGGCGCCAGAGCTTGTAGGGCAGTTGCGCGACATGGAAACCGAAGCAGCTGGAGCGCAACTGGATCGCGTAGCGATGCGGCACGCCGGAGGCGATGTCGGCCTGGTGGTTGGGGCGGAAGCCGATCACGGCCGCCTTGTCCATGCCCACGAGGCGCTCGCACTCGTGCAGCCGCTGGTGCAGGGTCTCGACCGCGCCCAGGGTGGGGGCATTGTCGTCGTCCATCAGCCAGAGGTATTCGGCGCCCAGTTGCAGCGCCGCTTCGATACCGACCTTGTAGCCATTGGCCGAACCGGTGTTGCTGGGCAACTCGATCACGGTGATCTGGGTTGGCCACTGCGTGCGCAGCGAGTTCAGGTCGGCGCGCGACGCGTTGCTCACCACCACCACCCGTTCGATGTGTGCAGAGGCCAGCGAACGCTCGATCAGCGCTTCCAGGTAACACAAGCGATCGCCGTACGTCAGTGTCACCAGCGTGGTCTTGGCATTCATCGAACAGCTCTCCTAAAGCATCGTATGTCTGTGCGCCGCTCAGCAGGCGTGCGCGGCAAGCCGCTGCAGGCTGCTGCGGGGCAGGCTGATGCGCTGTTCGCGCTGCAGCATGTTGAGCAGGATCACGGCGCGTTCATCGCCGTCCTCGCAGAGGAAAATGGCCTGTACGTCACTGTCGCCGTTGCGCACACGCACCGCTTCGCCTTCGGTGAAACGCACCGCGTTCGCCGAACTGGCCTGCGCGCGCTGGCGGATGCTGGCGATCAGGCTGTCCGGCACCGGGCACGGCATGCCGCCGAAGGCAACGATGCGGCACACCCCACGGGTCGAGCGGATCGGGTACCAGTTGTCGTTGCAGTCCAGGCGAATGAACAGGTAGCCGGGGAACAAGTCCTCGTCGGCCACACGGCGGCTGCGGGTCAGCACCGGGGCGGCGCGCAACGGGCGAAAGCAGTCGTATTGCTGACGCAGCAGATGTTCTTCGGCACGGGCTTCCTGCCGCGGCTTGGTCTGGATCAAGTACCAGTTGGCGTTGCTGTCGAAGTCGTTCATGAGCGCATCTCGATGGCGTGGGCGGAAGGGCTGGTGACCACTTTGACGGTGTCCTGCGCAGCGCTCGGCTTGAGCGTGCTGTAGCAGGGCAGCCACTGGCGGATCCGTGATCCCGGGTTGAACATCAGCACGTCGATGATCGACAGGTTGGCCACGAACGGGTCCTTGAACTGCGTGTAGCAAAGCTCGTCCATGCGGTGGAAACGCAGTTCCAGATCGTGACGAGCGAAGTATTCCTCGTCGTACAGGGCCGTGCCGCCGATAGGGTTGAGGTAGCGCTGCGCATCGAAGTGCCGCGCCAGCTTGACCACACGGTCCTGCTTGTCCTGCACCTGGCGCTGATCCACCGGCAGGGTGGACATGACGTGGATCGGCGTGTCGATCTGCAGGTACTCGCAGACCTTGCGCAGCGAGTACTCCAGGTACAGCGCCAGGTTGCGTTCCGGGTAGGTCAGCAGCGGCTTGAGCAACGCCAGCACCTCGTCGCGGTAAGGCGCGCGGGAGTAGCTCATGGCGATGCTCTTGAGCAGCTTGTCCAGCACCTGCGGAGCGTTGTCACTGAGCTCGCGCTGATTGATCGCCAGGTCCGAATGGTCCTTCTTCAACGGCAGGGTGAACAGCGTTGCAGCGCCCGAGCTGAGCAGCCGGTTGCGGTTGACCCAACCGGGGTGTACGTACTGCAGGCTGTCGCCGAGCACAAAGGCATCGGCGCCGGCGATCAGCTGGAAATAGCCGAAATAGGGAAACCAGTAAGGCTGCATCATTGCTACGGTTCTGGACATCGTGAGACTCCTGCCTTGCTAGGCGATTACTTCTTGCTCGGCGAATAGTCGTAGCCGTAGGCGGCGCAGTCGTACTCGGCGGTGGACGCCTTGCGGATCACGCCGTTGAATATCGCGCCCTTGACCAGCACGCCGTTCTGCGCAAGGCGCCGCTTGCTGACCTCGATCTCCTTGACCGAACTCTGGCCAAAGCGGGCCACCAGCAAGGTGGTCCCGGCCTGGCGGCCGATCAGGCTGGCATCGGTCACGGCGATCACCGGCGGGGTGTCGATGATCACCAGGTCGTAGTGCGGCGACAGCTCGCGCAGCAGCTTGCTGAAGTTGTCATGCATCAACAGTTCGGAAGGGTTGGGCGCGGCGAAACCGCAGGCGATCAGGTGCAGGTTGTCCACTTCGGTGGCGTTGATCACCTCGGTGTTGCCCAGGCGTGCAGCCAGGGCATCGGACAGGCCGTGCTTGGGTTGCAGGCCGAACACGCGGTGCAGGTAGCCCTTGCGCATGTCGCCGTCGATCAGCAATACGCGCTTGCCGGCCTGGGCAATGATCACCGCCAGGTTGGCGCTGACGAACGACTTGCCCACGCCCGGCATGGGGCTGGTGATCATCAGCACGTTGTTGCGCGCTTCCATCATCGCGAAGTGCAGGCTGGTGCGCAGGCTGCGCAGCGACTCGATGGCCAGCTCGCTGGGGGCGGCCACGCTGAGCAGACGCGATTCGCGATTGGTCACGCCCTTGTCGCGTTTTTTCTGCAGGCGTTCCTGCTGGCGCGACAGCGGCAGCGAGGCGTACACCGGCATGCCCAGGTTCTCGATCACTTCCGGGTTTTCCACGCCGCGGTAGAACGCCTGGCGGATGAAGATGATCGCCACGGCGACCAGGGCACCCAGCAGCATCGCCACCAGCACGATGACGGCGCGCATGGGCTTGACCGGTTCTTCGATGTTGCTGTCGGCCTTGTCGATGATCCGGACGTTGCCGATGTTGCCGGCGCGGATGATGTCCTGCTCCTGGCTCTTGTTCAGTACCAGGGTGTAGGTCTGGGTGGTGACCTGCATGTCACGGGTCAGGCGCAGCAGCTCCTGCTGGGTCTCGGGCAGGCCTTTGATCTGTGCCTGCAGGGAGGTCTTCTGAGACTCGATCTGGCTGATCTGCTGGCTCAGTGCGGCCGAGGCAGGGTGCTGACGGGTGTACAGGCGATCCAGGTCGGTGCGCTTGAGGCGCAGCTCGGACAGTTGCGCATCGTAGGCAACCATCTGGTCGAGCAGTGCCTTGGTCTCCAGGGTGATGTCCACCGACTTGGTGCGCATCTGGAAGGCGTGCAGGGCTTCTTCGGATTTTTCCAGTTCCTTGCGCACCACCGGCAATTGCGAGCGCAGGAAGTCCAGGCGCTGGGCCGCTTCGGCCGAACTGCGTTCCACGTTCTGGCGTACGTACAGGCGGCTCACTTCATCCAGCACGCGGTTGGCCTGTACCGGGTCGGTGTCGTTGATGCTCAGGTAGACGATGCCCGAGTCCTTGCCCGATTCGGCCACGCGCAGACGCTGCTGGTAGTCCAGCGAAGTGTTGAGCAGGCGATTCTTCACCAGGCGGAATTCGGTGCCGGGGCGGGCGGTCAGTTCAGCCAATTGCAGGGTGATGCCGTTGCCCTGGC
Source organism: Pseudomonas sp. CFBP 13602 (assembly GCF_014842725.1). Lineage (NCBI taxonomy): Bacteria > Pseudomonadati > Pseudomonadota > Gammaproteobacteria > Pseudomonadales > Pseudomonadaceae > Pseudomonas > Pseudomonas sp. CFBP 13602. Next base: position 65,784 of record NZ_JACYVT010000012.1, on the reverse strand, counting down.
TGATCTCGCCAACACGACCGCTGAGCAGCGGCGCACCAGCGGCGTCCACCAGTCGATAAGTCGCATTGGGCCCGGCGACCAACGTCATGCGCTCGCCCAGCAGGTTGGCCGGCACGTCCAGGTTGAACACGTCGATCTTCTCGCCGCCCCAGGCGAACGTATCCAGACCGAACAGCGGGGCGGCCAGTTTCTGGCTGCCGGTGGGGGTGAATTCACGGGCCATGTAGCGGCCGATCGCCGGGAAGTAGCGCGGCGTGGCGACCACGTCCAGCTTGAGGTCGCTGACCACCTGGCCGAGCACGGTGCGCGACTTGATCAGTTCGATCTCGGTCACCGCTTCCGATACCGAAGCCGGCTTGGTATTGAGCTGCGGGGTGGCATCCAGACCGACCTTTTTCGGCTCGATCTGGATCATGGCGTTGGCCTGGTACACCGGCGTGGCGATCACGGCGTAGAAACCGCCGAGCAGGGTGAACAGGGCCACCACCACGACAATCAGTTTCTTGTGATCGAACAAGGTCCGTAGAATCGTCGCGAGATCGATCTGGGTGTCCTTGTAATACTCCAGGTTTGTACGGTTCATCGCGGTCATCTTTGTCGATCCTCAGATCTCAGGTAGGGCAACCAGCCTTCGATACACCGAGTCAATTCGGTGTAGGTCCGTTGAAAGGCGGCAATGGGGCGGCGATAGGGATCGTCGATTTCGAAGTCGTCGCGCCACTTGCCGATCAGGAACGTCTTGCCTCGCGTGTGCGGGGCCTTGCTGGTGATGCTGCGCAACTGGCGCTGGTCCATGACCAGAATCAGATCGGCCCAGCGCACCAGCTCGTCGGTGAGCTGGGTGGCAGCGTGCGCTGGCTGTGGCACCTGGTTATCGGCCAATACCTGCGCGGTGAGACTGTCCATGTCGTTGCCCACGCATGCGGCCAATCCGGCCGACTCGACCTGCAGGTGCGGCGCGTGCTTGCGCAACAGCGCCACTGCCATGGGGCTGCGGCAGATGTTGCCGATGCAGATCACCAGAACCTTGTTGATCATGTTGTCTTCAGCCCCTCGCCGCGGCGGGCGTCAGGCGCCTCAGCAGGTTGCGGCTGACGTTGCCCGACACGTGCAGTACGGCCTTGAGCTTCTGTACCGGTCTGATAGCGGCGATGCACATGCCCGACACCTGGACCAGAAAGTGCTCGTAGAGCACCCGGTCGCCCTGACGGAAGTAGTAGTTGGCCAGGCACGCATAGGTGTGCAGGGTCATCTGCAATTTGCTCTGGTTCGGGCGCTGGGAAAAGATCCCACCAGGGTGCAGGCGGTAGCGCGCCGGTGCGATGTCGGCCAGGTACTTGCCCTTGCCGTGGGCACCGAGCATCGACCACCAGCACAGGTCCAGCACGGGTGCCTGTTCCAGCTCCCGGGGCAGCTCGTGCAGCACGTTGCGAAAGCAGGTGGTGAGCGTCGAGATCGGCCGGGTCTTGAGCAGGTCCATGGCGGTGGCATCGGCCTGGTACTTGCCGGTCAGCTGGATACCCTTGTCGCCCCCGCTGTCGAAGGCCATGGCGTCGTGGTAGGTCAGCACGTAGTCGCGGTTGGCTTCGAGGAAATTCACCTGCTTCTGCAGCTTGAGCGGATCGATCCAGTAGTCGTCGCCCTCGCAGTAGGCGATGTACTTGCCCAGCGCCCGGTTGAACAGCGCCGGGAAGCACCAGCGGCCCAATTGGTACTGGTTGTGCTCGTGGAACACCGGCTTGATGATGTTCGGGTACTGCTCGGCGTAGCGGCTGATCACCTGCGTGGTGCCATCGGTGGAAGCGTCGTCGTTGATCAGAATCTCGAAGGCGAACGTGGTGCGTTGCGCCAGGAAACTGTTCAAGGTCTGCTCGATGTACTCGACCTGGTTGTAGGCCGGGCACGTGATCGACAGCAGTGGTTCCTGGCCCTCGGGCCAGGTGTGCATGATCTGTTGTTCGGTCCGGTTCATCGTTCGACGCTCGCTCTGCTCAACTTCAGGAAAACCCGCTGGGCCAGTGGTTTGTAGGTGGCTGCTACCAAGGCCAGCGTCAACACGCCGCACAAAGCCAGGGCGGCGAAGATCACCAAGCGGTTGTTGGACCCGCCGGCGATGGCCGTGAACAGCGGATGGGTCAGCAGCACGCCGAGCACGGTGCTCAGGCTGATGCGCAGGATGTCGTGCAGCCAGGGCCGGTGCAGGCCAGGGGCCAGGCGCCGATGCACCACTTGCGGCCACAGTGCGAACGACACCAGGCGCAGCAGGAACCAGGTCACGGCCGCGCCCAGGGCGCCCCAGCCGTACACCGCGATGATCATCGCCGGCACACTGATCGCGGCCGAAATCACGCTGTACCAGATGTGCAGGCGCATTTCGCCGTAGGCGTATTGCAGGTGGTACTGGAACGCGCTGACCGCCAGGATGGCGCTGCCCAGTGCGTACCAGAACAGGATCGGTGCGCCCCACTGTGCAGCCTGCGTGTCGCCGCTCCAGGCGAACAGCAAGGGTTCGGCATAGAACGCGATGATCGCCGCCAGGGGAAACAGAAAGGTGCTGACGAAGCGGCTGGCACCCAGGTACAGGGCATGCATGTCGCCTTCGCGGCCTTCGGCGACCTGCACCGTCATGCGTGGCAGCAGGGTCTGCACCAGCGGGTTGATCATCATCATGATGCCGGTGGTCAGCAACGCGACCAGCGAGAAATACCCGTATTCGGCCAGCGGCAGTACCTTGGACAACAGCACCTTGTCCAGCTGGGTCAGAACGATCCACACCACCGCGGTCAGCGACACACTGGCAGCGAACGGCAGGATCGGTTTCACCAGCGCCCAGTTGAAGCCGCTCAAAGGGGTCGGTGCGGGCAGATGGCGGTAGGCCTTGGCGGCGAAGATCAACGTCTCCACCAGCGCCACGAACAGTTGGAATTCGAAGAACACCTGCGCATCCTGCGACACCCAGGTCACCAGCACCAGGCCGCCGAAGTAGCGCAGGGTGGCGATCACCACGTTGGCGTTGTTCAACCAGGCGTGCATCTCCAGGCCTTGCAGGCCGCTCTTGTACAGGGTGGCGAACAGGCGCAGGCCCACCATCACGCCCATCAGGATCACGCAGTTGACGATGGTGCGCGGGTCCAGGGCCTGGGCCTGCAGCCAGTGCGTGGCCATCCAGTCGCTGGCCAGGTAGACGGCCAGCGCACACACCACGGCCATGGGCAGGAACACCAGCTCGAAGGAACGCATCAACCAGCCGCCGATGCGCTTGGCTGCGGCGCTGTCGCTGCTGCCCTGGTGATGCGCGATCTGGCGCACCAGCGACGGCGAGACGCCGGCATCGAGCAGCAACAGCCAGGCCTGCATCACCGCGTAGAAACCGATCAGGCCATACGCCTCGGCGCCCAGGTGGCTGAGGTAGAACGGCATGATCAAGATGCCGATCACCAGCGCATAGGCCTGGCCCAGGTAGCTGAGGGCGGTGTTGTGGATGACCGAAAGCTTCTTCATCGACGATTGCCCTGGTTGCACGCTTTCAGGCTTTGGTTACGGCGGTTCATACGGCGGCGGCCCATGCAACGGGTTGTGGATAATGCAGCTCGTGGCCGCGCAGCAGGGTATCGATGACCTGATCCTGAGTGGCGCGTGCCAGCCCGGGGTAGATGGGCAGGCACAGCACACGGTCGCTCAAGCTGCGCGACTGGTACTGGACCGCTTGCGGTTGCAGATAGTCCAGGGTATCGAGCGAGGGGTAAAAATAACGTCGCGGGTTGATACCGCCAGCCTGCAGCGCGGTGCGCATGGCCAGCACCTGGGCTTCGTTCTGCAACGCCACCGGAAAGTAGCTGTAGTTGATCTGGCTGTCGTCGGCCTGACGTTGCAGGTCCAGGTAGCCACCCAGGCGCTGGGTGTAGTAATGACCCATCTCGGCGCGGCGCTCGAGGATGTTGTCGATGTCGTCGAGCACGCTCAGGCCCATGGCGGCGCAGAACTCGTTGAGCTTGGCGTTGGTGCCCAGGCCTTCGATCTTGTCGACGTCGGTGATGCCGAAGTTGCACAGCTTGCGCACACGGGCAGCCACATCGTCGTCGTTGGTGACGATTGCGCCACCCTCGATGGTATGGAACAGCTTGGTTGCATGAAAGCTCAGGGTGCTGGCATCGCCCCAGTTGAAGACCGACTGGCCGGCCTGTTTCACGGCGAAAGCGTGGGCGCCGTCGTACACCACCTTGAGGCGGTACTGGCGGGCAATCGCTTCGATGCGTTCCACCGCGCAAGGGTTGCCGAACACGTGGGTGGCAACGATGGCACTGGTGTCGGGCTGCAGGCTGGCTGGAATCTGCTCGGGGTCGATGTTCCAGGTGTGCGGGTCGATGTCGGCGAACACCGGGCGAATGCCTTCCCAGTGCAGTGAGCTGCTGGTAGCCACGAAGCTGAACGGGGTGGTCACGGCGCTGCCGGACAGGCCCAGGGCGCGGTAGGCGACTTGCAGTGCCAGGGTGCCGTTGTTGGTCAGGATCAGGTGGCGCACGCCCAGGTAATCCTTGAGGCGCTCCTCCAGCTCGCAGCACAGCGGACCGTGGTTGGTCAGCCAGTGGGACTCGTAGATACGGTCCACATAGGCCTTGAACTTGTCGATGTCGCCCAGATAGGACTTGGTTACGTTGATCATTTGCTGCTCCATGGCTGCTCGCCATTCCCCGAAGTGTCCAACACGGTGTTGTCCGCTCAGGACGCCTGACTTTTGCTGCGAGCGACTGCGCGGCGAGCGCGGTGCTGGTTGAGCCGCAGGATCATCCGCGTGGTCAGACTGCCGGCATGCGGATCGCCATAGTGGAACAGCGCGGTGGCACGACGGTGCGCCGGATCGCATGGCTGGTTGGCATGCAGCGAGCGATAGCCCCAGAAGAAATACACATTGCCAGGCTTCATGCGCAGCAACAGCGGCTTGAGCCAGCCGCGTTCGATGCACCAGCCCATCAGGCGGCGGCACAGCGGGTTCTGATACACGACCTTCTCGACGGCGTTGAACAGCACGCTGCCACGCACACGGCGCAGGTTGGGAAACAGCACCAGATCGCCGCGGTCCTTGCCTTGGTCTGGAATGAAGATCGGCACCAACATGGTCAGCAGAGTGGCATCGAAGTGAAACGCGTTGGATTCTTTCAGGCCACTGTGGCCCTGCACGCAACGCAGCACCGGGAACACCTGGTCGCTGGGGGCGGCATGGCCTTGGCCCTGCTCGTGCAGGCGCGCCAGGTGCTGGCGGAATTCGCTCGACACCGCCGTGGCAGCCAATCGGCTGCCCACGAGTGGCGCATTGCCATGATACGCGAAATATTGGTTGTTATGGCGCGCAGCCTGGTCATCCACATAGGCACGAAGTTCTTCCAGCACGTAGGGCGCCAAAGCGTTTTCCAGTACGGCATAGCCCTGTTCGTTCATATCGGCCGCCAGGCGGCGCGACGTGCTTTCATCCAGGTTGAACAAATGTGGCATGAGGAAGAACCCTCCTTGGACACGCGATTGATTGAACGCCATAACTAACGTTCTATATGTTTGGGCAAAGCTACCGCCCGGTTCGTACTCGACGATCCCTTGAACTTGCGACTTCCAACTTCGTTTGCACGCAACGACCGCGTACTGCAATGAGCCTGGCTGACTGCACACGCCAGAACACACAGCGCGGACCGGTATTCAAAGTCAGCGACTGCAAGGCAATACGGGGTAGTGGGTCGAATGTGCGTGGCGCTCTTTGGCACCACTGCAACTGCTGTGTTGGCGGCAGATGGGTGATATATCGGCTTTGGCAGGGGGACTGTCAATCGCTTTCGTCAAAAATAGTGCACTGGCTAGGATGGTCGCGTTGAAATAACCTAAGTATATGATTTATATCAGAATTTATTTCTGGCGCTGGCATATTGCTGCTTAATTGTGGGTTTCTGACGTTTTCCTCCCGCCAATCCGCTGCACGGCTCGCAAACCCGCACAGCGTCTGGGCTCAGCCGTTCCGCAAGCGTGGCCGAACCTCGAAATCCCTACAGAAGCCGACTATTTAACGTCGTCAAAAAAAAACCACCATGGAGATAGGAACACCCCTATGATGGTTTATTGACATCACTGGCCAAGCGCCATTTCTCCTACACAGACCACCAGATCTCCGTAGGAGCGGCCAGTGGCCGCGAAAAAAACGCCGCGGTGTATCGAATGTACCCCGGCATGCCTTTCGCGGCCAACGACCGCTCCCACAGGCTGCTTCAATAAAGCTCCGGCCGCCTGTCGTTCAAATAGCTGAAGGCAGTGCGCGCCGATACCAGCGTGGCTTTGTCCAAGGTACCCACGATCAACGCTTCGTCACGGCTGGCCTTGGCAATCTGCTGCCCGTCCGCCCCGGCGATGCTGCTCAACCCGCAATACTCGAACTCCACTTCCTTGCCGCAGTAGTTGGCATACGCCACGTAGCACTGATTCTCGAAAGCCCGACTGCGCACAGTCACCTCGGCAATGAACCCGTAGGGCACCATGTTGGCTGTGGGCACCACAATCAGTTCGGCCCCGGCAGCAGCCAGCCGGCGCGCGTTCTCCGGAAATTCCAGGTCGTAGCAGATCAACAGCCCCAACTTCCAGCCATTGAACTCGAGCAGCTCGCTCGCCTGTTCGCCTGCGCTGAACATGGCGCGATCAGCGTCGCCGAACAGGTGCGTCTTGCGGTAGTTGCCCAGGCGCGCACCGGTGCGGTCAATCAACTGCACCGCGTTGTACACGTTGCCCTGTTCATCCCGTTCCGGGTAGCCGTACACAATGGCCAGGCCGAATTGCCGGGCGATCTGCGCAACCTGCTCGGCGTTGGCGCCGTCACTGGCCTGCGCCAGAGTACGCGCTGCCTCCGCGCCGATGTTGTAGCCGCTCAGGAACATTTCCGGCAGTACCAGCAGTTCGACTTCCCACTGTGCGGCCTCGCGGGCGCGCGCCTGCAGACGGGCAAGGTTGCCCTCGACGTCGAGCGGTTGGGACTGGCATTGGTACAAGGCTATGCGCATGCGGGCTCCTGTTGTGATCAAGTCTGCTGATCAAGTGTGGCGATCAAGGGCACGGTCAATCCGACAGGGCAATGGGCCCCAGTTCGTCGAAAACATCCCCCGGCCCAGGGTTCTCCGGGTGAGTGTAGCCATCGAAGTGGGTCATGATGCCCCACACCGCATTCAGTGACGTCTGAACCGCGCCTTCGACCCAGGCAGGCGTCCACGACACGTCGTCACCGGCGATGAAGATACCGCGTTGTGCATCTGGCAGCGCGCTTTGCATAAAGTGCGCATACATGCGCTGGTTGTAACGATAGTGACCCGGCAGCGCGCCCTTGAACGCGCCGAGGAAGTAAGGGTCCGCTTCCCACGACACGGTGATCGGATCGCCGATGATACGCGCGGCGATATCCACCTTCGGATAGATCTTCTTCAAGGCATCCAAGGCCAGCTTGACGCGCTTCTCCACGGGGTGAGGCAGCATCTTCAAGGCATCGCTCATCCACGCATACGACAGGCAGATCACCCCCGGCTTGTCGTCGCCATGGTCGAACAGGTAGGTGCCGCGGGTCAGCCGGTCGGTGAGGGTCATGCTCATCAGGTCGCGGCCGGTCTCCGGGTCCTTGTCCTTCCAGAAGGGCCGGTCGACCATGACGAAGGTCTTCGAAGACTGCATGTAGCGGGTACGGTCCAGCGCCATCCACATCTTCTGCGAAAACAGCGTTTCCTCGCACTCGATCTGGGTGGTCAGCAGCCAGCTCTGGCAGGTGGTCAGCACGGCGGCGTAGTGGCGGGTGTCGTCCCAGTGATCGGTCACCGCAAAGCGACCATCGGCGGCGCGGGCGATCTTCTTCACCCCGCCGCGCGGCGCGCCCCGGTGCAGTAAAGCCAAGCTGGTGCCGGCCGGCCAGTGAGCACAGCGTTCGGGCGCATGTTTCCACAAGCCCAGCGGCACCTGCTCCACGCCGCCGATCACCAGATGCTGGTGATCGTCGCAGTTGGTCATCACCACACGGAAGATTTCCAGCATCGAATTGGGGAAGTCCGAATCCCAGCCGCCGGTGCCGAAACCAACCTGGCCAAACACCTCGCGGTGGTGGAATGACAACTGCGCAAAGGCCTTGGACGTGGCCACGAAGTCATAGAAGGTGCGGTCGTCCCACAGCGGCACCAGGGTGTTCCACAGCTCCTTGAGGCGCGGCACGTCACGATCGCGTATCGCCTGCTGGATATCACCGAAGCGTGCGCCTTCCTCCAGCGCATCGGCCCAGGCGTCGGCGACTTCCTGAAACAGCGCCGGCAGGTCGGACAAACTCTGGGCGTAGTAGGTCTCGCCCTCCAGATCGATCACGGTGCTGCCCGACGCCGGCGTCAGCGGGTTGGGAAAGGGCTTGGTCTTCAGGCCAAGCTTGTCGACGTAGTGGTAGAACGCCGTGGACGAAACCGGAAAGCGCATCCCACCCAGCTCGGCAACGATCTCCTCGGTGCCCTCGAACTTCTGCGAGCGCAGGCGCCCGCCCATTTTCGAGGCTTCATAGACCACCGGCCGCAGGCCCAGCTTCATCAGCTCGTAGGCCGCCACCAGCCCGGCGATACCGGCGCCGACAATGGCCACCTCGGCCCCATGGTGATGCTCGGGAATCACGCCCAGCCCGGCCGGATGCTCGATCCAGTCGTCGAAAGCAAAGGGAAAGTCCGGGCCGAAAACGGTGACGGGCTTCTTGCCGTCGGCGGGGTGACGCGAAGTTGGGCTCATGGGGGACCTTGGCTGAGGCTGAACGAAGAAAAGGCACGTTCATTCTAGGCAAGGGCGCTGCGGTAAATAAGACGCAAAGTGTCGTCGATGTGACGTTTTATCGGTCGATTGGATGCGTCGTTGCTGCATTGTGCCTACTTGCACTCAACCCCGGCGGTCCACCTTGTTGCTGAGGATGATCGAGGTCGTGGTTTTCTCCACCCCGTCGACGCTGCCGATCTGGTCCAGCAGCTCATCCAGCTGTTCCGGCGAATCGGTGCGCAGCCAGGCCACGTAATCGAATTCGCCACTGACGGCGCACAGTTGCTGCACCTGCGCCATGCCACTCAGGCGCCGTACCACGTCCTTGCCGGAGCGCGGCTGCACGGTGATGCCGACGTAAGCCTGCAAGCCGCCATCCAGTGCGTGCTGGCCCAGCCTTACCCCGTAGCCGCTGATCACCCCGGAGCTTTCCAGCCGCGCCAGCCGTGCGGTGACCGTGGTACGGGCGATGCCCAGGCCGCGTGCGAGCATCGCCACGCTTTCGCGGGCATTGATCTGCAGGGCGGCGATCAGTTGGCGGTCTAGGGCATCGAGGGCAAACGAGTGGCGGTCGGACAAAACAGGCTCCATCAGCGAGTGGGCGAGCGTCGATTAGGCCATTGATCGGCGCCGTGCTCAAAGCAATGTTGCCAGCCACGCTTTTTCAAATCACGCGGAGCCCTTTGTTCAGCACCCTGCAGTTGAACGGAAAGTTTGACGCGACTTGTTGAAAGTATAGTCGAACTTGCTGTTTCTGGCGTCAGGCGAGCGGCAGTCTGAGTGCAATGGATTGATTAAATTGAAGTGGCAAAACTATCAATCCCTCTATAGTTCGCCACGCGATAGTTCACCTACCGATGCTGTTTGCATTCAGACCTTTACTGAACAACCCGCTGCTCGCGGTCCCTACAGAGCAAGGAACAGGAGAACAAGGAACATGAGTTCAACCCGTGGCACGCACATGCCGACCGTCGTGGCCGGCTTGATGCTGGCGTGCGCCGTGATCGCCAGCTTCCTGGCCGCCAGCGGTCCGGTGCAATGGATGGACAATGGCCTGATGCTGGCCGACGCCGCCCAGGGCCCGTTCTTCAGCTCCTCCCTGGGGCCGGTCAGCCATCCGTTCTACGCGCTCATCGCTCGCGTCATTCATGCGCTGCTGGGCATGCACCTGCTCAGCCTGCTCAACGCCATCCTCTTGCTGCCACTGGCCATGGTCGTCCACGGCCTGGCGGTCAGTGTCGGCACCCCACGCCACCTGGCGCTGCTGGCGGCAACCGCCACCGTGCTGGCCCACGCCGTGTTCTGGGCCTCCACCAAGGCCGAACCCTACGTACTGCATGCCGTGCTGATCATCGGCGCCTACTGGCTGTGTTTCGCCGCACCGGCGCGACTCGGTGCCACCGGCCGCCTGCTGGCCATCGGCGCGCTCAGTGGCCTGGCCCTGGCGATTCACCCACTGACACTGGTGGTGCTACTGCCGTTGTATGTGCAGCTGGCCGTGCAACACAAGCTGCGCCTGCTGCTGGTGCTGCCCGGCATCGCCTTGGGTTTTGCGCCAGCCTGGCCTGCCGTGATCAACGACCTGGGCACTGGCATGAGCCTGTTCGACATCACCCGCCGTTACCTGGCAGGCCCCGACCAACTGGCGATCATCGCCGGCGGCCGCAATGACACGCTCTGGCGTTTCGACGACCTGTGGCACGAGAAAAACGCCGTGGTGCTGCTGGCGTTGTCGCTGATCGGCCCGCAGATTCTTGGCCTCATCCTGTGGCCGAAAACCCGCGCGCTGCAGGTGCTCTGGGCAGCGCTGCTGCTCAACTTCCTGTTCGCCGTGTCCTACGGCGTATTCGACCGCTTTACCCTGTTCCTGCCGGGCATCGCCCTGGCCAGCATCCTCGGCGTGGTCCACCTGGCCAGATACCTGCCTGGCAGCCGTATCGGCACTGCCGTCGTCTACCTGTCGGTATTGGCGGGGCCGGTGGCCATGCTGTCGATGTGGGGGCTGTACGCCAACGGCTGGGTCAAGCTGCCGACCCACACCGAAGCCCTGCCGTTTCGCAACGACATCCGCTACTACCTGGTGCCCTACCTGCAAGACCGCTCCGCGCACCAATTCGCCCGCACCTACGAAACCTTGGTGCCGCCCGGCGCCCTGGTCGTCGCCGACACCACCCCGCTGGGCGCCCTGCGCTCCGCCCAGGCCAACGGCGCGCTGCGCGGTCGCATTCTGCAAGGCTGCGAACAGAGCACTAACATCCCGCCCTACCTGAACGGCGCCGGCGCCTTTCTGCCACGCACCAGCTTTTGCGGGAACATTGGGGAGCAGTACCGGTTGCAGGAGAATTTGCTGGGGTTTCGTTTGCAGGCGAAGTGAGGGTTTCCAGAGAGGAGCCTAAAGGCTGCACTTTGTGTCAGCCGACGCTTTATTTTCGTTAGGGTTGGGTATACGTTACATTGACCTCACTTTGTCACGTATACAGAACATGGATTACGAGCTTATTGCCATCCGTCTGGGCGCGCAAATCCGGCAACGCCGCCTCAATCGTGGCATGACTCAAGCCCGGCTTGCCGCATTAGCTTTTGTCACACGGCAGAAGGTCATCGCGATCGAGAAGGGCGATCTCTCGGTCGGCATGACCGCCTATGCACGCGTGCTCGCTGCTCTGAATTGCGAACTCACGGTCATACCTGCCGTGCTGCCCACGCTGGATGAAATTCACGGGATATTCGACTGATGCCGACCCTACTGCAGGTTTCAACCCCGGAAGGAGAGAGCGGAAGAGTGATGCGCAGCGAAGATGACTACATCTTCCGCTATCGCGATGACGCTAGTGCCCACAGGGCGATCAGTTTGCTCATGCCTCCGCGAATGGATGAATATCGCCATCGCGAACTTCATCCCATCTTCCAGATGAATCTGCCTGAGGGTTACGTGCTGGAGCAGCTGCGTAATCGCCTAGCCAAGGTGACAAACGTCGATCCAATGCTACTCCTGGCACTTTCAGGCAGCAGTTCGCCCATCGGGCGAGTCGCAGTCAACTCGCCGGAAGTCGATGCGCTGTTGCAACGCCAACAGTTCCCCGGAGAAAGGCTGGATGAGATCCTCGCCTGGGATGGTGCCGAGGACATCTTCGCCAGCCTGGTTGATCGGTACATCCTGCGTGCCGGCATCTCAGGGGTGCAACCCAAGGTGCTGGTACCTGAGCATCAAAACCACGCGCCGCAGCGATTCACCTCGAAAACGTCCGAACTGATCATCAAGAGCGGCCGAGATGAATTCCCTGGCCTGGCGATCAACGAGTTTCTCTGCATGTCCGTGGCCAAGGCTTCTGGAATCGTCGTGCCGGAATTCTACCTGTCCGATAACACCAAACTATTCGTCATGCGCCGCTTCGATCGGGACGAGCAGCTCAACCCCATTGGCTTCGAGGACATGACAGCCCTCATGGGCCTGGCTGCCGAACAGAAGTACAGCAAGAGCTACTCGTCCATTGCCAGAGCCATCCGTATGTTCTGCGCCCCGGACCGGATAGAGCATTCACTGTCTCAGCTATTCGCCATCGTGACTCTCAGCTGCATCGTCGGCAACGGCGATGCTCATCTGAAAAACTTCGGACTGCTCTACGCCAATCCCGCCCAGGGCGATGCACGGCTTGCACCCGCCTACGACATCGTCAACACCACGGCCTATATCCCTGACGACGTACTTGCCCTGGACTTGATCGGCAACAAATCAATGTTCGCCTCGCGACAGGGCCTGCTGGATTTCGCCCAGCTCTGTGCTGTAGAGCAGCCACAAGAAGTGATCCGCAGGCAATTGGAGGCGTTGGAGCAGGTGCTGGCGAGCTCGGGTGAGGTGACGGAGCAAGCGCAGCACGTGGTCGCCGCAATACAGAAAAGTGCCGATCCCTTCAGGCAAACATTTGGGTAGTTTGCCTTCAATCAAGAGTCTGATGGAGCGCAGCACCTTAGAGACTTTGCATGACTCGACACTTGGGAAAAGCCGAACATCCCCAAAATTGCTGACCCACATTAGCTCCCGTTTTCCGCGTGCGAATGACCAGCGCACTGCCGCACTTCGGGCAACAACGTTCAGCGCTTGGATCGCCGCGACGCTTGAGGTGTTGCACGTGTTCGCGATGAGTCGCAAGGCTCGGCGCCAGACGTCCGGCCTTCAATGCTTGCAACATGTCATCGACTTCCGCCTCGCTGAACACCCCCTGCCGAAACGACTTGATATAGCGGATGAAGCCGATGCCCCGAGTCACGTTGGCCGGCATATCGGTCTTGAACGTACTGCCCCCAACGAACGTGATCACCGAATGCAAGTGGGCAGGGCTCACCCCCAAAGTGACTTCCAGCGCCTTCAGATGTTTGTAGTTCTGCCGAAGAGGGTTCTGGAATTTGAAGCTGCGCCTGGGAAACTTCTGCGTCCACTGCGCCTGTTGTTCAGTGCCGAAAATCCAGCCGCTCATGTTCTTCGTTTCCAGCACGAAAATGCCATGGACCGAGAGAAACACGTGATCGATCTGCGTCGTGCCGTCAGGCGTATTCAGGGTGACGTTATGCAGGCGGCGATAGGTGTGTTGGTCCAGTTGCCAGCGTGCAAACAAGCGTATCAGCAGCTCACCGATATGACCCTTGACCCACGGCGACTTGAACAACGTGATGAGCAACAGGAGCGGAAGCGCCCAGCTCAGCGTGCCCCAGAGCTGGGCGATGAGGGGTGTGAAATCCATTTCTCAACCTTGATGACAGTACCAACGCCAGCATAGCTGGATTATTTCTGCGTTCGCGAGCTACTGGCCGTGGCTGACGCTTCGGAGCCGGTTGCCGTCTTGAAGTACGCCACATGATAGGCCAGCCCGACGAAGACCGCGCCTCCCACGGCGTTACCCAGGAATACCGGAACGAAGTTATCGCCAAACTGCGCCCAGCTCAAAGCCCCGGCAAAGATCGCCGCCGGTATGACGAACATATTGGCGACCACGTGCTGGAAGCCGATCGCGACAAAGGCCTTTCCAAAACAAAAAAAGCCGCGCAAAGCGCGGCTCTCGAATCTTGGTGGGCCCAGTAGGACTCGAACCTACGACCAAGGGATTATGAGTCCCCTGCTCTAACCAACTGAGCTATAGGCCCCAGAAGGCCGCCGATTATAGCGATGGATTGAAGGGAGTGCTATCCGAAAAATCCGAAAGGCGCATACGAAGAAAGGTCGCGGCGAAACGCTCGGGGGGCAGGGGCAGGCTGACCAGGTAGCCCTGGATCTGCTCGCAGCCTTCGCGGGCGAGGAATGCCTGCTGTGCGGGGGTTTCCACGCCTTCGGCGATGACGGTCAGTTGCATGCTGCGGCCCAGCGCGATGATGGCCCGCACGATGGCGGCATCGTGGGGGTCGTCGGGCAGGCCGCGGACGAACGACTGGTCGATCTTGAGGATGTCCAGCGGCAGGCGCTTGAGGTAGCTCAGCGAGGAGTAGCCAGTGCCGAAGTCGTCGATGGCCAGCTGTACGCCCAGGCGCTTGAGTTGATGCAGCACCACCAAGGCTTCTTCGGCCTGGCTCATGATGAAGTTTTCGGTGATCTCCAGCTGCAGCGACTGCGGGCGCAGGCCGCTGTCGGCCAGCAGTCCTTCGATGCGCTTGAGCAGGTTGGGCTGGCGCAGCTGGGCGCCGGCAAGGTTGACCGACAGCGGGCCGAACTCGTGGTACAGCCGTTTCCACTCGCACATCTGTCGGCAGGCCTGTTCCAGCACCCAATCGCCGAGCTGCAGGATCATCCCGTTCTCTTCGGCCAGCGAAATGAATTGCTCGGGCGGCACGTCGCCGAAGTTGGGGTGCTTCCAGCGGATCAGCGCTTCGGCGCCCACCAGGCTGTGGGTGTCGATGCTGAACTTGGGCTGATAGCTCAGGCTCAGCTCGTCGCGCTCGATCGCGCGGCGCAGCTCGTGCTCCAGCGCGATGCGGGTGGTCGCCTGGGTGGTGAGGTCGCGGGTGTAGCTCTCTACCCGGTTGCGGCCCTTGGCCTTGGAGCGGTACATGGCGGCATCGGCGTTCTTGACCAGGGTGGCGACGTCGCTGCCATCCTGTGGATACAGGCTGGTGCCGATACTGGCGCTGGTGAAGAACTCGTGGTCGCCGGCCTGGAACGGCGCAGTAAAGCAGGCCAGGACCTTGGCGGCGATATGCTCGGCATCGCTGGCGTGGGCCAGGCCCGGCAGCAGGATGATGAACTCGTCGCCGCCCAGGCGCGCCACGGTGTCGATGTCGCGCACTTGCTCCTTGAGGCGCTGGGCGATGCCCTTGAGCAGCAGGTCGCCCACCGGGTGGCCGAGGCTGTCGTTGATGTGTTTGAAACGATCGAGATCGAGGAACAGCACCGCGCCCTGGCCGCCGGCTTCGGTCTGGCTGGCCAGGGCGGCGGCCAACCGGCTTTCGAACAGGGTGCGGTTGGGCAGGCCGGTCAGGGGGTCGTGATGGGCCTGATAGTCCAGACGCGCCTGGGCGTGCTTGAGGCTGGAAATGTCGGCGAACACGGCCACGAAATGGGTGATCGCTTCGTCGCCGTTGCGCACCGAGCTGATGGTCAGCCAGCTGGGGTACAGCTCGCCGTTCTTGCGCCGGTTGCAGATCTCGCCCTGCCAATGCCCTTCGGCCGCCAGCCGATGCCACATGGCGATGTAGAACGCGCTGTCGTGCTGGCCCGAGGCGAGCAGGCGAGGGGTCTGCCCCAGCACCTCCTGTTCGCTGAAGCCAGTGATCTCGGTGAAGGCGCGGTTGACCATGCTGATGCGCTGCTGGGTGTCGGTGATCAGCACGCCCTCGGCGGTGCTCTCGAACACGGTCGCCGCCAGCGCCAGCTTGTGCTGCATCTGGTGGCGCTCGGTGATGTCGCGGGCAATTGTCAGCATGCAAGCGTCGCCGCCGATCGGCAGCGGGCGCACCGACACCTCACAGAGTCGCACCTGGCCATCGATGCGCCGAATACGGCAGGCGAAGTCGCGAACGAAGCCTTGCCGCTGCAGTTTCTCCAATAGCCGCTTGCGCTCGTTGGGGTCGGCCCAGATGCCCAGCTCCAGGGTCGAGCGATCCAGCGAGGTCTTGCTCTTGTGCCCGGTCATGATGCTGAAGCCTTCGTTGACCTCGATCAGCAGCCCGTCACTCTGCCGGGTCAGCAGCATACCGTCGGGCGAGGCGTGGAACGCCTTGGCGAATTTCTCTTCGGAAATCTGCAGGCGTTGCTGGGTCTGCTTCAGCTCGCTGATGTCGCGCACCACCACGACCAGAGCAGCGGTGGTTTCCAGTTCGAACGGCTCGGCCGAGAGCAGGCCGGTGAAGCGCTGGCCGTTGTCGCGGCGAAAGGTCATCTCCAGGTTGCGCACGCTGCCGCCCTGCAGGCGCTTGAGCAAGCGCGGTGCCACGCCGTCCACGCCCCAGATATCCAGCTCGGCGGCGCGGCGTCCGACCACCTGAGGCGCCTTGAGGCCGATCTGCTCTTCGAAGGCCTCGTTGACCTCCAGCAGGCAGCCGTCGCTGAGCCGCGCGATGACCAGGATGTCGGGGCACTGGCGGAACACCGAGGCGAATTTCTGCTCGGACAGGCGCTGGGCCTCCTCGATCTTCTTGGTTTCGCTGATGTCGATCATCAGGCCGCGCATCACCGGGCGCAGGTCATGCTTGATCAGGCTGACGATGTCGCGTACCCACAGGCTGCGTCCGTCGGCGGTGATCACCCGGTATTCAAGGGCATGTCCGACGCCTGCGGCGGTCTGTTCCGAGCAGTAGGCGCGCGCTCGGCGGGCGTCCTCGGGGTGCAGGATGCGCTGCCAGAAGCCCGGCTCCAGCCAGCTCTGCAGAGGGTAGCCCAGCAGGGCCTCGGCATGGGGCGAGACGTAACTGTAGGTGTAGTCGGAGGTGTCGGCTTCCCAGGCGATGGCCGAAAGGCTCTCGACCAAGCCGCGGTAATGGTATTCGCTGCTGCGCAGCTCATGCTCCAGGGCAATGCGCTGGCTGATCTCCGAGGTCAGGCGACGGTTGATGCGGATCACCACGCCCAGAGCAATCACCAACATGACCAGCCCTGGCAGACCGTAGATCAGGGTGTTGTACCAGTCGCGCGCGGGCGCGGCATCGGCCACAGTCTCCTCGTCCAGCGACGGCGCGCGGTCGCTTGCCAGCGCTGCGAACGCAGGGCGCGCGTTTGTGCCGTCGGTGTGCAACGACGCACGTTCAAGTTGCCCTGGCGGGTAGCCAGCGGGAGGAGGGGTGTCGGCGATGGCTGGCCCGGCGAGCGAAGTCAGCAGCACAAGTGCCGGCAGTCGATGCATGGCAGCCTCGTTGGACCAGCGCAGAAAAGGCCAGTGTAGTCGGGCGCGGCGGCCAGCGGGAAGAGGGGGTGATAACAAACTTGAAGGCCATCGGTCCATGATGCAAAACCCCCGACAGGGCCGGGGGTTCTGGTGGTGCTCGTCGCAGAAGCTTATTCGTCGAGGAACGAGCGCAGGTGCTCGCTTCTGGTCGGGTGACGCAGCTTGCGCAGCGCCTTGGCTTCGATCTGGCGGATACGCTCGCGGGTAACATCGAACTGCTTGCCGACTTCCTCGAGGGTGTGGTCGGTGTTCATGTCGATGCCGAAACGCATGCGCAGCACCTTGGCTTCCCGTGCAGTAAGGCCGCCCAGCACTTCGCGCGTGGCTTCCTTGAGGCTCTCCACGGTGGCCACGTCGATCGGCGACTGCATGGTGGAGTCTTCGATGAAGTCACCCAGATGGGAGTCTTCGTCGTCACCAATCGGCGTCTCCATGGAGATAGGCTCCTTGGCGATCTTCAAGACCTTGCGGATCTTGTCCTCGGGCATCTCCATGCGCTCGCCCAGCTCTTCAGGCGTAGGCTCGCGACCCATCTCCTGCAGCATCTGCCGCGAAATGCGGTTGAGCTTGTTAATGGTCTCGATCATGTGCACCGGAATACGGATGGTGCGTGCCTGGTCGGCGATCGAGCGAGTGATGGCCTGACGAATCCACCAGGTGGCGTACGTCGAGAACTTGTAGCCGCGACGGTATTCGAACTTGTCCACCGCCTTCATCAAGCCGATGTTGCCTTCCTGGATCAGGTCGAGGAATTGCAGGCCACGGTTGGTGTACTTCTTGGCAATCGAGATCACCAGACGCAGGTTGGCCTCGACCATCTCTTTCTTCGCCCGACGCGCCTTGGCTTCGCCAATCGACATGCGACGGTTGATGTCCTTGATCTCGGCGATGGTCAGGCCGGTTTCCGCTTCCAACGCGCTCAGCTTCTGCTGGCAGCGCTGGATGTCGGCCTGCAGGCGACCGATGGCTTCGGCGTACTTCGCCTTGCCGTTGGCCAGGGCATCGCTCCAGGTCTGGTCGACTTCGTTGCCGGGGAACTGGCGCAGGAAGTCGGCACGCGGCATGCGTGCATCACGCACGCACAGCTGCATGATGGCGCGTTCCTGCTGACGCAGACGCTCCAGAGCACCACGAACACGCTCCACCAGGCCTTCGAACTGCTTGGGCACCAGCTTGATCGGCATGAACAGCTCGGCCAGCAGCAGCATCTCGGCAATGCCTTGCTTGCTGTGGCGGCCATGCTTCTTCAAAGCCTTCAAGGTAACGGCGAGCTGGTCGGACACGGCGCCGAAGCGCTGCTGTGCGATGACGGGATCCGGACCGCTTTCGACTTCGTCCTCGTCGTCGCTGTTGGCTTCGTCGTCGTCGTCATCCTTGCCATCGGCCTTGTCGGCCGATTTCTCGACCGGCGGCGGTACCTCGGCCGGCGGCGCAATGCCTTCGTCCGGGTCGATGTAGCCGCTGAGCACGTCGGACAGGCGGCCGCCCTCGGTGGTCACACGATCGTATTCGCTGAGGATGTGCTCGACCGTGCCGGGGAAGTGCGCAATTGCGCCCATCACTTCACGGATGCCCTCTTCGATACGTTTGGCGATTTCGATTTCGCCTTCACGCGTGAGCAGCTCGACCGTACCCATTTCGCGCATGTACATGCGCACCGGGTCGGTCGTGCGACCGATGTCGGTCTCGACCGCGGCCAACGCGGCAGCGGCCTCTTCGGCCGCCGCTTCGTCGGTATCGGCTTCGGCCAACAAAAGGGCATCCGCATCCGGAGCACTCTCGAATACGTTGATCCCCATGTCGTTGATCATGCGGATGATGTCTTCCACCTGCTCCGGATCTGAAATATCCTCGGGCAGGTGATCGTTGACCTCGGCGTAAGTCAGGTAACCCTGCTCACGACCACGGGTGATCAACTCTTTGATACGAGACTGCTGTTGCGCTTTTCCGGACATAACACCCTATCCACTGAAGGTCTTGGCGGGCAAAAAACAAGCCGAGGATTATACCCGAGCTAGGACCTCACGCGCCAGTTGAGGTCGGGGTTTGTGCGTGAACATTGCGGCTGAGTAGCTCGCGCAGTTGATTCTTTTCCTCTGCGCTCAGTTCACTCTGTCTTGATTTTCTGAGCAAATGCTCGAGACAACGCTCGCGTTGGCGAGCGGACAAGCTAGTTATAGTGTCGAAAAACTGTTGTTCAAGGTTATCGGCATCGATCAGCCATTCTTTCTCGGCCAGTGCTCGCAGCAGCTTGCCCTGTTCGGTGCCGTGCCAGCGCGCGATCAACTGCAGAGAGCGTAGCTTAGGATTCTTCTGCAGGGCTTCGAGCAATGCCACCAGCAACTGCGCGTGTACCTGTTCTTCATCGGCAAAATGGCTGACGTCCTCGACCTTTTCCGCCAGTTGCGGGTAGTGCAGCAAGGTTCGCAGCGCGCTCAGGGTAGGCGGCTCGACGGTCACCGGCGTGCGCGGCTGCGGGCGCGGCTCGAAATCACGCTTGCCTTTGCCCTTCCAGGGCTTGCCTTCCCATTTCTTCCCGCCTGGCTTGGCCGATGTCCATTGTTGCTGTGGTTCGAAGGCCGGCGGCGCATGAAAGTCACTGAAGTCGGGCGAATAACCCGGCATCGAATCGTAATCGGCCAGCGGATCATGGCTGGGCATCGGTGCGGCAGGGGCGCTTTGCACCAGCTGGCTGACAGCCTCGCCGCTCAAGCCGGTGATCTGGCTCAGGCGGTTGCGCATCAACGTGCGCAGATTGGCGCCGGGCACCTTGTCGATCAGCGGCGCAGCCAGTGTCGCCATGTGCGCCTTGCCTTCGAGCGAGCGCGGATCGGCTTCTTCGGTCAACTGCTGGAAAAAATAGTCGGCCAGCGGCTGTGCGTGCTGGTTGATGCGGGCGCGGAAGGCGTCTGTTCCCTCAGAGCGCACCAGAGTATCCGGGTCTTCGCCTTCGGGCAGAAACAGGAAGCGCGCCTTGCGCCCATCCTGCAGGCTCGGCAGTGCAGCTTCCAGTGCGCGCCAGGCGGCATTGCGGCCGGCCTGGTCGCCGTCGAAGCAGAACAGCACGCTGGGCACCACGCGGAACAAGCGCTTGAGATGTTCCTCGCTGGTGGCCGTGCCCAGGGTCGCGACGGCATTGCGCAGGCCTTGCTGGGCCAGGGCAATGACGTCCATGTAGCCTTCCACGACGATGATCTCGTCGAGGTTGCGGTTGTGCTTGCGTGCCTCGTACAGGCCGTACAGCTCCTGGCCCTTGTGGAACACCGGGGTTTCCGGCGAGTTCAGGTACTTGGGCTTGTCGTCACCGAGCACGCGGCCACCGAAGGCGATGACCCGTCCGCGGCTGTCGCGGATGGGGAACATCACGCGGTCGCGAAAACGGTCGTAACGCTTGCCGGAGTCGGCGTTCTCCACCAGCAGGCCGGCGTCGATCATGGCTTTCTGTTGCAGGCTGTCGCTGCTCAGGTGCTTGAACAGGTTGTCCCAGCCGGGCGGGGCGAAGCCCAGGCCGAAATCGCGGGCGATCTCGCCGGACAGGCCCCGACCCTTGAGGTAGTCGACTGCCGCGCGACGTTGCGCATGCCCCTTGAGCGCCATGCGGTAGAACTGCGCGGCAGCTTCAAGCAAGGGGTACAGCGGTGAGTCGGTGGGCTGGCGAGGCTTGCTGTTGCGCCCGCTGTCTTCGCGCGGCACTTCCATGCCGGCGGCCTTGGCCAGTTCCTCGACGGCCTGGGGGAAGTCCAGGTTGTCGTGGTCCATGATGAAGCCAAGGGCATTGCCGCCCGCGCCGCAGCCAAAACAGTAATAGAACTGCTTGTCGGGGCTGACGCTGAACGAGGGAGTCTTTTCCTTGTGGAACGGGCAGCAGGCGGTGTAGTTCTTGCCGGCTTTCTTCATTTGCAGGCGAGACTGCACGACATCGACGATATCGGTGCGGTTGAGCAGGTCGTCGATGAAGCCTTGGGGAATCAGCCCGGCCATGGCGTTCTCTTTATCAGCAGCCCAGGAGCGGAAGTGTACCCATTGGAAATCGGTCTGGCAGGTGTTGCAGCGCAGATTTCTGTATCGGAAACGTCTGTACGTTCAACGGAGCCCGGGGGCAGCAGTCGAAGCAGGGCGTTACCAAAGGAATAAGTGTGCTCGTCTGCAGCCTTGCAAGGCTCGTCAGAATGACGCGCACGATCTGGCGATGAAACCAGTTCTGACGGTTGAGGCGGGGTACTGCTGCAACTGCCGGCAGCCCGGCTGTGGGCCGGGCAAGGCAGAAGCTTGCAACGAACGTCTGTGTATTAGTACAGACGAACGGCGCGGCGCTGTTCGCGCTGGACTTTCTTGGCGTGGCGTTTGACAGCGGCTGCTGCCTTGCGCTTACGCTCCGAAGTCGGCTTCTCGTAAAATTCGCGGCTACGAACTTCAGCCAGTACACCGGCTTTTTCGCAGGAGCGCTTGAAACGACGCAGAGCTACGTCGAAGGGTTCGTTCTCTTTAACTTTGACGGCTGGCATCCAGAGCTACCTTCATTCATTACCGGGGTCGACATCTCATGGCAAAATCGCGCATAAGTACGTCGGTTTTTAAGGGTTGCGGATGTTAACCCTTACCCGACAGGAATGCAAAGCCTCTGATCGAAAACCGCTGGTCGGTGCCTTGTTCGACGACTATCATGCGCGCCTTCGAATAGAGCTCCACAAGGCCTGGCCATGCTAGTACTGGGATTGGAAACGTCCTGCGACGAAACCGGTGTCGCATTATACGACAGCGAACGCGGCCTGCTGGCCGACGCGCTGTTCAGCCAGATCGACCTGCATCGCGCCTATGGCGGGGTCGTGCCCGAGCTTGCCTCGCGCGATCACGTCAAACGCATGCTGCCGTTGATCCGCCAGGTCTTGGCCGAAGCCGACTGCGCGGCAACCGAGATCGACGCCATCGCCTACACGGCCGGCCCCGGCCTGGTCGGGGCGCTGCTGGTAGGTGCCTCCTGTGCGCAGGCGCTGGCGTTCGCCTGGGACATACCGGCTCTGGGCGTTCATCACATGGAAGGCCACCTGTTGGCGCCCATGCTGGAAGAGCAGCCGCCGCAGTTTCCGTTCGTCGCTCTGCTGGTGTCCGGCGGCCATACGCAATTGGTGCAGGTCGACGGTATTGGCCAGTATGCGTTGCTGGGCGAGACCCTGGACGATGCCGCCGGGGAAGCCTTCGACAAGACCGCCAAGCTGATCGGCCTGAATTACCCGGGTGGCCCGGAGATCGCTCGCTTGGCCAGGCAGGGTGTGGCGGGGCGCTTTACCTTCCCCCGACCGATGTGCGACCGCCCTGGCCTGGATTTCAGTTTCAGCGGCTTGAAGACCTTCGCCCTCAACACCTGGCAGCAGTGCCGCAGCGCCGGAGACGACGGCGAGCAGACCCGCTGCGACATCTCCCTGGCCTTCGAGCAGGCGGTGGTCGATACCCTGACCTACAAATGCCGTCGCGCCTTGAAGCAGACCGGCCTCAAGCGTCTGGTGATCGCCGGCGGGGTGAGCGCCAACCAGTCGCTGCGCCAGGGCCTGGAAAAAATGCTGGGTGAACTGGGTGGCAATGTCTATTACGCCCGTCCGCAGTTCTGTACGGATAACGGCGCAATGATCGCCTATGCTGGTTGTCAGCGGCTGTTGGCCGGCCAGCAGGAAACCCTGGCGATCAGTGTCCAGGCACGTTGGCCAATGGAGCAGTTGCCACCGCTTTGAACGTGCTGGCCAGCCCGCTCAGAAGTGACGCTCGCGGCCGGCGAACAGATCGCGCAGGTTGCCGCGGTGACGCCAGATCACCAGCACCGTCAGCACGCTCATGGGTAGCAGCGCCTCAGGGCGCTGCCAGGCCAGTAACGGCAGGGTCAGGGGCGTGGCGATCAGGGCCGCCAGCGAACTGGTGCGGGTGAGCCGAAAGGTCAGCGCCCAGGCCAGCATTGCCAGCAGTGCAGCGGGTGGGTACAGCCCCAGCAGCAGGCCAGCGGAGGTGGCCACGCCCTTGCCGCCCTTGAAGTGGAAATACAGCGGGAACAGGTGGCCGATTACCGCGCAGAGCCCGATCCAGGCTTGCTGCCCGAGGGTCATCCCGGCCCAGGCGGCGGCCAGCACCGGCAGCAAACCCTTGCACAAGTCGCCCAGCAGAGTGAGGATGGCGAGCTTTTTACCGGCCAGGCGCAGCATGTTGGTTGCCCCGGCGTTGCCCGAACCGCTCATTCGCGGGTCGGGAGTGCCCGTCGCGCGACTGAGCACGATAGCGAAGGACAGCGAGCCGAGCAGGTAGGCGCCAAGCGCCAGCAACCAGAACATGCTTACTATTTCCGGGTCTGGAAACCCTTGATTCTAACGGCGCCTGGCGCCCTTGTCGTGCTGCGGAGTGAAGTGCTTGGACAGAGTGTTTATCGAAGGTCTGGAGGTCGACACGGTGATCGGCGCCTACGATTGGGAGCGTGACATTCGTCAGTGCCTGCGTCTGGACCTGGTGTTTGCCTGGGACAACCGCCCGGCTGCGGCTGGCGACGACCTCACCCTGGCCCTCGACTATGCGACGGTGTCGCAGCGCGTCCAGGCATTTGCCGCGCAGGCTCGCTTCGAACTGGTCGAGACGTTCGCCGAACGTCTGGCCCAGCAGTTGATGAGCGAATTCGGCATTCCCTGGCTGCGGCTCAAGATCACCAAGCCGGGTGCCGTCGCGGCGGCGCAAGGTGTCGGTGTGGAGATCGAGCGCGGATGTCGCTGAATAGAATCTACCTGGGCCTGGGCAGCAACACCGACCGAGAACGCCATCTGTGTGCGGGGCTCGATGCGTTGGCGTCCTTGCTCGTGGACATGCGCTGTTCAGCGGTATTCGAAAGCCAGCCGGTAGGCATCAAGAGCGGCCCGTTCTTCAATCTGGTGGTAACCGGGCTGACCGACTTGCCGTTGACCGCACTGGATCGTCGGTTGAAGTTCATCGAAGCCGACAATGGCCGCTACGCCCCGGAGCGCAAAGGTCTGCCGTTGGATATCGATGTATTGCTGTACGGCGACCTGGTCGGTAACTTCGACGGACTGGTGCTGCCCCGTGCCGAAATTCTGAAAAATGCGTTTGTACTGTGGCCATTGGCATTGATCGCGCCAGAGTTGGTGCATCCAGGCGCAGGGGTGAGTCTTGACCAGCTTTGGCGCGAGTCGAACATCGATCAGGTGTTGGCCCCCGTTCCATTCGAATGGCGCGGGCAGCAATTGACTCCCGTCACGCTTTGAATCATCACCGTCTTCTTCACAAGCACAGCTCCCCACCTGTGGGAGCGGGTCTCTGCCCGCGAAGAGGCCCCCAAGGCCACCCTCAAACCCCCGCCTTATACGCCTTGAGTGCCTCCAACCGCGCCCGCTTCAACGCCTCGCCCAACGCCTGGCCCTTGAACCCCTCGGCAACCAGCGGCTGAACCGCCACCCCCCGCGCCGCTGCAGCCGCGCCCCTTAGATAATCCGCCTGGGGGTATTCCCGTGCCTCGAACCCCAACCTGCCACGCGCGTCCATCTCGCACGCCATGATGAAATCCTCGAAGCGCCCGGGGCGACGGTACACATCGAAGCTCTGCAGCAGCTCCAGCAGCGTCGACGGCTTGAGCTCCAGGGCTCGATGGCCGTGCGTGTGATATTCACCCACCAACACCGCCAGCTCCTGACAATCCCTGGGCACCTTGAAGCGTTCGTTGACCGCCTTGATCAGTTTCACGCCCCGCTGCTCGTGGGCGATATGCCGCGGCCACTCGCTGGGGCGCGTGGTGCCCTTGCCCAGGTCGTGCAGCAGGCACGCCCAGCGCACGCTCAGTGGCTGGCCATGGCGCGCCGCCTGTTCAAGCACGCTCAGGGTATGCACGCCGGTGTCGATCTCTGGATGATGGGCCGGCGGCTGCGGCACGCCAAACAACGCGTCGACCTCAGGCAGCAGGTGCTCCAGCGCCCCGCAATCGCGCAGCACTTGAATGAACACCTGGGGATGAGCCTCCATCAATGCTCGGGAAATCTCCTTCCAGCTGCGTTCGGCGGTCAAGGCCTGCAGCTCGCCCGACTCGCTCAACTGACGCATGAGCTGCAGGGTCGGTTCGGCCACGCGAAAACCCAGTCCGGCATAGCGCGCGGCGAAACGTGCGACCCGCAGCACGCGCAAGGGGTCTTCGATGAACGCTGGGGACACGTGCCTGAGCAGGCGCTCGTTCAGGTCCTGCTGACCGCCGTACGGATCGATGATGCGGCCGTCGTCGTCCTCGGCCATGGCATTGATGGTCAGGTCGCGCCGCGACAGGTCCTGTTCGAGGGTCACGTCCGGGCTGGCGTGGAAGACGAACCCGCCATAGCCACGTCCACTCTTGCGCTCGGTGCGTGCCAGGGCATATTCCTCGCCGGTCTGCGGATGCAGGAACACCGGGAAATCACTGCCCACGGGACGATAGCCATCAGCGAGCATGCGTTCGGCGTCGGCACCGACCACCACGCGGTCGATGTCCACGACCGGTATACCCAGCAAGCGGTCGCGCACCGCTCCACCCACTTCATAGATCTTCATTGCAACACCTCCGATGGCCCGGAAGGATAACACCAAGCCATCGGCGGTTTTGCGCACGCACCTGCCTCAGAGGTGGACGACGTTGAGGTCCATCCGCCCATGGCTGCCGTCCGCATGCTCGCTGCGCGGTGGCACGTGATGGGTCTTGACCAACTGATCGCCCTGCAGCGTATCCAGGTGGATATCGAACCCCCACAGGCGGTGCAGGTGCTTGAGCACCTCGTCGGTGGATTCGCCCAGTGGCTTGCGGTCATGTTGTTGATGACGCAGGGTCAGCGAGCGGTCACCGCGTCGATCGATGCTCCAGATCTGCACATTGGGCTCGCGGTTACCCAGGTTGTACTGCGCCGCCAGGGTTTCGCGAATGGTGCGATAGCCGTTTTCATCGTGGATGGCTGGCACCAGTAACTCGTCCCGCTGATCGTCGTCCATGATGCTGAACAGCTTCAGGTCGCGAATGACCTTGGGCGACAGGTACTGCAGGATGAAGCTCTCGTCCTTGAAGCTGCTCATGGCGAACTTGATGGTCGACAGCCAGTCACTGCCGGCAATGTCGGGAAACCAGTGACGATCTTCATCGTCCGGGTGCTCGCACATGCGGCGTATGTCGCGGTACATGGCAAAGCCCAGGGCATAGGGGTTGATGCCATTGTAGTAGGGGCTGTCGAAACCGGGCTGGAACACCACGCTGGTGTGCGACTGCAGAAACTCCATCATGAAGCCGTCGGTCACCAGGCCTTCGTCGTAGAGGTCGTTCATCAGGGTGTAGTGCCAGAACGTTGCCCAGCCCTCGTTCATCACCTGGGTCTGGCGTTGCGGGTAGAAGTACTGGGCGATCTTGCGCACGATTCGTACGATCTCGCGCTGCCAGGGCTCGAGCAGCGGCGCATGCTTTTCGATGAAATACAGGATGTTCTCCTGCGGCTCGGCCGGGAACCGGGCGTTGTCTTCCTCGCGGTTCTTGTCGGCGCCCTTGGGAATGGTACGCCACAGATCATTGATCTGCCGCTGCAGGTGCTCTTCGCGATCGGCCTGGCGGCGACGCTCTTCTTCCGCGGAAATCGGATAGGGACGCTTGTAGCGGTCGACGCCGTAGTTCATCAGGGCGTGGCAGGAATCGAGCAGATCCTCCACGGCATCGATGCCATGACGTTCCTCGCACTTCATGATGTAGGACTTGGCGAACACCAGGTAATCGATGATCGAACTGGCGTCGGTCCAGGTGCGGAACAGGTAGTTGCCCTTGAAGAAGCTGTTGTGCCCATAGCAGGCATGGGCCACCACCAGCGCCTGCATGCAGATGGTGTTCTCTTCCATCAGGTAGGCGATGCACGGATCGGAGTTGATGACGATCTCGTAGGCCAGGCCCATCTGGCCGCGGGTGTAGGACTTCTCGGTGCTGAGAAAATGCTTGCCGTAGGACCAATGGTGATAGCCCAGGGGCATGCCCACCGAGGCGTACGCATCCATCATCTGCTCGGCAGTGATCACCTCGATCTGGTTGGGGTAGGTGTCCAGCGCATAGCGCTCGGCAATGCGGCTGATTTCCCGGTCGTAGGTCTGGATGAGCTCGAACGTCCATTCCGAGCCCGTGGAGATGGGTTGGCGCTTCTGCTCTCTGGCGGTCATGTCGCTAACCTGCGCTGGAAGAGTTCACGGAAGACCGGATAGATATCACCGGCCGACACCAGCTGCTGCTGGGCGAACGTATCGGCGAACGACTCGCTGATGCGCTCGTATTCGTACCACAGGGCCTGATGTTCGCGCGGCGTGATTTCCACATAGGTGTAGTACTGCACGAACGGCATGATCTGCTGGGTGAGGATTTCCCGGCAAATCGGTGAGTCGTCGTTCCAGTTGTCGCCGTCCGAGGCCTGGGCGGCGTAGATGTTCCATTCGTTGGTTGGGTACCGCGCGGCCATGATCTCCTGCATCAGTTTCAGGGCGCTGGAAACGATGGTGCCGCCGGTCTCGCGCGAATAGAAGAACTCTTCCTCGTCGACTTCGCGGGCGCTGGTGTGATGGCGGATGAACACCACTTCGATCTTGTCGTAGTTACGCTTGAGAAACAGATACAGCAAGATGAAGAAGCGCTTGGCTATGTCCTTGGTGGCTTGGGTCATGGAACCGGACACGTCCATCAGGCAGAACATCACCGCCTTGGAACTGGGGTTGGGATGCTTGACCAGCAGGTTGTACTTGAGGTCGAAGGTGTCCAGAAAGGGCACGCGATGGATGCGGGCGCTGAGCTTTTCGATTTCGCCGATCAATGCCTGAATGTCACCGAAATTGTCCGGTTCCTCGATCTTCAAACGCTCGAGCTCAAGCTTGGCCGCCTTGAGCTTGGCGCGGCTGCTGCCTGAAAGCGCTATGCGCCGCGCATGGGCCGAGCGCAGGGTGCGGATGATGTTGATGCGCGAAGGGTTGCCCTCGTTGCTGATACCGGCACGCACCGTCTTGTAGGTGTCGGTACCACTGAGGTTGCGCTTCACCAGGTTGGGCAGCTCCAGGTCCTCGAACATGAATTCGAGAAACTCCTCCTGGGTGATCTGGAACACGAACTCGTCCATGCCCTCGCCGGAGTTGCCCGCCTTGCCAGGCCCCTTGCCGCCGCCTCCGCCCTGGGGGCGGGCGATGTGTTCGCCGGCGGTGAACTCCTTGTTGCCGGGGTGCACCACGGTCTGCTTGCCACCGCGGCCGTGCTGCAACACCGGCTCGTCGATATCGCGGCCGGGAATGCTGATCTGCTCGCCATGTTCCATGTCGGTGATGGAACGACGGCCGACGGCATCTTCCACGGCCTTCTTGATGTGGTCACGGTAACGCCGCAGGAAACGCTGGCGGTTCACCGTACTCTTGTTCTTGCCATTGAGGCGTCGGTCGATCACATAGCTCATTAGGCCTCCGGGCAGCCGGGCTGCAAGCCACAAGTCGAGAGCAGCGAAAGGCCCGGGCATCGATGCCTGCCTGGGCCCGTCGCAGCCTGAAACCTACCGCGTGATCACTGCGACTTCCTGACCCGCAGATACCACTCGGACAGCAGACGGACCTGCTTGTCGGTATAGCCGCGCTCGACCATGCGAGTGACGAAGTCGTTGTGCTTCTGCTGGTCCTCCTTGCTGGCCTTGGCGTTGAAACTGATGACCGGCAACAAGTCCTCGGTGTTGGAGAACATTTTCTTCTCGATCACCACGCGCAGCTTCTCGTAGCTGAGCCAGGTCGGATTCTTGCCGTTGTTGTTGGCGCGGGCGCGCAGCACGAAGTTGACGATCTCGTTGCGGAAATCCTTCGGATTGCTGATGCCGGCTGGCTTCTCGATCTTTTCCAGCTCTTCGTTGAGGGCCACGCGGTTGAGAATCTCGCCGGTTTCCGGGTCGCGGTACTCCTGATCCTGAATCCAGAAATCGGCGTACAGCACGTAGCGGTCGAAGATGTTCTGCCCGTACTCGCTGTACGACTCCAGGTACGCGGTCTGGATCTCCTTGCCGATGAACTCGATGTAGCGCGGTGCCAGGTATTCCTTGAGGAAGCGCAGGTACCGCTCGCGCACCTCGGCAGGGAATTGCTCCTGTTCGATCTGCTGCTCCAGTACATAAAGCAGGTGCACTGGGTTGGCGGCGATCTCGTGGGGGTCGAAGTTGAACACCTTGGAAAGAATCTTGAAGGCGAAGCGCGTCGACAGGCCATTCATGCCTTCATCCACGCCCGCGGTGTCGCGGTATTCCTGGATCGACTTGGCCTTGGGATCGGTGTCCTTGAGGTTCTCGCCGTCGTACACGCGCATCTTCGAATAGATGTTGGAGTTGTCCGGCTCCTTGAGCCGCGACAGCACGGTGAACTGCGCCAGCATCTTCAGGGTGTCGGGCGCGCAATGAGCCTTGGACAGCGAGCTGTTGAACAGCAGCTTGTCGTAGATCTTGATCTCGTCGCTGACACGCAGGCAGTACGGCACCTTGACGATGTAGATCCGGTCGATGAACGCCTCGTTGTTCTTGTTGTTGCGAAAGCTGTGCCACTCCGATTCGTTGGAGTGCGCCAGCAGGATGCCCGAATAGGGAATCGCGCCCAGGCCCTCGGTACTGTTGTAGTTACCCTCCTGGGTGGCGGTCAGCAGCGGATGGAGCACCTTGATCGGCGCCTTGAACATCTCGACGAATTCCATCAGGCCCTGGTTGGCCCGGCACAGGGCACCCGAGTAGCTGTAGGCATCGGCGTCGTTCTGCGGGTATTCCTCCAGCTTGCGGATGTCGACCTTGCCCACCAGCGCGGAAATGTCCTGGTTGTTCTCGTCGCCCGGCTCGGTCTTGGCCACGGCGATCTGGTTGAGAATGGAAGGGTAGAGCTTGACCACGCGGAACTGGCTGATGTCACCGCCGAATTCGGCCAGGCGCTTGGTGGCCCAGGGCGACATGATGGTGCTCAGGTAGCGTTGCGGAATGCCGAAGTCTTCTTCAAGGATCGCGCCGTCCTCGGTGGCGTTGAACAGGCCCAGGGGGGACTCGAACACCGGTGAGCCCTTGATCGCGTAGAACGGGACCTTCTCGATCAGCTGCTTGAGCTTCTCGGCCAGCGACGACTTGCCGCCGCCTACCGGGCCCAGCAGGTACAGGATCTGTTTCTTTTCTTCCAGGCCCTGCGCCGCATGGCGGAAGTACGACACGATCTGGTCGATGCATTCCTCCATGCCGTGGAAGTCTTCGAACGCTGGGTAGCGACGAATCACCTTGTTGGAGAAGATGCGCGACAGCCGGGAATTGGCCGACGTGTCGAGCAATTCGGGCTCTCCTATCGCCATCAGGATCCGCTCGGCGGCAGACGCGTAGGTCCTACGGTCGGTTTTGCACAGCTCGAGGTACTCCTGTAACGAGAGCTCTTCCTGGCGTGTGGATTCGAAGCGTTGTTGGAAGTGGCTAAAGATACTCATGACGTCACCTCGCTCGATACGTGGAGCCGACGTCGGATCACTCAGTTGATGCTGGCGGTCACCCAAACCCCGTGGTGGCCGTATACCCCCCAGAACACCCTTGTAGCCTTGACCGATTGACCCGCGCGCCGGTGTACCGGCTCTCCCCTGTTATGGATGGCCTGAGCTTAAGGATAGTTGGTTATCGAAGATTTCAAGCGCGGATGCGCAATTAACTGCCGCCAGGGCCTGGCGACAATGCTGCGAAGGCCCGTGGGGCGCGGCGTCGGCGACGAAAAAAATTTCGTCGCGCGGGGCTTGCGAAGGATTATTCAGCCTGGCTGGTTTCGCCCGGAAAGGTGCTGCGCCACAGCTCGAAGCCGCCGTCCATGCTGTACACATCGGAAAAGCCCTGGCTGACCAGGTAGGCAGCGGCGCTCTGGCTGGAATTGCCGTGGTAGCAGACCACGACCAGCGGCTTGTCCAGATCGGCCGCCGTGATGAAACCGTGCAGCGAGTGGTTGTCCAGGTGCGTGGAATCGGTGATATGGCCAGCCGCGAAGGTTTGCGGGTCGCGGATATCCACCACCACGGCGCCCTGTTCGCGCAGGCTCTGGACGTCTTGCGGAGGGATGCGTTTGAATTCGGTCATGGACAGGCTCCTGGGCTGGTCGCCCATTCTAGCGTTTGTCGCTCGGGGGAGGGAAATTCGCCGCGGGGGTCGCTGCAGGCAAGTGCATATCACCCTCATCGGTGCATTTGCAGGACAGGCGCTCGCCGCTGTCGACGTCGAGCAGCGTCATCGCACCGCCCCACACGCATCCGGTATCGAGCGCGAACACGCCCGGCTCCTCGCAACGCCCTTCCAGCGCCGCCCAATGGCCGAAGATGATCTTCAGGTCGCGCGTCTTGCGCTCCTTGTGGGCGAACCAGGGCGCGTAGCCGGGCAGCGCGGTGTCGGCGCCTTCCTTGCCCTTGAGGTCGAGCTTGCCGTCGGCGGTGCAGAAACGCATGCGGGTGAAGTAGTTGGTGATCACACGCAAGCGGGCAACGCCCTGCAACGCCTTGTCCCACTTGTTCGGCTCGTTGCCGTACATGCCGTCCAGAAAAGGCTTGAACAGCTGGTCATCACGCAGCGCGGTCTCGACCTCGGCGGCCAGGCGCAAGGCCTTGCGCAGCGACCATTGTGGTGGGATCCCGGCATGCACCAGCACGGCATTGCGCTGTTCGTCATGGTGCAGCAGCTTCTGCCGGCGCAGCCAGTCGAGCAACTGCGGGCCGTCGGGTGCGTCGAGGATTTCGCGCAAGGTATCGCCGCGCTTGAGCCGCTCGGCGTCGTTGGCCACCGCCAGCAGGTGCAGGTCGTGATTGCCCAGCACACACACCAGCGCGTCACGCATGCCATACAGGTAGCGCAGGGTTTCCAGCGAACTCGGCCCGCGGTTGACCAGGTCGCCCACCAGCCACAGTGTGTCCTTGGCAGGGTCGAAGGCGACCCGTTGCAGCAGGCACTTGAGTGGCTGCAGGCAGCCTTGCAAGTCACCGACTGCGTACACTGCCATCAGTGCAGGGCGCCTGGTACGGCGAGACGAAACGGGGCGATGACGGCTTCGAACTGCTTGCCGTCTTCGGCCTGCATCTGATAGCTGCCCTGCATGTTGCCCACCGTGGTGGCCATCACCGTGCCGCTGGAATAGGTGTGGCTTTCACCGGCGGCGATCAGCGGTTGCTGGCCAATGACACCGGCGCCCCGGACTTCCTCGACCTTGCCATCGCCATCGGTGATCACCCAGTGGCGAGACAGCAGGCGAGCCGGTATCTGTCCGTTGTTGCTCACGGTAACGGTATAGGCAAAGGCAAAACGCTGCTGCTCGGGCTGTGATTGTTCTGCCAGGAAACGGGTCACGACGCTGACGTCGATCTGATAACGGGGATCGGACATGCAAAGGGCCTTGAAAACGAGAGCTAATGTAGCCGGCGTTGGCCGGTTCAGGGTCAGTCCGGGGCAACGCGGTGGCCTGTGGACCAATCGCTTGGTCCAGGTTAGAGGTCAGAGCGGGTCGCTTCGTTCGGCGAGTTGATCAGCCAGGCGCACGAAAGCCGCCAGGTCGAGCTGTTCGGGCCGCAGGCTGCCGTCGACGCCGGCCGCTTCGATCGCTTCGACGGGCAGCAGCGCCTTGAGCGTATTGCGCAAGGTCTTGCGCCGCTGGTTGAAGGCTTCGCGCACCACTCGCTCGAGCAGGCGGTGATCCTTGGCCGGGTGGGGCAGGGTGGTGTGAGGTACCAGGCGCACGATGGCCGAATCGACCTTGGGCGGCGGATTGAACGCGCCCGGCCCGACGTTGAACAGGTGCTCGACACGGCAGTGGTACTGAACCATGATCGACAGCCGTCCCCAATCGCCGCCGCCAGGGCCTGCTGCCATGCGCTCGACCACTTCCTTCTGCAGCATGAAATGCATGTCGCGGATCAGGTGGGCGTTGTGCAGCAGGTGGAAGATCAGTGGGGTGGAGATGTTGTACGGCAGGTTGCCGACCACGCGCAGGCTGCCAGCCTCGGCGCCCAGGCTGGTGAAGTCGAACTTCAATGCATCGCCCTGGTGCAGGCGGAAATTGCCCTTGCCGGCGAATTGCTGATTGAGTATCGGCACCAGGTCCTTGTCCAGTTCCACCACGTCCAGTTGCGCACCGCTGCCCAGCAGGCCTTCGGTAAGGGCGCCCTGGCCCGGGCCGATTTCCAGCAGGTGTTCACCGGGCTTGGCGTGGATGGAGCGCAGGATACGGTCGATCACGCCGGCATCGTGGAGAAAGTTCTGGCCAAAGCGCTTGCGCGCCCGGTGTTGGTAGTGCTCGGTCATTAAAATGTCTCGGCCATTCGATAGGCGGTGTCGAGGGCGACGCGCAGGCTGCCAGTATCGACCTTGCCGGTTCCGGCCAGGTCCAGGGCGGTGCCGTGGTCCACGGAGGTGCGGATGATCGGCAACCCCAGGGTCACGTTGACCGCGGCGCCAAAGCCTTTGTACTTGAGTACGGGCAGGCCCTGGTCGTGATACATCGCCAGCACCGCATCGCAATGCTGCAGGTATTTGGGAGTGAAGAGCGTATCGGCGGGCAGCGGCCCGCGCAGATCCATGCCTTCGGCGCGCAGACGCTCCAGGGTAGGCTCGATGATGTCGATTTCCTCGCGGCCCAGGTGGCCGCTCTCGCCGGCATGGGGGTTCAGACCGCAGACCAGGATGCGCGGCCGGGCCAGGCCGAACTTGCCCTGCAGGTCGGCGTGCAGAATGCGCGTGACCCGCTCCAGGCGCTCGACGGTGATCGCATCGGCCACCTCGCGCAGGGGCAGGTGAGTGGTTACCAGTGCCACGCGCAGATCGCCGGTTGCAAGCATCATCACCACCTGTTCGGTAGCGGTGAGGTCGGCGAGGAATTCAGTGTGTCCGGAGAACGCAATGCCACCGTCGTTGATGACACCCTTGTGCACCGGCGCGGTGATCATGCCCGCGAACAGCCCGTCGAGGCAGCCCTGCGCTGCACGCGTCAAGGTCTGCAGCACGAACGCGGCGTTGGCGGTATTCAGCTGGCCGGTGAGCACCGGCGCGCCCAGAGGCGTGTCCCAGACGTACAGGCTGCCCGCTGGCGCAGGCTGGTCGGGGAGGGCGTCGGCATCGACTTCCAGCAGGCTGACGGCCAGCCCCAGCTGCGCGGCCCGCTTGGCGAGCAGGTCACGGCTGGTGATGGCGATCAGGGGGTGAGGCTGGGGTTGCGCGGCCAGCAGCAGGCACAGGTCTGGACCTATGCCCGCCGGCTCACCGGGCGTCAACGCGAAACGCTTGGGGGTCACTGCGCAGCCTGGTCGGCGCCAGGCAGCTTGATTTCGACGTAGGCTTCGTCGCGGATCTGGCGCATCCAGGTCTGCAGCTCTTCGTCATACTTGCGGTTGCGCAACACGGTCATTGCCTGCTGGTCGCGGGCCTGCTCGGTGTTGTCGGTCGCACGGCGCCCCAGCACCTGCAGCACATGCCAGCCGAACTGGGTCTGGAACGGACGCGAAACCGTTTCCACCGGCGTCGACGCCATGGTTTCGCGGAACTCGGGCACCAGCGACTGAGGGTTGACCCAGTTCAGATCGCCGCCGTTGAGCGCCGAACCCGGATCTTCCGAGAAATTCTTCGCCAAGGTAGCGAAGTCTTCGCCGTTTTCGATGCGTTCGTACAGCTTGCGTGCCAGTTCTTCGGTCTGGGCCGGGCTGCGAATCTCGCTCGGCTTCAACAGAATGTGACGTACGTACACTTCGTCAACGGTCTGGGTGGCGCCACCGCGCTTGTCCAGCACCTTGAGGATGATGAAGCCCACGGGCGTGCGCACTGGCTGGGTGACATCGCCGACCGGCATGCTGCTGAGCATGCGGTCGAACGGTGCCGGCAGCTGAGCAGGCTTGCGCCAGCCCATGTCGCCGCCTTCCAGGGCGTTCTCGCTCGACGAGCTGGCAATCGCCAACTTGTTGAAGTCGGCACCCTGCTTGAGCTGGCGATAGATGTCCTCGGCCTTGCTCGCCGCTGCCTGGATAGCCGCCGAGCTGGCGCTTTCCGGGACCTGGATCTGGATGTTGGCCAGGTGCAGTTCTTCGGACAGCTGCATCTTGCCCAGGTCCGAGGCGAGGAAGTTCTTCACTTCCTGCTCGGATACCTGGATGCGCTCGGCCACGCGACGCTGGCGTACGCGGCTGATGATCATCTCGCGCTTCACCTGCTCGCGCGCATCGTCATACGACAGGCCGTCATGCGCCAGTGCGGCACGGAACTGCTCGGTCGACATGTTGTTGCGCTGGGCAATGGTGGCGATGGCGCCGTTGAGTTCTTCGTCGGTAATGCGAATGCCGGAACGTTCGCCGATCTGCAGCTGCAGATTCTCGACGATCAGGCGTTCCAGCACCTGCTGTTGCAGGACGCTCGCCGCAGGTACGCCACCGCCACGCTTGGCGATGGTTTGCTGCACTTCCTTGACGCGCTGGTCGAGCTGGCTTTGCATGACCACGTCGTTGTCGACGATGGCCACGACGCGGTCCAGCTGTTGCACCGCGGCGTGCGCCGTGGTGCCCAGCAGCATGGCGCCCAGCACGACTGGGCGCAGCAGATCACATAGCTTGGTCTTCACGTTCACGATAACCTTGAATGCCCTTGTCGAGGAAACCCTCGACCTTATTGCCTACCACGCCACCGAGGCCCTTCAGCACGATTTGCAGGAAGATGCCGTGGTCGCCTTTTTCGTTCTGCGGGGCGGCCTGGCTGTACTCGTCGTAGTCAACCCAGTAGCGGTTGATCAGACGCATCTTCCAGCAGCAGTTGTCGTATTCGAAACCACCAAAGGCTTCCAGCGTGCGATTGCGGTTGTAGTCGAACTGCCAGCGGCTGATGACGCTCCACTGCGGCACGATCGGCCACATGACCGAGAAGTCATGCTGCTGGATCTTGTAGTAGTCCTTCACGTAGTTCGGATCACCCGGCTGACCGTAGTCGCCACCGAAGGTCCAGCGACCGGTCGCCGAATCGTAGTGCACGGTGTCGTCGCGGTAGCGGTAGCCCAGGTTGACCACCTTGTTCGGGTTGTCTTCAGGCTGGTAGTGGAACATCGCGCTGCCCGAACGGGTGCTGCGGCTGTCCGGATCCCAGTTGAAGTCCGAGCTGAAGCGCCAGTCGCGGTTGAAGCGATATTCGTATTCCAGGGCGTACGGCGAAACGTTGGCCTGGGCATCGTCGCGCGTCTTGAAATCGACGCCCGGCAGTTGCACTTCACGATCCTTGAAGTACACGGCCTGGCCGACGGCCACGCGCTGACGCTCGAAACCGTTCTCCTCGATCCAGCGGCTGGTCACGCCCAGCGACAGCTTGTTCTCGTCACCCACGCGGTCGGAACCGGTGAAGCGGTTTTCGCGGAACAGCGAGCCATAGCTGAAGGTGGTTTCCGACGTGTCGAACACTGGAATGTCGGTCTGGTCTTCCTCGGGAACATAGAGGTAGAACAGGCGCGGTTCCAGGGTCTGGCGGAAGTTGGTGCCGAACATCTGGGTGTCGCGGTCGAAGTACAGGCCGCTGTCGATGCTGGCGATCGGTACGCCGCGGTTCTGCGAGCTGCTGAAACGCTCGTCGGCCAGCAGGCTGTTCTTGCCCTGGCTGTCCAGATCCAGATCGTACTGGGTGTACATGTACTTGAGCGACGGACGCACGAAGCCCCAGTTCCAGTTCAGCGGCAGGGACACGCCCGGCTCCAGGTTCAGGCGGTTGCCGTTGGCACGCGCCAGGCCTGTCACGTTGTTGTCGATGCGGCGCTCGCCGAAACCGTCTTCGTTGATGAAGGTGCCGGTGCGCAGGTCACGCTCGAAACGCACGATCTCGCTGTTGTAGGTGAAGTCCAGACCGCCCGGATGGTAAGGCAGCGCACCGTTGAAGGTGATCTGCGGCATGCGGTTGTACGGGGTGATGTCGGCCACGGTCGCCAGCTTGTACGCCTGGGCGTTCAAACGTGCGGTGTAGTTGTCACCGCGATAGGTCAGGGCACCCTGCTGGTTGATCCAGTCGGTGCGCTCGACGCCGATCTGGTCCGACTGCAGGTCCTGGAAGTAGTACGGATCGCTGATGTCGGTGTAGTCGACTTCAGTGGTCAGGCGCGAATCCAGGCCGCCCTTGTGCTGCCAGTTGACCATCCAGCGGGTCTTGTCGTAGTCGGACTGCTGGCTGCGATCGTCGTTTTCGTCGTTCAGGTACGCGCCGCCGAACTGGCCTTCGCTGGTCTTGGTCAGGTAGCGGAACTCGCCTTCCATCATCAAGCCACGCTTGGCCATGTAGCGCGGGTACAACGTGGCGTCGTAGTTCGGCGCCAGGTTGAAGTAGTACGGGGCAACCAGGGTGAAGCCGCTGTCGCTGTCGCTGGCGAAGGACGGCGGCAGGAAGCCGGACTGGCGACGGTCGTCGATCGGGAAGTAGATATACGGCGTGTACAGCACCGGAATATCCTTCACGCGAAGGGTGACGTTGGTCGCGGTGCCGAAGCCGGTGGCCGGGTTCAGCGTGATGTTGTTGCCCTTGAGTTGCCAGGCGTTGCTGTCCGGCTCGCAGGTGGTATAGGTACCGTCCTTGAGGCGGATGATCGCGTTCTCGGCCCGCTTGGCGTACAGCGCATTGCCGCGGATGCGCGACTTGTGCAGCACGTATTCGGCGTTGTCGACCTGGGCCTCACCGGTGTCGAGCTGGATCTGGGCGTGGTCGCCCACGACCAGCGCGCCGTTGTCGCGCAGCTTGACGTTGCCGTTGAGCTCGCCGCGGTTCTCGGCCTGGTGCAGGCTGGCCTCGTCGGCCTCGATCTGCATGCTGCCCTGGCGCATCACGACGTCACCGGCCAGCGAGGCGATCTGCTCCTCGGTCTGGTAGCGCGAAGCCTTGGCGCCGATGAAGGTCGGCGCCTCGCTCTTCGGGGTGTCGTCGTTCATGCCCGGACGCACCGGCTCGATGTACGCACCGGAGCAGTACGGCCCGGTCTCGGCCAGTTGGGCGGCGGTCAGCTTGCTGCGCGGCACCCAGTCGAGATGGCTGTAGTCGGGGCTGCGCGAGCTCAGGCCACGGCCCTTGCTCTGCGTGACCGCAACCGGCCCGACGGTTTTCTCTTCGCGTGAAGAGGCACCGCTGCCGCCGCTCGCCACTGCCGCGCCGTCGTGCACGGGGCGCGGCGGCAACTGCGCGGCGTTGGCTTTGGGGTTGCAGTCCCAGGCACCAGCAGCGGAGACTTGGCAGTCGAATTGCTCTGCAGCAAAAACGAACGGGGTGGCCATGGGTTGCATCACCAGCAAACCGCCAGTGACCAGCAACGGAAATTTTTTACGAAACGCGGGGGATTTCAATGCCATCTTATTAGTCCGGGCTTCCTGCGTGCCATCTTGCCCGCGGGGGGGCCGCACGCCTCTCGATGGTCTGAAAAAGATGCTGGATAATAAAGCATGACCCGCTTGACGGCTAGCGCCGTCGGAGACCCTTGCAATGCCTGATCAAGATGTACGCCTGCAACACCTCAAAACATGGCTCGACGAGCAGCTCGAGAAGCTCTTCCAGGCTCGCCAATGGGGCGCCGTACCCCCGGCCACGTTGACCGCGGCCAGTAGCGATGCAAGTTTTCGCCGATACTTTCGCTGGCAGGGCCAGGGTCGCAGTTTTATCGTCATGGATGCGCCGCCGCCCCAGGAAAACTGCGCGCCGTTCGTGAAAATCGACGAACTGCTGGCGAGCGCCGGCCTCAATGTGCCGCAGATTCATGCCCAGGACCTCGAGCGCGGCTTCCTGTTGTTGAGCGATCTGGGCCACCAGACCTACCTGGACGTGATCGATGCGGACAACGCCGACGCGCTGTTTGCCGATGCCATCGACGCGCTGCTGGCACTGCAGAAACTGCCGGCCAGCGGTGACCTGCCCAGCTACGACGTTGCGCTGTTGCAGCGCGAGCTCGAGCTGTTTCCGCAATGGTATGTCGGCAAGGCTTTGGGCAAGCAGCTCGACGCCGAGCAATCGGCAGCCTGGCAACGGGTGTGCACGCGCCTGATCGACAGCGCCCTGGCGCAGCCCAAGGTGCTGGTGCATCGCGACTACATGCCGCGCAACCTCATGCGCAGCGAGCCTAACCCGGGTGTGCTGGACTTTCAGGATGCGGTCTACGGCCCGGTCACCTACGACATCACCTGCCTGTTCAAGGACGCCTTCCTCAGCTGGCCCGAAGCGCGTGTGCAGGCGTGGCTGCAGCGCTACTGGGAACAGGCGGGCGAGCAGGGCGTGCCGGTGCAGCTGGACTTCGCCGAGTTCTGCCGTGCCAGTGATCTGATGGGCGTGCAGCGTCATCTGAAAGTGATCGGCATTTTTGCCCGTATCTGCCATCGTGATGGCAAACCCCGTTATCTGGCCGACGCGCCGCGTTTCTTCTCTTATATAGAGACGGTGCTCGCGCGGCGCCCCGAGCTGGCTGAACTGGGTGAACTGTTCAAGAGCCTTGGAGTGTCCTCATGAAAGCCATGATCCTGGCGGCAGGCAAAGGCGAGCGCATGCGCCCGCTGACCCTGACCACGCCCAAGCCGTTGCTGGCCGCCGGCGGCAAGCGGTTGATCGAGTATCACCTGCTGGCCCTGGCCCAGGCCGGCTTTGCCGAGGTGGTGATCAATCACGCCTGGCTGGGCCAGCAGATCGAAGACTATCTGGGCGACGGTGCTCGCTACGGGGTGGCCATCGAGTATTCCCGCGAAACCGAGCCACTGGAAACCGGCGGTGGCATTCGCCACGCGTTGCCATTGCTCGGCGATGCACCGTTCGTGGTGGTCAACGGCGACATCTGGACCGACTACGACTTCAGTCGGTTGCGCGGTCCGTTGGCGGGCCACGCGCATCTGGTGCTGGTCGACAATCCGGCTCATCACCCCGAAGGCGACTTCAGCCTGGTCGAAGGCCAGGTGCGCGACCAGCCTGGCCTGACCTACAGCGGTATTGCCGTGCTCCATCCCGATCTGTTCGACGGCCATGGAGAGCCAGCCTTCAAGCTCGCACCGCTGCTGCGCCGCGCAATGGACGTGGGGCAGGTCACCGGCGAACACTATCAGGGCCAGTGGATCGACGTCGGCACTGCGCAACGCCTGACCGAACTCGACCGCCTGCTGGCCGAGCGAGGTTGATATGTTGTGGCCCGGAACGGTAGTCGGCGCGGCGGCAGGTTATGCCCTCGCCAGCATTCCAGGGGCGCTGCTGGGCATAGTGCTCGGCCAGGCGCTGGATCGACACCTCAGGTTGCAGACCTGGAGTGAATTGGTAGATAGGCTCAAGGGCAAATCGGTGCTGCGTGACGAGCAACTGCTGTTCGTCCTGCTGGGGCGAGTGGCCAAGGCCGAAGGCCAGGTGCTGGCGGTGCATATCCAGCAGGCGCGTCGGGAAATGCGCTCTTTGAACCTCAACGAGCAGGCGCGAAAACGGGCCATCGTTGCGTTCAATCGCGGCAAGACGGGAGGCGATCAGCTGCGCAGTCACCTGCTGCTTCTCAAGCACCAACCCAACTCCGCCGAAGGCATGCTGCGTGCCTGCTGGCGGATGGTCTGGGCCGATGGCCAGGCCGGTACCGCCGAGCGCGAACTGGTAGTCAGCTGGGGCAAGTGGCTGGGCTGGTCCTCGGCACGGGTGCAGGGGCTGGGGCAGGATTACGAGCCGCGCCACAGACCGGTGACCAAGCGAGGCGGCGCCTTCGAAGAAGCACTGCGCCTGTTGGGGGTTTCGTCGACCACCGAGCCCGACCAGATCAAGCGTGCGTATCGGCGTCTGCTCAGCCGCCACCATCCCGACAAACTGGTGGGCGGTGGTGCCACACCGGCGCAGATTCGCGAGGCCACCGACCGTACGCGCGAACTGCACAACGCCTACAGCCTGATCCGCGAGCGCCTGGACCTGCGCTGATGCGCAGGCGTGGCATCAACCGCGCAGTGGCTTACTGCGCATTCAAGGCACCCTTGACCCGCCGGAACAGCTGCTCGGCCTGCGCGGCCTTGTCCGGCAGCGACCTGAGCGAAACCTGCGAGTACACCGCCCCTTTCTGCCGCTTGCTGGCCTGCAAACGCCGTTGCGCGGCGTCAGCCGCTGCTTGACGATCGCTGTAGTAGACATCAGTGGTGGGCACCTTGAGCAGCGCGGCCAGTTCGTCGATCTGCTGCGGCGCATTGCCCGGTGTGCGGGTATCCACCAACACCAGCTTCTGCACGTGCGCCGGCTGCCGTTCGGCCATGTAGCGGGTCGCCCAGTAAGCGCCGCTGCCATGCCCCAAGAGCACGATCCTGCGTGAGTTGTGTTGCTGGGCGAAAGCGATGCCGGCTTCGATGCGGGCAAAGATCCGCTCGGCATCCACCTGCATCGGGTCTTGCAGCTGCACCTCGGTGCTGGCCGTATCGGCGTCCTGAGCCGTGGCTTTTTCCACCCCGGCGCCGGCGTCCGGTGGCGTCGCCTGGGTGTCGGTGGTCACCGGCAATGGCGGTTTCTCGTTTGGCCTGGCCGAAGGCATCTGGCTGACCAGGTCCGGCAGGCTCAGGCTCAGGGTGTTGAACGCCGCATCCGGCAACTTGCGCCGCAACGGCCCCACGCCCTGAGGCCAGTCCGCCGTTTCCCCGGCCCCTGGCACGATGATCACCGTACCCTGCGCATCGGCGGTATTGGCCGGACGCCACAACGACAGGAACTCGTCGCTGCCGGCCTGCAATTGTTGCTGCTCGCTGGCGGGCAACTGACGTTCCAGTGCCTGGGCATCCTCGACGCTGCGCTCCGCCAGAGGCTGGCGGACTTCGGCCGTCTCCTTGGCTGGCGCGGCCTCTTGGGCCACTGCAACACCGTGCAGGGGCACCAGCAATGCCAGGCAAACGGCTCTCAACTGAACAACTTTCATCGGTACTTCCCGCCCAAATGAATGACTCGCTTGTTCGATACCGGGCCGAGTGCATGCTGCCATCGATGCAACCTGACAGGCGATCCTTTTCTCGCGGATAATCCCGACACCGGTCGATATTCAAAGCCTATAGCTTAGTGCCATCCACGCAAAGGTCGTTCATACCGATATGTACCCACTGCTGCGTCGCCTTTCACTGCTGGGCGGATTGTGCCTGCCGTTGCTCGTTCATGGCGCCGCCGCCGTGCCCGCCGTGAAGCTGCCGCTCGACGCTGCGCAGATCCAGTGGCTGGATGAGCATCGCACCTTGCGCGTCGGGCTGGTACTGCAGCAACCCTATGCGCAACTGGACCGTCGCCTGGGCCAGTTGTCCGGCGTCAACGTCGACCTGATGAACTGGCTGGCCAAGGCCATGCAGGTGGAGCTGATCTGGCGCAACTACGCCGACCAGCCGGCGCTGGAACAGGGTTTGCGCGCAGGCGAGGTGGACCTGGCGCCCGGTCTTGCGCAAACCCCTGCCGGGTTGAAACTGTGGCAGTTCTCCGATCCCTACCTGCGCGTGCCGCAGTTGCTGGTGGGCGAGCGCAATGGCGAAGTCGCCATCGATCTCGAAAAGCTTTCCCCCAGCGACCGCGTCGCCGTGCGCATGCCGGGCGCAGTGGCCGACTATTTGCGCAACACCTACAGCCACCTCAATCTGCAAGGTGTGCCGCTGGAACGGCAGGCCCTGCAATTGCTGCTCAGCCAGCAGGCACGTTATGCGGTGGTGGACGAGGCGCAGTTGGGCCGGCTGTCCCGCGAGGCCGAGTTCGACGAGCTGGTGGTGGTCGGCGACATAGGTTATCCACAGTTGCTGCGGGTGGCGACGCGGCGCGACTGGCCGCAGTTGGCGCATATCGTCACCGTGGCCTTGGAGTCCCTGCCCGCCAAGGACCTGGAGCGGCTGCACGAGCGGTGGTTGCAGCCACAGTACCCGCGCCTGAGCGAATCCCGAGGGTTCTGGCAGAACCTGTGCCTGCTGCTGGTGCTGATCGCCGTGGCCATCATCGCACTGCTGGTCTGGCAGCGCCGCCAGGT
Source organism: Pseudomonas sp. CFBP 13602 (assembly GCF_014842725.1). Classification (NCBI taxonomy): domain Bacteria; kingdom Pseudomonadati; phylum Pseudomonadota; class Gammaproteobacteria; order Pseudomonadales; family Pseudomonadaceae; genus Pseudomonas; species Pseudomonas sp. CFBP 13602. Next base: position 22,648 of record NZ_JACYVT010000012.1, on the reverse strand, counting down.
CCACGCGCTGGAACGGCAACTGCTGGCGGCTCGGGAAGACATTGCCCTGCGCGCGGCGAGCGAGGAAGCCCTGCGGGTCAACCAGTTCTCCATCGAACAGAGCACGGTCGGCATACTCTGGGTGAACTGGGACAGCCATGTGCGCTACGCCAACCGCGCTGCCGAGCGCATGCTCGGCTACGGCACCGGCGCGGTGGTGGACAAGCCCCTGGCCGACTTCGAACCGGGCCTGAGCATGGACCGCTGGCTGAACCTGTGGCGGCTGGCCAGGGCCAGCGAACACACTGCGCAAACCTTCGAAACCCACTGCGTACGCGCCGACGGCAGCGTCCTGCCCACCGATGTCTCGCTGAGCTTCCTGCGCTTTCGCGAAGCCGAGTATTTGGTGGTCTACCTCACCGATGTGACCGAGCGGCGGCGGGCGCTGGCTGCCCTGCAGCACAGCGAGGCGCAACTGCGCGAGCTGTCGGCGCACCTGGAAACCGTGCGCGAGGAAGAAAAGGCGCGCATTGCCCGAGAAGTGCACGACGAACTGGGGCAGATCCTCACGGTACTGAAACTGGAAACCTCGATGTGCGAACTGGCCTACGCCGACCTCGATAGCGGGCTTCAGGAACGCCTCAACAGCATGAAGCGCTTGATTGCCCAGCTGTTCCAGCAGGTGCGCGACGTGGCCACCGCCTTGCGCCCGCCGATACTGGATGCCGGTATTGCCTCAGCCATCGAGTGGCAGGCGCATCGCTTCGAGGAGCGCACCCAGATTCCCTGCCTGGTCAGCGTTCCGGAACAGTTGCCGCCTCTGGACGACGCCAAGGCCGTGGGCCTCTTTCGCCTTCTGCAAGAGGCGCTGACCAATGTCATTCGCCACGCCCAGGCGCATACTGTGCAAATCGAGCTCAGCCAGGAAGGCAACGACCTGCGTCTGTCGATCACCGACGATGGCTGCGGCTTCGAACCTGCCGAAGTGAGCTCGCTGTCGTTCGGCCTGGTAGGCATGCGCGAGCGCGTACTGATGCTCGGTGGCCGGCTTGAACTGAGCAGCCAGCTGGGGGAGGGCACTGCCCTGACGGTCACCGTGCCGTTGAACTGAGCGCACCGTTGAATTGATTGCTGGAGGGTGACCCGTTGATCCGAGTGCTGGTGGCCGAAGACCACACCATCGTGCGTGAAGGCATCAAGCAATTGATCGCCCTGGCCAAGGACTTGGTGGTGGCAGGGGAGGCCGGCAATGGCGAGCAGTTGCTCGAGATCTTGCGCGTCACCCCTTGCGACGTGGTCCTGCTGGACATCTCCATGCCGGGCGTCAATGGGCTGGAGGCCATTCCGCGGATCCGCGCGCTGCCTCATCCGCCGGCCATTCTGGTGTTGTCCATGCACGACGAGGCGCAGATGGCCGCGCGTGCATTGAAAGTCGGCGCGGCAGGTTATGCCACCAAGGACAGCGACCCGGCGCTGCTGCTGACCGCTATCCGCCGAGTCGCCGCGGGCGGGCGCTACATCGACCCGGCCCTGGCCGACCGCATGGTCTTCGAGGTCGGGCTCACCGATGCCCGGCCGCGGCATGCCCTGCTGTCGGAGCGCGAGTTCTCGGTGTTCGAACGCCTGGCTCGCGGCGCCAACGTCAACGACATTGCCCAGCAGTTGGCCCTGAGCAGCAAAACCATCAGCACCCACAAGGCGCGCCTGATGCACAAGCTCAATGTGGCGTCGCTGGCCGACCTGGTGAAGTACGCGATGGAGCACAAGCTGGTCTGAAAACGACAGTGGCACCCGGGGTTCTGCCACGCAGCCGCTCTGGCACTTCTCGCCCATGCTCAGGGGCGACATGCCTGTAGGGCAATCCCTACCCCGAATCTTCCAACTACCCCATGGCAATCTCTCCCAGCCCCCGATTTGCAAGGGTTGCGGCCTTCTCTAGGCTTGACCCCACGGCAGTCATTCAACAAAGGTGTGGGTATGAGCGAGGCAAGCGCAAGTACGGACGAGATACTGGTCAGCTTCCGTGGCGTGCAGAAAAGCTATGACGGTGAAAACCTCATCGTCAAGGACCTCAATCTGGACATCCGCAAGGGCGAGTTCCTTACGCTCCTCGGCCCCTCCGGCTCCGGCAAGACCACCAGCCTGATGATGCTGGCAGGCTTCGAAACCCCCACGGCGGGGGAAATCCAGCTGTCCGGACGCTCGATCAACCACGTGCCGCCGCACAAGCGTGACATCGGCATGGTGTTCCAGAACTACGCCCTGTTTCCGCACATGACCGTGGCGGAAAACCTGGCCTTCCCCCTGTCCGTGCGCGGCCTGAGCAAGACCGACATCAGCGAGCGGGTCAAGCGGGTGCTCGGCATGGTCCAGCTCGATGCCTTTGCCCACCGCTATCCGGCGCAGCTGTCCGGCGGACAGCAACAGCGTGTGGCCCTGGCCCGCGCCTTGGTTTTCGAGCCGCAACTGGTGCTCATGGACGAACCGCTGGGTGCCCTGGACAAACAGCTGCGCGAGCACATGCAGATGGAGATCAAGCACCTGCACCAGCGCCTGGGCGTCACCGTGGTGTACGTGACCCACGATCAGGGCGAGGCGCTGACCATGTCCGACCGCGTGGCCGTGTTCCATCAGGGCGAGATCCAGCAGATCGCCCCACCCCGTGCCCTCTACGAGGAGCCGAAGAACACCTTCGTCGCCAACTTCATCGGCGAAAACAACCGCATCAACGGACGTCTGCTCAGCCGCGAGGGCGAGCGCTGCATCGTCGAACTGCCACGGGGTGAAAAAATCGAGGCGCTGGCGATCAATGTCGGCCAGATAGGCGCACCGGTGACCCTGTCGATTCGGCCCGAACGGGTTCGCCTGAACGGCCACAGCGGCGAGTGCATCAACCGCTTCTCGGGGCGAGTCGCCGAATTCATCTACCTGGGCGATCACGTACGGGTGCGCCTGGAGGTGTGCGGCAAGACCGATTTCTTCGTCAAGCAGCCCATCGCCCAGCTCGACCCCGCATTGGCCGTGGGCGACGTGGTGCCCTTGGGCTGGCCATTGGAACACGCCCGCGCGCTGGACCCGCTGTTGGATCAATGAGGGCTTCACCGCTGAAGTCGCTGCAACCGTACCAAAACGATCAGAGGCGAACCATCGCCCCGCGCTTGACCCACCTGCACTTGGAGAGACGATTAAATGCTCAAGCACTTGAAATTGACCGGGCTGACGCTCGGCCTGTTCTGCGCCGGCCAGGCGTTGGCCGCTACCGACCTGACCGTGGTGTCTTTCGGCGGGGCCAACAAGGCCGCGCAGGTCAAGGCGTTCTACGAACCGTGGGAAAAGGCCGGCTCCGGCAAGATCGTCGCCGGTGAGTACAACGGCGAGATGGCCAAGGTCAAGGCCATGGTCGATACCAAGAGCGTGTCCTGGGACCTGGTGGAGGTGGAATCGCCCGAGCTGTCCCGCGGCTGCGACGAGGGCATGTTCGAAGAGCTCGATCCGGCGCTGTTCGGCAAGCAGGAAGACTTCGTCAAGGGTGCCATCCAGCCCTGCGGTGTAGGTTTCTTCGTCTGGTCCACAGTGCTGGCCTACAACGCCGACAAACTCAAGACTGCGCCCACCGGTTGGACCGATTTCTGGAACACCAAGGAATTCCCGGGCAAGCGTGGCTTGCGCAAGGGTGCCAAGTACACCCTGGAATTCGCCCTGATGGCCGACGGCGTAGCGCCCAAGGACGTGTATTCGGTGCTCGCCACCAAGGCCGGCCAGGACCGCGCCTTCAAGAAACTCGATGAACTCAAGCCCAGCATCCAGTGGTGGGAGGCCGGTGCCCAGCCGCCGCAGTACCTGGCCTCCGGCGACGTGGTCATGAGCTCGGCCTACAACGGGCGCATCGCGGCCGTGCAGAAAGAGAGCAACCTGAAAGTGGTCTGGAACGGCGGCATCTACGACTTCGATGCCTGGGCCATTCCCAAGGGGGCGAACAATGTCGAAGCCGCCAAGAAATTCATCGCCTGGTCGGTCGCGCCGCAGCAGCAGAAAACCTACTCGGAAAACATCGCCTACGGCCCTGCCAATACCCAGGCCGTGCCGCTGCTGAACAAGGACATTCTCAAGGACATGCCGACCACGCCGGAAAACATCGTCAATCAGGTGCAGATCGACGTGAGCTTCTGGGCCGACAACGGCGAGCAACTGGAACAGCGCTTCAATGCCTGGGCTGCCAAGTAACACGCGTCGCGGCAACGCTGTCATGGGCGCGCCTGCCGGGCGCGCCTTTTTAGACCTGAATGATTCGCGGAGTTGACCATGGCCGTCGCAGTGCCTCTCAAACAGGACGCCAGCCTCACCTTGAAACAGCGGCTGTCCCGGGCCGAACGGCGCAACCGCTGGAAAGCCCAGGCGTTGATTGCGCCGCTGGTGCTGTTCCTGCTGCTGGTGTTTCTGGTGCCCATCGCCGCGCTCCTGTACAAAAGCGTCGGCAACCCCGAAGTGGTCGAAGGCATGCCGCGCACCGTGGCGGCCGTGACCGCGTGGGACGGGAAGGGCCTGCCCGACGAACCGGTGTACCGGTCACTGGCCGAGGACCTCGCCGAATCGCGCAAGAATCAAAGCCTGGGCGATCTGTCCAAGCGTCTGAACATGGAGCTGGCCGGCTACCGCAGCCTGCTGGCGAAAACCGCTCGTGCCCTGCCGTTCAAGACCGAACCGGCCTCCTACAAAGAGGCGCTGCAGGCACTCGACGAGCGCTGGGGTGACCCGGCCTACTGGCAGGCGATCCGCCGCAACACCAGTACCCTCACGCCGTTCTACCTGCTGGCGGCGGTCGATCACCGCATCGACGACCTCGGCGAGGTGGCGCCTGCCACGGCGGACCAGGCCATCTACCTGGACATCTTCGCCCGCACGTTCTGGATGGGGCTGGTGATTACCGCCATCTGCCTGGCGCTGGCCTATCCCCTGGCCTATCTGCTGGCCAACCTGCCGACCCGGCAGAGCAATCTGCTGATGATCCTGGTGCTGCTGCCCTTCTGGACGTCCATCCTGGTGCGTGTCGCCGCCTGGATCGTGCTGCTGCAATCGGGCGGTCTGATCAACAGCGCACTGATGGCCATGGGCATCATTGATAAACCGCTGGAGCTGGTGTTCAACCGCGCCGGGGTCTACATCTCCATGGTGCACATCCTGCTGCCGTTCATGATCCTGCCCATCTACAGCGTGATGAAAGGCATCTCGCCCACTTACATGCGTGCGGCCATTTCCCTGGGTTGCCATCCGTTCGCCAGCTTCTGGCGGGTGTACTTCCCGCAGACCTACGCCGGGGTTGGCGCCGGCTGCCTGCTGGTGTTCATCCTGGCCATCGGCTATTACATCACTCCGGCGCTGCTGGGCAGCCCCAACGACCAGATGGTCAGCTACTTCGTGGCCTTCTACACCAACACCAGCATCAACTGGGGAATGGCGACCGCGCTGGGCGGCCTGCTGCTTCTGGCCACCGTGGTGTTGTACCTGATCTATAGCTGGCTGGTCGGCGCCAGCCGCCTGCGCCTGAGCTGAGGAACACTGACATGACGAGCCCTTACCTGTCGCCCATCGAACGCCTGTGGTTCTACACCCTGCGCATCCTGTGCGGTTTGATTCTGCTGTTCCTGATCCTGCCGGTACTGGTGATCATTCCGCTGTCGTTCAACTCCGGCAGCTTTCTGGTGTATCCCCTGCAGGGCTTTTCGCTGCACTGGTACCAGGATTTCTTCGGTTCGGCAGAGTGGATGCGCGCGCTGCGCAACAGCGTGATCATCGCCCCGGCCGCCACGGTCGTCGCGATGATCTTCGGTACCCTGGCAGCAATCGGTCTGACCCGCGGCGACTTCCCTGGCAAGTCCCTGGTGATGGCCTTGGTCATTTCGCCGATGGTGGTACCGGTGGTGATCATCGGCGTGGCCAGTTATCTGTTCTTCGCGCCGCTGGGGATGGGCAACAGCTTTCTCTCGCTGATCGTGGTGCACGCGGTGCTGGGTGTACCGTTCGTGATCATCACGGTGTCGGCGACGTTGCAGGGTTTCAACCACAACCTGGTACGGGCGGCGGCCAGCCTTGGCGCTTCGCCGCTGACCACGTTCCGTCGGGTGACCCTGCCGCTGATTGCACCGGGGGTGATTTCCGGCGCGCTGTTCGCCTTCGCCACCTCGTTCGATGAAGTGGTGGTGACCCTGTTCCTGGCCGGGCCGGAGCAGGCCACCTTGCCTCGGCAGATGTTCAGCGGCATCCGCGAGAACCTCAGCCCGACCATCGCCGCCGCGGCCACCCTGCTGATCGTCTTCTCGGTGTTGCTGCTGCTGGTACTGGAATGGCTGCGCGGCCGCGGCGAAAAGCTGCGCACCGCCGCCGTCCATTAACGCACCCGATGAGCACTCCTCACATCCCGTAGGAGCGGTCATCGGCCGCGAAAGGCCCACCCCGTTGTCCCAGGCAAACCGCGTCGTCCTTTTCGCGGCCACAGACCGCTCCTACGACAACCGGACAAAGACCATGCGATGTCGTCCAGCCCGGTAAAGGCCTCCGTAGGAGCGGTCATCGGCCGCGAAAGGCTCACCCTGGTGTCCCTGACAAACCACAGCGAATCCTGATCTGCTCCAGCGCAATTCGCCCGCTCATGCCGCCTGAGCTACAATGCGCGCCACCGTGATTCCAGCCTGAATAGGTGCGCCATGCAGCCCTTCGCAATTGCCCCGTCCATCCTCTCCGCGGACTTCGCCCGCCTGGGCGAAGAAGTCGATAACGTACTCGCCGCTGGCGCCGATATCGTCCACTTCGACGTGATGGACAACCACTATGTCCCCAACCTCACCATCGGCCCGATGGTGTGTGCGGCGCTGCGCAAATACGGCGTCAGCGCGCCCATCGATGTGCACCTGATGGTCAGCCCGGTCGACCGCATCATCGGCGACTTCATCGAGGCAGGTGCCAGCTACATCACCTTCCACCCCGAGGCGACCCAGCACATCGACCGCTCGCTGCAATTGATCCGCGAGGGCGGCTGCAAGGCTGGTCTGGTATTCAACCCGGCCACACCGCTGAACCTGCTCGAATACGTCATGGACAAGGTCGACATGATCCTCCTGATGAGCGTCAACCCCGGCTTCGGCGGCCAGAAGTTCATTCCCGGTACGCTGAACAAGCTGCGCGAAGCCCGCGCCCTGATCGACGCCAGCGGCCGCGATATCCGCCTGGAGATCGACGGTGGCGTCAACGTCGCCAACATCCGCGAGATCGCCGCCGCCGGGGCCGACACTTTCGTTGCCGGCTCGGCCATCTTCAACGCGCCGGACTACCGCCATGTGATCGAGCAAATGCGCACGGAATTGACGCTGGCCCGTTCATGAGTGCCATGGAGCGGCTGTTTCCCGGCGGCCTGCCACGGCTGGTGATGTTCGACCTGGACGGCACGCTGGTGGACTCCGTACCCGATCTGGCCGCCGCCGTCGACACCATGCTGGCCCAGCTGGGGCGCGCGCCGGCGGGGCTCGAAGCTGTCCGCGAATGGGTTGGCAACGGTGCCCGCGTGCTGGTTCGCCGGGCGCTCGCGGGTGGCCTCGAGCACCAGCACGTGGGCGAGGCGGAAACCGCGCACGCCCTCGAGCTTTTTTCGGCGGCCTATGCGTCCAGCCATGCCTTGACCCAGGTCTACCCAGGCGTGCACGAAACACTGAAATGGCTGCACAAGAAACGCGTGAAGATGGCGCTGATCACCAACAAGCCGGAGCGCTTCGTCGCCCCCTTGCTGGACCAGATGGGCCTGGGCCGCTATTTCAAGTGGATCATTGGCGGCGACACGCTGCCCCAGCAGAAGCCCGATCCGGCTGCCCTGTTTTTCGTCATGAAAATGGCCAAGGTCAAGGCGCAGCATTCCTTGTTCGTCGGCGATTCACGCAGCGACGTGCAGGCGGCCAAGGCTGCCGGCGTGACCTGTATTGCGCTCAGCTACGGCTACAATCACGGGCGTCCGATCGCCGAGGAATCACCGGCGCTGGTGATCGACGATCTGCGCGCGCTGATGCCTGGTTGCTTCGATCCGGCCACTGGGATAACGTTGGCCAACGGCAACTCCCCCGCTCATAGAGATTCCATCGTGGTGGTCACTCGCAAACTCTGGATGAAAGTCATCAAGGCCCTGGCCCGCTGGCGTTGGCGCGCCTGACTTTTCCGTTCCAACGTTTGCCCACAGACCGTTCGACCCCTCCATCACGAGGCTGAATCATGACCCGCGAAGACTTCCTGCGCCTGGCTGCCGAAGGCTACAACCGCATTCCGATGGCCCACGAAACCCTGGCCGACTTCGACACCCCCCTGTCCATCTACCTGAAGCTGGCCGACCAGCCCAATTCCTACCTGCTGGAATCGGTGCAGGGCGGCGAGAAGTGGGGCCGTTACTCGATCATCGGCCTGCCGTGCCGCACCGTCCTGCGCGTCCATGGCTACCACGCCAGCGTGACCTGCGACGGCGTCGAGATCGAAGCGTGCGAAGTCGAAGACCCGTTGGCCTTCGTCGAAGCTTTCAAGGCACGCTACAACGTGCCGAGCATTGCCGGTCTGCCACGCTTCAACGGTGGCCTGGTCGGTTACTTCGGCTACGACTGCGTGCGCTACGTTGAAAAACGCCTGGGCCCGTGCCCCAACCCCGATCCGCTGGGGGTTCCGGACATCCTGCTGATGGTGTCCGACGCGGTGGTGGTGTTCGACAACCTGGCGGGCAAGATGCACGCCATCGTCCTCGCCGATCCGGCCCAGGCCGACGCCTACGAACAGGCCCGCAGCCAGCTGGAAACCTTGATGGAGCGACTGCGCCAGCCCATCGTTCCGCGCCGCGGTCTGGATTTCAACCGCCCGCAGGCCAGTGACCCGGTGTTTCGCTCAAGCTTTACCCAGTCCGACTACGAAGGCGCCGTCGACACCATCAAGGAGTACATCCTGGCGGGCGACGTCATGCAGGTGGTGCCGTCGCAGCGCATGTCCATCGACTTCAAGGCCGCGCCGATCGACCTGTACCGCGCACTGCGCTGCTTCAACCCAACGCCCTACATGTACTTTTTCAATTTCGGCGACTTCCATGTGGTCGGCAGCTCACCCGAAGTGCTGGTGCGTGTCGAGGACGACCTGATCACCGTACGCCCGATTGCCGGCACGCGCCCACGCGGTGCTACCGAGGAAGCCGACCATGCGCTTGAAGTCGACCTGCTGTCCGACGACAAGGAGATCGCCGAGCACTTGATGTTGATCGACCTGGGCCGCAACGACGTGGGCCGGGTATCGGAAGTCGGCTCGGTGAAGCTGACCGAAAAGATGGTCATCGAGCGTTACTCCAACGTGATGCACATCGTGTCCAACGTGACCGGCCACCTCAAGCAGGGCCTGACCGCGATGGACGCCCTGCGCGCCATTCTGCCGGCCGGCACCTTGTCCGGCGCGCCGAAGATCCGCGCCATGGAAATCATCGACGAGCTGGAGCCGGTCAAGCGCGGTGTCTACGGCGGCGCGGTCGGCTACTTCGCCTGGAACGGCAACATGGACACCGCGATCGCCATTCGTACCGCGGTCATCAAGAACGGCGAGCTGCACGTGCAGGCCGGCGGCGGCATCGTCGCCGACTCGGTGCCTGCGCTGGAATGGGAAGAGACGCTGAACAAGCGTCGCGCCATGTTCAAGGCCGTGGCCCTGGCCGAGCAGTCGCCAGACTGATTCCGGACCCGGCAAGCCAGTGTCCACCGGTTCCAGCGAGCCGGTGGTCCGTCAGCAGATTCGAGAGGTTAAGCACCATGTTGCTCATGATCGACAATTACGACTCCTTTACCTACAACGTCGTGCAGTACCTGGGCGAACTGGGCGCCGACGTCAAAGTCATCCGCAACGATGAACTCAGCATCGCCCAGATCGAAGCCTTGGCACCTGAGCGCATCGTCGTGTCGCCCGGTCCCTGCACCCCCAACGAAGCCGGTGTTTCCCTCGACGTGATCCGGCATTTTGCCGGCAAGCTGCCGATCCTCGGCGTCTGTCTGGGCCACCAGTCCATCGGCCAGGCTTTCGGCGGCGACGTGGTACGCGCCCGTCAGGTCATGCACGGCAAGACCAGCCCGATCACCCACACCGACCTGGGCGTGTTCGAAGGTCTCAACCATCCGCTGACGGTCACCCGCTACCATTCTTTGGTGGTGAAGGCGCAGACCTTGCCCGAGTGCCTGGAGCTCACGGCCTGGACGACCCACGAAGACGGCACGGTGGACGAAATCATGGGCCTGCGGCATAAGACTCTGAATGTCGAAGGCGTGCAGTTCCACCCCGAATCGATCCTGACCGAGCAAGGCCACGAGCTGTTCGCCAACTTTCTCAAGCAGACCGGCGGCAGCCGCCAGGGCTAAGGAATACCCATGGATATCAAGAGCGCGCTGACCCGTATCGTCAGCCAGCTGGACCTCACCACCGAGGAAATGCGCGCGGTGATGCTCGACATCATGACCGGCCAGTGCAGCGAAGCGCAGATCGGCGCCTTCATGATGGGCATGCGCATGAAAAGCGAAACCATCGACGAGATCGTCGGCGCCGTGACGGCAATGCGCGAACTCGCCAGCAAGGTCGAACTGCGAACCCTGGACAAAGTGGTCGACATCGTCGGCACCGGTGGCGACGGCGCCAACATCTTCAACGTGTCCACCGCCTCGGCATTGGTCGTCGCGGCAGCCGGCTGCACGGTGGCCAAGCATGGCAACCGCGCGGTGTCCGGCAAGAGCGGCAGCGCCGACCTGCTCGAAGCTGCCGGCGTCTACCTCAACCTGGACGCACAGCAGGTCGCCCGCTGCATCGACAGCGTCGGCATCGGCTTCATGTTCGCCCAGGCCCATCACAGTGCCATGAAGCACGCGGCCATCCCGCGCCGCGACCTGGGCCTGCGGACCCTGTTCAACATGCTCGGCCCGCTGACCAACCCGGCCGGCGTCAAGCATCAGGTGGTGGGTGTGTTCACCCAGGCCTTGTGCCGACCGCTGGCCGAAGTGCTCGCGCGCCTGGGCAGCAAGCATGTACTGGTGGTGCATTCGCGCGATGGCCTGGACGAATTCAGCCTTGCCGCGCCGACCTTCGTTGCCGAGCTCAAGAATGGCGAGGTCAGCGAATATTGGGTCGAGCCCGAAGACTTCGGCATCAAGAGCCAGAGCTTGCATGGCCTGGTGGTCGACAGCCCGGCAGCCTCGCTCGAATTGATCCGCGACGCCTTGGGTCGGCGCAAGACCGAGCAGGGCGAGAAAGCGGCCGAAATGATCGTGCTCAACGCCGGCGCCGCACTGTACGCTGCCGATGTAGCGAGCAGCCTGAAAGAGGGCGTGGCCATGGCTCACGATGCATTGCATACCGGGCTGGCCCGCGAAAAGCTCGAAGAACTGGGTGCCTTTACCGCGGTATTCAAGCAGGAGAACGAAGCATGAGCGTGCCCACCGTGCTGGAAAACATACTGGCGCGCAAGACGCAGGAAGTGGCCGAGCGGCGCGCGCGAGTCAGCCTCGCCGAGCTTGAGCGTCTTGCCGCCGCGGCCGACGCGCCGCGCGGGTTTGCCCAGGCCTTGATCACCCAGGCTGCTTCGAAGCGGCCAGCCGTGATCGCCGAGGTCAAGAAAGCTTCGCCAAGCAAGGGCGTCATCCGCGAACACTTCGTTCCGGCCGACATCGCCCGCAGCTACGAGAAGGGCGGGGCTACCTGCCTGTCGGTGCTGACCGACATCGACTTTTTCCAGGGCGCCGACCTGTACTTGCAACAGGCACGCGGCGCCTGCCAGCTGCCGGTGATCCGCAAGGACTTCATGATCGATCCCTATCAGGTGATCGAGGCACGGGCACTGGGCGCCGACTGTATCCTGCTGATCGTCTCGGCACTGCAGGATGCGCAAATGGCTGAACTTGCCGCAGTGGCCAAAGGGCTCGGCCTCGACGTACTGGTCGAAGTGCACGACGGCGATGAGCTGGAGCGCGCGCTGAACACCCTGGACACGCCGCTGGTCGGGGTCAACAACCGCAACCTGCACACCTTCGACGTCAGCCTGGAAACCACCCTGGATCTGCTTCCACGCATTCCACGTGATCGCCTGGTGATCACCGAGAGCGGAATTTTCAACCGCGCCGATGTCCAGTTGATGGAAATCAACGGGGTCTATTCCTTCCTGGTCGGCGAAGCATTCATGCGCGCCGAAGATCCAGGCCTGGAGCTGCAGCGGTTGTTCTTCCCCTGATCCAATGGCCGCCTTGGCCTTCACCTCATGAGTCTCAGTCAATGCTTGTGCATTTGCCTACGGAACAGGGTTTGCGCGCCGAGCAGGATCTGCTCGGCGCTGTCTGCAAAGGCGAGCAAGCCTGGGGGTTGCTGTTCTGGTGCCCGACGGATCGCACGCTGGTGATGCCACGACGCATGAGCCGCCTCGATGGTTTCCAGGAGGCCAGCCTCGCCTCGGCCGCCAGCGGCTGGCCGGTGCTGCTGCGCGAAACCGGCGGCGAACCGGTGCCGCAGTCGTCATCCACCATCAACGTCGCGTTGGTGTATGTGGCTCCGCAGCCTGAAGGCGATCAGCATCGTATCGAAACGGCTTACCGCCGCCTGTGCCAGCCGTTGCTCGATGCCCTCGAACGACTGGGTGGCAGTGCGTCGTTGGGTGAAATAGAAGGGGCTTTTTGCGATGGCCGTTTCAACGTCAATCTCGACGGCCGCAAATGGGTCGGCACGGCGCAGCGTTGGCGCCAGGGCTTGAGCAGCACACGTCCGGTGGTGTTGGTGCACGGGGCGATGCTGATGGATGACGAGCGTGAATCCATGGCAGCAGCGGTCAATCTGTTCAATCGGCAATGTGGTCTGGAACAGCGGGTCAAGGCCGACAGCCATATCGCGCTGCATGAGCGTCATCCCGCCCCTGACCTGATCGACGAGCTGCACGCCGTCTATACGCGGATGCTGTCGGCGCTGGCTTGAACGCTGCCCGAGCGTGGAGGCTGCCTTGCGCTCAGCGCGTGCCGAACACCACCATGGTCTTGCCTTTGACATGGACCACGCTGCGCTCTTCAAGATCCTTGAGCACGCGACCGACCATCTCCCGTGAACAACCCACGATACGCCCGATTTCCTGCCGGGTGATCTTGATCTGCATGCCATCGGGGTGGGTCATGGCGTCGGGCTGCTTGCACAGGTCGAGCAGGCAGCGGGCAACCCGTCCGGTGACATCGAAGAACGCCAGGTCGCCGACCTTGCGCGTGGTGTCGCGCAGACGTTGCGCCATCTGTCCACCCACCGCGTAGAGCATCTCCGGCTCCTGCTGGGCCAATTCGCGAAACGCGGCATAGCTGATCTGCACCACTTCGCATTCGGTCTTGGCGCGTACCCATGCGTTGTGTGCCTGTGTGCCGCTTGCAGTCTGAAACAGGCCCAGCTCGCCGAAGAAATCGCCAACGTTGAGGTAGGCAATCACCAGCTCCCGACCTTCCTCCGCCTCGATCACCACCGTCGCCGAACCTTTGAGAATCAACGAAAGCGAGTCGTCACGCGCACCTGCGGCGATCAAGGTGGTCTTGGCGGCGAACCGATAACGCTGACCGTGTGCGAGCAGCTTCTCGAGGTTCTTGATCTTGTGCGCGGCAGCGGTCATGACTTGGTTCCGGAAAGGGCAATCTATCTGCATGAATCACGGCGATACGCCAGTACATTGGCGTCAGCTTATCAGACACACTCTAGAGTCACACGCCATTTAGACGGGGAGGCAGGCGGTTCGGCCGATCCTGCCTCATCAATCGTTACAACTGCGCTGTGTTAAGCTCACCCGCTTTATGAACACGGGAGTCCGGAAAGATGAAGGCGCGTATTCAATGGGCCGGCGAGGCCATGTTTCTGGGCGAGTCAGGCAGCGGCCATGTCGTGGTCATGGACGGGCCTCCCGAAAGCGGCGGTCGCAACCTGGGCGTGCGCCCCATGGAAATGTTGCTCCTGGGCCTGGGCGGCTGCAGCAACTATGACGTGGTCAGCATCCTCAAGAAATCGCGGCAACCCATCGAAAGCTGCGAGGCCTTTCTGGAAGCCGAACGCGCCAGCGAAGACCCCAAGGTCTTCACCAAGATCCACCTGCATTTCGTGGTCAAGGGCCGCGGCTTGAAAGAGGCCCAGGTCAAGCGTGCGGTGGAACTCTCGGCAGAGAAGTACTGCTCGGCATCCATCATGCTGGGACGCGCCGGCGTCGAGATCACCCATGACTACGAGATCGTCGAGCTGGGATGAATGAAAAAGGGCGCTCACCGAGCGCCCTTTCTGCATGCCTCACACGCATTCAGATGCGATAGGTGCTCTTGGTCATGACCTTGGCCAGCAAACTCATGCCAAAGCGTATCGGTGCCGGAAACCTGGCTCCGCCGGCGTCGAGCGCCGATTCGGCGTGGGCCTGCTCATCACTGCGCATCTGCGCCAGGATCGCCCGCGATTTCACGTCCTCGGCAGGCAGTTGCAGCAGATGCTCGTCGAGGTGCTTGACCACCTGGTGCTCGGTGGCTGCCACGAAGCCCAGGCTCACACGGTCACTGATAATCCCTGCGGCTGCACCGATACCGAACGACATCCCATAGAACAGCGGATTGAGCACACTGGTATGGCTGCCCAATTGACGAATGCGCTGCTCGCACCAGGCCAGGTGATCCACTTCCTCTTCTGCTGCATGCTCCATGGCCTTGCGCACCTGGGGCAGCTTCGCGGTCAGTGCCTGGCCTTGGTACAGTGCCTGTGCGCAGACCTCACCGGTGTGATTGATGCGCATCAGTCCGGCCACGTGCCGGCTCTGTTGCTTGTCCATCGTCACCTCGGGCTGGACGACGGCCGGCGACGGTCGCGACGGATGGCCGCTGAACGGCAGCAGGGTGCGCATGGCCGTGTCGGCCTGCAGCAACAATCGGTCAATCGGCGAGTAGTGACGCTGGGTAGCCATGGGCACCTCCGTTGAAATCTTGCCTGCATGTTGGCGCACGAGCGCGCAGCACTGGGCTGCGGCTCGAATGAATGCCGGTCAGCCGGGCGGCCAGTTCATCTGGCGCTGCCCCAGCACATGCATGTGTATGTGGTAGACGGTCTGACCGCCCAGTTCGTTGCAGTTCATCACCACCCGGAAACCTTCTTCGCAACCCAGCTCCTTGGCCAGGCGCTGGGCGGTGAACAGAATGTGTCCTGCCAGGCCCTTGTCGTCTTCGGTCAGGTCGTTGAGCGTACGAATGGCCTTTTTCGGGATGACCAGGAAATGCACCGGAGCCTGGGGCGCAATATCGTGGAAGGCCAACACCTGGTCGTCCTCGTAGATGATCCTGGCCGGAATCTCCCGGTTGATGATCTTGGTAAACAGAGTATCCACAATGCATCTCCATGGCGGTCGAAGGGTCAGTGTACTGAGGCTTGCGTCCAGCGCCCAGTGTTGCCTGCTTCAATGCGGGGCATAGGCCTTGTTGATCCACCCGGCCAATCTCCGCGTCAGCCAGCGCGGGAACAGGCGTGGAGCCCTTGCCAGCCAGCCATTGCGCCGTCCGGGTACGATCACCGCGCGATCGCGGGCGAGCGCGCGCACGGTCTGCAAGGCGACCTGCTCGGCGTCCAGCACCAGCGAGCTGCCCGCCAGGCGCGGAATTCGCCGTTGGCTTGCGCGTACGGGGCCCGGACACAGCACCGAGACCCTCACCCCGGTCTGCTTGAGTTCCTCGCGCAACCCTTCGGAAAAATGCAGGACATAGGCCTTGCTGGCCGCATAGCTGCTCATCCATGGGCCGGGTTGAAACGCGGCCAGCGAGGCTACATTGAGAATCTGCCCACCGCCCTGCACGGCCATGGCGTTGCCCAGGGCATGGCAGAGGCGGGTCAGGGCCAGAATGTTCAGTTCGATCAGGTCCTGTTCCTGGCTCCAGTCCTGGGCAAGAAAGTGCCCATGGGAGCGCACGGCGGCACAGTTCACCAGCAGGTCGATCTGACGTTCGCTTTCCTCGAGCTCCAGCAGGAAGCCGGATAGCCGCAATGGCTCGCCGAGGTCACAGGCACGAAACAGTACTTCCACACCAAAGCGCTGGGTCAGTTCAGCGGCAATGATTTCCAGCGGGTCACGGTGGCGCGCCACCAGCAGCAGGCTGCGTCCGCGCCTGGCCAGGGCTTCGGCCATGGCCAGGCCCAGGCCTGCCGACGCGCCTGTGATCATGGCATAACGGGTCATCGAATTCTCCATACCCGCGCCAGGCAAGCTGGCGCGATTTCATATGGACAGTCTACAGGGCGCACCGGCTTTGAGCGCGTTGCTTGTGCGCAGGATCAGAATGGCTTGACCACCACCAGAATCACCACGGCCAGCAGCACCAGCACCGGAATTTCGTTGAACCAGCGGAAAAACACATGGCTACGCTTGTTTTCGCCCCGCGCGAAACGCTTCATCTGCGCGCCGCATACGTGGTGATAGCCGGTCAACAAGATGACCAGGGTCAGCTTGGCATGCATCCACCCCTGGCTCATCCAGCCCGGCGACAGCGCGATCAGCCAGATGCCGAAGATGAACGTGGCGATCATCGCCGGCGTCATGATCCCGCGGTACAGCTTGCGCTCCATGACGGCGAAGCGTTCGCGGCTGACGGTGTCCTCGCTCTGGGCGTGGTAGACGAACAGGCGCGGCAGGTAGAACAACCCGGCAAACCAGCAGACAACGCTGACGATGTGCAGGGCCTTGATCCATAGATAAAGCATTTCCAGTTATTCCCAGGTTCACGGTAGCGTCGATAGTAGAGTCTGCCAGCGCTCACGTCATCTCAACGGTTGTTACACAGACGCAGGCCCCCTATCATCGAAGGCTTTCCAGTCGCATCGTGAAGAGGGCATTTTATGGTCAAGGTCGGTATCGTCGGCGGCACGGGTTATACCGGGGTCGAACTACTGCGTCTGCTGGCGCAGCATCCGCAGGCGCAGGTAGAGGTCATTACCTCCCGATCCGAGGCTGGCCTGCCCGTTGCCGACCTGTACCCCAACCTGCGAGGCCACTACGACGGCCTGGCGTTCAGCGTCCCTGACATCAAGACGTTGGGTGCTTGCGACGTGGTGTTCTTCGCCACGCCCCATGGCGTCGCCCATGCCCTGGCCGGTGAGCTGCTCGCGGCGGGAACCAAGATCATCGACCTGTCCGCCGACTTCCGTCTGCAGGATGCCGATGAATGGGCCAAATGGTACGGCCAGCCCCATGGTGCACCCGAGCTGCTGGTCGACGCTGTCTACGGCTTGCCCGAGGTCAACCGCGAGCAGATCCGTCAGGCGCGTCTGATCGCCGTGCCGGGTTGCTATCCCACGGCCACCCAGTTGGGTTTCCTGCCGCTGCTCGAGGCCGGCCTGGCCGACAACACGCGTCTGATCGCCGACTGCAAGTCGGGTGTCAGCGGCGCGGGTCGTGGCGCCAGCGTAGGCTCGTTGTTCTGCGAGGCGGGTGAAAGCATGAAGGCCTACGCAGTCAAGGGGCATCGCCATCTGCCTGAAATAACCCAGGGCCTGCGTCGCGCGGCTGGCGGCGAAGTGGGCCTGACCTTCGTTCCCCATCTCACTCCAATGATCCGTGGCATTCACTCCACGCTGTACGCCACCGTCGTCGACAAATCGGTCGATCTGCAGGCGTTGTACGAGGCGCGTTATGCCGACGAGCCGTTCGTCGATGTCATGCCGGCCGGCAGCCACCCCGAGACCCGCAGCGTACGCGGCGCCAATGTCTGCCGGATCGCCGTGCATCGCCCACAGGACGGTGATCTGGTCGTCGTGCTTTCGGTCATCGACAACCTGGTCAAGGGGGCGTCGGGCCAGGCCGTACAGAACATGAACATCCTGTTCGGCCTGGACGAGCGCTTCGGTCTGTCTCACGCCGGCATGCTGCCCTGACGCTTGCCGCAGCGGTTTCCAGAGGCCCGCTTGCGGGCCTCTTTGCGTTTGCCACTGGCTAATTCTTGACCATTTTCGTAGGAGAAGCGGATAATGCCGCCATTGAGCATTATGACGGCGTACGCCGGGAGAACTTCTACATGAGCGTCGAATCCTTTACCCCCATGGCATTGCAATTCACCCAAGGGGCCGCCATCAAGGTCAAGAACCTGGTCGACGAAGAGGGTAATGATCGCCTCAAGCTGCGCGTCTTCGTCACCGGTGGCGGCTGCTCGGGCTTCCAGTATGGCTTCACCTTCGATGAAGACGTTGCCGAAGACGACACCATCGTCGAGCGCGAAGGCGTCAGCCTGGTGGTCGATCCCATGAGCTTCCAGTACCTGGCCGGCGCGCAGGTGGATTACCAGGAAGGTCTGGAAGGTTCGCGGTTCGTCATCAACAACCCGAACGCCAGCACCACTTGCGGTTGCGGTCAGTCCTTCTCGATCTGATCCAGCGCCAACAAAAACGCCGCGCATCTGCGCGGCGTTTTCGTTTCAGGCGTCAGGCTTCAAGCCGGGTATATAGCGCCCAGTACTCGCAGGCCGCGTGCGCCAGTCACGCTCGGCCGATTGGCGGCTATGCCCTGCAGGCAGCAATCGGCCAGCCAGGCGAACGCCATTGCCTCGACCCAGTCCGGGTCGACACCGGCTTTCGCCGTACTGGCCACCTGAGTGTCTGGCAACAAGGCTTGCAGGCGCGTCATCAGCGTCTGGTTGTGCGCGCCGCCGCCACAGACCAGCAGCGCATGGGTGGTCGGCTGGGCGACACGCAGCGACTGTACGGTACTCTGCGCGGTCAGCTCGAGAAGCGTTGCCTGAACGTCGGCATCGGCGAGCGCGGGCCGCGCCTCCAGGTGTCGCTGCAGCCACCCCAGATTGAACACCTCGCGGCCCGTGCTTTTCGGTCCGCTGCCAGCGAAGAACGGGTCGCCCAGCAGCGCGCCGAGCAAATGCGGCTGTAGCGTGCCGGTTGCTGCCCAGGCGCCACCCTGGTCATAGTCCAGGCCGCGCTTGAGCTGAATCCAGGCATCCATCAGCACATTGCCAGGTCCGCAATCGAAACCGCTGACCGGCGTATTCCCGCCAATCAGGCTGAGGTTGCTGAAACCACCCACGTTGAGCACCGCACGCGCCTCGCCTTCGGCGCCGAACAGGGCCTCGTGGAAAGCCGGCACCAGGGGAGCACCTTGACCACCGGCTGCGACATCGCGGCGGCGAAAATCGCCTACCACGGTGATCTGGGTCAGTTCTGCCAGCAGGGCAGGGTTGCCAATCTGCACGGTGAAGCCACGGGCAGGCTCGTGGCGAACGGTCTGGCCGTGGCTGCCGATGGCACGGATGTCTGCAGGGGCCAGTTGCTGTGCGGTGAGCAAGGCCGATATGCCATTAGCCGCCAACGCGACCCACTGGTTTTCCGCCAGAGCGGCCCGGGCTATCTCATCCGGACCGCTGGCGCACAGTTCCAGCAGTTGCTGGCGCAGTGCTTCGGGCATGGGCACATAGTGCGTCGCGACCAGCCGAGTCGAGCGGTCCTGCTCGATCAGGGCAATGTCCAGCCCGTCCAGGCTGGTGCCGGACATTACCCCCAGGTAGTAAGTCATGACTCAGCGCTTGCTCGCCAACAGCGTCGTCCGCTCGGCGTCCATCTTCGCCATCAACGGCTGGCTCAGCTGGTTGAAACGCTGTTTTTCGGCCTTGGCAATCGGGTCGGCCATCGGCAGCTTCTGGCCCAGTGGGTCAACATGGACACCATTGACCTGGAACTCGTAGTGCAAGTGCGGGCCCGTGGACAAACCGGTGGTGCCGATGTAGCCGATGACCTGGCCTTGCTTGACGCTGCCGCCGGTCTTGATGCCCTTGGCAAAGCCCTGCATATGCCCGTACAGCGTGGTGTAGCTATTGCCGTGCTGGATGATCACAGTATTGCCGTAGCCACCGCGGCGGCCGGCCAGTGTCACCTTGCCGTCGCCGGCAGCCTTGATCGGCGTGCCCCGCGGCGCTGCGTAGTCGACGCCCTTATGCGCGCGGATCTTGTTCAGGATCGGATGCTTGCGGCCCATCGAGAAGCGCGAGCTGATGCGGGCGAAGTCCACCGGGGTACGAATGAACGCCTTGCGCATGCTGTTGCCATCGGCGGTGTAGTAGTTGCTGTTGCCTTGCTTGTTGGTGTACCGGACTGCGGTATAGGTCTTGCCGCGGTTGGTAAAGCGCGCGGCCAGGATGCCGCCAGTGCCGATCACCTTGCCGTTGAGCACACGCTGCTCGTAGACGATATCGAACTCATCGCCCTGGCGAATATCCTGAGCGAAGTCCACGTCGTAGCCGAAAATGCTGGCCATGTCCATGGTCTGGCTGTGGGACAGACCCGCGCGCGCCGCAGATTGCGACAGGGAGTTCTTGATGACTCCGTGCGCATAGGCTTCGCGCGTCACTGGCTTGCTGGTTTCACGCTCGAATGCGAAACCATTGCCGGCCTTGGTCAGGCGGATGGTGTCCAGCTCGCTGAGTTTGCTGTGCAGGCCGAGCAGATCGCCTTCAGGCGACAGCTCGAACTCCAGCAGTTGCCCACGCTTGAGCTGGGTGAACTGCTTGGCCTTCTTGTCAGTGCCTACCACTTGGGCGGCGGTGGAAGCTGGCAGGCCAACCTTTTCGAACAGCGTGGAGAGCGTGTCGCCCTTGGCCACAACGACTTGACGGTGCGAAGGCTCTTTCTTGACCGCTGCGACGTCCTTGGCGACAGTCGCTTCCTTGCTCGCAGCTACCTGAGGAGTAGCCGGCGCAGCTGGCTGTGCAGCCTGCTCGGTGTCTGTCGCGGCAGAGGGTTCGATCTGGGCAAATGGCGCGGGAGCAGCCTGCTCGGCGATCGGGGCTACCGGAGTGTCCTGTTCGGCGTCCTTGAGCTGTTCTGCGGGAGCCGGCATTTCCAGGCTCATGATGGTGCGCTTTGCTTCCACATCACTGGAGGGGAATACCAGCAAGGCAAGGCTGAGGAGGGCGGCTATGCCGCTGGCAGCCACAAGGTGGCTCTTCGGATAAAGCGGCGGCGCTTTAGGCGGTTGCTTGGTCATAGGTGATTTTTTGACTTTTGAAGATGGAAAGATGAGATGAATGACATGATGAAGATGAAATAACTGTATAAAATATAACCAAAACCCCTCTAAAGCAAGCTCGCAGACGTTTGCTTGGCGCCAATGAGTCACATCTGTGCTCGCGCCTTGTATTTGACCCGTGATCTTGTATCGTTGAGCCCTTTGAATCCGAGCGTTGTAGGACCTATATGAAGTCTGTTGAAGAGCAGCTGGCGCTGATCAAGCGCGGCACGGAAGAGGTGCTTGTCGAATCCGAACTGGTCGAGAAGCTCAAGCGCGGTCAGCCGCTGCGTATCAAGGCAGGCTTCGACCCCACCGCTCCGGATCTGCACCTGGGTCACACGGTGCTGATCAACAAGCTTCGGCAGTTCCAGGAGCTGGGTCACCAGGTCATCTTCCTTATAGGTGACTTCACGGGCTCCATCGGTGATCCCAGTGGCAAGAGCGCCACGCGCCCGCCCTTGACCCGTGAGCAGGTGCTCGAGAATGCCGAAACCTACAAGGCCCAGGTGTTCAAGATCCTTGACCCGGCCAAAACCGAGGTGGCGTTCAACTCCACCTGGATGGACGTCCTCAGCCCGGCCGATTTCATTCGCCTGGCTTCGCAGTACACCGTGGCGCGCATGCTCGAGCGTGACGACTTCAGCAAGCGCTACACCAGCAACCAGCCGATCGCCATCCACGAGTTCCTCTATCCACTGGTTCAGGGTTATGACTCTGTCGCCCTGCGCGCAGACGTCGAGCTGGGCGGTACCGACCAGAAATTCAACTTGTTGATGGGGCGCGAGTTGCAGCGCGCCTATGGTCAGGAAGCTCAGTGCATCGTCACCCTGCCGTTGCTGGAAGGCCTGGACGGCGTGAAGAAGATGTCCAAGTCGCTGGGTAACTACGTCGGCATCCAGGAAGCGCCCGGCATCATGTACAGCAAGCTGGTCTCCATTCCGGATGCGTTGATGTGGCGTTACTTCGAACTGCTCAGCTTTCGCAGCATGGACGAGATCGAAGCGTTCAAGGCTGACGTGGAGGCCGGCGCCAATCCTCGTGACATCAAGATCAAGCTCGCCGAAGAAATCGTCGCGCGATTCCATGGCGAGGAAGCCGCCCAAAGCGCGCACAAGGCTGCGGGCAATCGCATGAAGGAGGGCGAGTTGCCGGAGGATCTGCCGGAAATGGATATCGCAGGCGCTGAAGATATGCCCATTGCCGCTATCCTTAATAAAGCAGGGATGGTCAAGAACGCCGCGGGCGCTCGCGATCTACTTAATGCCGGAAGTGTTCGTGTCGATGGCGTCGTGGTAGATCGGGCATTCGTCTTCACACTGGGTGCGACCCATATAGTGCAGGCCGGGAAGAAGGCTTTTGCCCGCATTACGCTAAAAAACGAATAATCCGAAACAAGGGCTTGACGGCGAACTTCAAGTGTCTATAATTCGCCCCACTTCCGGCGCAGCGGAAACGATAAACTCCTTGTTAATCAATGAGTTGGCCGTTTCAGAGGGTTCGGAAGGGTTTCGATCGTCAAGGTCGGAAGCGGTGAAAAAGGCAGTTGACAGCGGTTTGAAACGCTGTAGAATTCGCCTCCCGCTGACGAGTGATCGAAGCGAG
>NZ_JACYVT010000011.1:0-121160 GCF_014842725.1 Pseudomonas sp. CFBP 13602 | reverse complement strand
CTCGCTTCGATCACTCGTCAGCGGGAGGCGAATTCTACAGCGTTTCAAACCGCTGTCAACTGCCTTTTTCACCGCTTCCGACTTTGACGATCGAAACTCTTCCGAACCTTCTGAAACTGCCAACTCATTGATTAACAAGGAGTTTATCTTTTCGGCTGCGCCGGAAGTGGGGCGAATTATAGAGCGATTGGCGAGCCCGTCAACCGTTAATTCAGGTCTTTTTCACAATGGGCGGTTTTCGCCCCATTACACGGGGAATCCGCCGAGCGATGGCAGGAACGCGAAGCAGCAGGAGCAATGCACCCGCGGCAGCGTAGATCGACCATTCCTCCAGATCGGCGCGGACGATCCAGAGGAAGTGCAGCAACCCCAGGCCCAACACCACATAGATGAGGCGATGCAGCTGCTTCCAGCGCCGACCCAACCGACGCTGGCTGTACCGGTTGGACGTCACGGCCAGTGCAAGCAGGCAAAGGAACGCGAGGCTGCCGACGATGATGTAGGGGCGCTTGATCAGCTCGACACCAAGCTGACTCCAGTCCAGTCCTAGAACGAAGAACAGATAGGCCGCCAGGTGCAGGCATACATAGGCAAAGCACCACAGGCCCAACTGCCGTCGCACTGCTATCCAGCCGGCCCAGCCAGACAACTTCTGCAGGGGGGTCATGCACAGCGTGATCATCACCAGTATCAGGGTGCCCAATCCCAGCCGATCGACCAGCACCTTGCCTGGATCAGGCCCCAAGGCAAATATCCAGGCCTGGTACAGCCATAACAAAGGCCATACGCACGCCACCACGAACACACTCAGACGCCATAACGGATAACGCATCAGTAGTTCTTCCGCAGATCCATGCCGGTATAGAGGGAAGCAACCTCCTCCGCGTAACCATTGAACATCGCGGTCTCACGCACGTTGGGGCTGAACAGCCCGCTGGGCAGACGCCGTTCACGCGCCTGTGTCCAGCGCGGATGGTCGACTTCCGGGTTCACGTTGGCATAGAAGCCGTACTCGCTGGGAGCGATGTTTTCCCAGGTCGTCTCTGGCCGTTCGCTGACCAGGCTGATACGCACGATGGATTTGACGCTTTTGAACCCGTACTTCCACGGCACTACCAGGCGTAAGGGTGCGCCGTTCTGGTTGGGCAACTCGCGGCCGTACATGCCTACCCCAAGGATTGCCAGCGGATTCATTGCCTCGTCCAGGCGCAAGCCTTCTACATACGGCCAGTTGATCAGGGCAAAGCCGGAGCGCTGACCGGGCATGCTCTTGGGATCCTGCAAGGTTTCGAAGCGGATGTACTTGGCTTTCGAGGTGGGCTCGACCTGCTTGAGCAAGGCCGAGATGGGAAAGCCGATCCAGGGGATGACCATGGACCATGCCTCGACGCAGCGCAACCGATAGATCCGCTCTTCGAGCTGATAAGGCTTCATGAAGTCTTCGAGGGCATAGCGCCCAGGCTTGGCCACTTCACCGTCTATGACCACCGACCAGGGTTCGGTCTTCAAGGTGCCGGCATTGGCTGCCGGATCGCCCTTGCCGGTGCCGAACTCATAGAAGTTGTTGTAGTGGGTAGCATCCTTGAAAGGCGTGATCGCCTCGCCTTGCACGGTGACCGCGCCCCAGCGGGTTTTACCCAGCTTGTCGTTCAACCAGGCGGGCGCACCGCTGGGGTCGACGCCTTCATAGCGCGATGGGTCGGCAGCGGATGCCCAGGAGGGAAGTGCCGAAACGGCCAAGGCTGTTGCGGTGGCGCCCATGAGCGAGCGGCGCGAGAGATAGATCGATTCGGGGGTGACTTCGGACTCTTTGCAGTCCGAAGCACGCGATAGCTTGATAAGCATGGTGCCTCCGTAGCCTTGGCTGGGTTCAACATACCAAGAGACTACGGATTATGCGTGAAATTGAATTTACTCTGCTTTTTTGTGACGACGCATGCGTAACAAATACTGTATCGGGCCGGAAGCGGCATAGGCGAGGAAGATCAGCAGCAGGATGCGGGGTGGATCGCTGAACACCACGGCGAACACCAGGACGACCGCCAGGATGGCTACGAAAGGCACTCGACCCTTGAGATCCAGCTCCTTGAAGCTGTTGTACTTGATGTTGCTGACCATCAGCATGCCTGCTGCCGCCACCAGCAGGGCGACCAGGAAGGACATCTTCGAGCCCTGGATGCCGTAGTCGCTGAACGCCCACACAAGGCCTGCGACCACACCGGCGGCAGCCGGACTGGCCAGGCCGATGAAGTAGCGCTTGTCGGCGGTGCCGACCTGGGTGTTGAAACGCGCCAGGCGCAGTGCCGCACCTGCGACGTAGATGAAGGCCACCATCCAGCCGACCTTGCCCATGTCGCCCAGTGCCCAGCCAAAGGCCAGCAGCGCGGGTGCGACACCGAATGCGACCATGTCGGACAGGGAGTCGTATTCCGCACCGAAGGCGCTCTGGGTATTGGTCATGCGCGCGACGCGACCGTCCAGGCTATCGAGCACCATGGCCACGAAGATGGCGATGGCAGCGTAGGCAAAATACTTGCTGGCTTCGGCAGCATTGCCGGCGCTCTGGGCACTGATCGAGTTGATGATCGAGTAGAAACCCGCAAACAGGTTTGCCGTGGTGAACAGGTTGGGCAGGAGATAGATGCCGCGGTGCCGGACTTTACGTCCTTCGGCGTCATGCCCTTCTTCGACATGCTCATCGATCGGCAGGAGGCTTTCGGCGTCAGGAGCCTTGTTTGGCTCTTCGGGACGTTCGCTCATGGACAATACCTTGCAACGGTGTGGAAAGTTTCGACAGGCGTCTGGGTCGAGGGTTCGACCGCAAAACGTTGCAGCTTTATACCAGAAGCTTGCCACCATAACGAAAAAACGCGGCCATGGCCGCGTTTTTTGTCGCCTGAAACTGTATCAGTTCTTGGCTTTGTCGACGATCTTGTTGGCGGCGATCCAAGGCATCATGGAACGCAGCTGCTCGCCGATGACTTCGATGCCGTGGGCGGCATTGTTGCGACGCTTGGCGGTCATCGAAGGGTAGTTGGTAGCGCCTTCGTTGATGAACATCTTGGCGTACTCGCCATCCTGGATGCGCTTGAGTGCATTGCGCATGGCCTGGCGCGATTCGGCGTTGATGACTTCAGGGCCGGTTACGTACTCGCCGTATTCGGCGTTGTTGGAGATCGAGTAGTTCATGTTGGCGATACCGCCTTCGTACATGAGGTCGACGATCAGCTTGAGTTCGTGCAAGCACTCGAAGTAGGCCATTTCAGGCGCATAGCCGGCTTCGACCAGGGTTTCGAAACCGGCCTTGACCAGTTCCACGGTGCCGCCACAGAGAACGGCCTGCTCGCCGAACAGGTCGGTTTCGGTCTCATCCTTGAAGGTGGTTTCGATGATGCCGGTACGGCCGCCGCCCACACCGGAAGCGTAGGACAGCGCGACGTTCTTGGCGTTGCCCGAGGCATCCTGGTAGATGGCGATCAGGTCAGGAATACCGCCGCCTTTGACGAATTCGGTACGTACGGTGTGACCCGGCGCCTTGGGCGCGATCATGATCACGTCCAGGTCGGCGCGCGGCACGACCTGGTTGTAGTGAATGGCGAAGCCGTGGGAGAAAGCCAGGGTTGCACCCTGCTTGATGTTGGGCTCGACTTCGTTCTTGTACAGCTGGGACTGGAACTCGTCCGGGGTCAGGATCATGACCAGGTCGGCACCGGCAACGGCAGTGGCGACGTCGGCTACTTTCAAGCCATGGGCCTCGGCCTTGGCGACAGTAGCCGAGCCCTTGCGCAGGCCCACGGTGACGTCGACGCCCGAATCCTTCAGGTTGCACGCCTGGGCGTGGCCCTGGGAGCCGTAACCGATGATGGCTACTTTCTTGCCCTGGATGATCGAGAGGTCGCAATCTTTGTCGTAGTAAACTTTCATTGAATATCACCTGTTATCTAGGCCGTTTCGGCCGGTCGCTAATTGAGTTAGATGCTCAGCACTTTGTCGCCACGAGCGATACCGGTCACGCCACTGCGTACGGTTTCGAGGATCGAGGCGGTGCCGATAGACTGCAGGAAGCTATCCAGCTTGTCGCTGGTGCCCGTCAGCTGAACGGTGTAGACGCTACTGCTGACATCAACGATCTGCCCGCGGAAGATGTCCGTGGTGCGTTTGATCTCGGCGCGTTGGGCGCCAGTGGCCTTGACCTTGACCAGCATCAGCTCGCGTTCGATGTGCGCGCTTTCCGACAGGTCTACCAGCTTGACCACCTCGATCAACTTGTTGAGGTTTTTCGTGATCTGTTCGATCACTTCATCCTGCCCTACCGTGGTCAACGTCAGGCGCGACAGAGTCGGGTCTTCGGTAGGCGCCACGGTCAGGCTTTCGATGTTGTAGTTGCGCTGCGAGAACAGCCCTACCACGCGCGACAAGGCGCCGGGTTCGTTCTCGAGCAAAAGCGAAATGATGTGCCGCATGATTAGGTCCGCTCCGTCTTGCTGAGCCACATGTCGCGCATCGAGCCGTCCTTGATCTGCATCGGATAGACGTGCTCGCCGACGTCGACCTGGATATCGAGGAACACCAGGCGGTCGGTCATGGCGAAAGCTTCTTCCATTTTCGGCTTGAGATCCTTGAGATCGGTGATGCGCATGCCGACGTGGCCATACGCTTCGACCAGCTTGACGAAGTCAGGCAGGGATTCGACGTAGGAATGCGAATGGCGACCTCCGTAGCTCATGTCCTGCCATTGGCGCACCATGCCGAGCACGCCGTTGTTGAGCAGGATGATCTTGACCGGCAAGCCGTACTGCAGACAGGTAGACAGCTCCTGGATGTTCATCTGGATGCTGCCCTCCCCGGTCACGCAGGCAACGTGGGCCTCGGGGAAGCTCATCTTGACGCCCATGGCCGCTGGGAAACCGAAGCCCATGGTGCCCAGGCCACCGGAGTTGATCCAGCGATTGGGCTTGTTGAACAGGTAGTACTGGGCCGCGAACATCTGGTGCTGGCCGACGTCCGAGGTGACGTAGGCGTCGCCCTGGGTGACCTCGCACAGCGTCTCGATGACCTTCTGCGGCTTGATCTTGGAGCCATCGCCCTTGTCGTAGGGGAACAGGCCGTTTTCGCCACGCCACTCCTCGACCTGCTTCCACCAACTGGCAACGGTGTCCTTGTTCGGGGTTTCACCGATGTCCTTGAGGGTGGCGAGCATTTCGGTCAGAACGCTGTCCACCGGACCGACAATGGGCACGTCCGCCTTGATGGTCTTGGAGATCGACGCCGGGTCGATGTCAATGTGGATGATCTTGGCGTTGGGGCAGAATTTGGCGGCGCCGTTGATCACGCGATCGTCGAAGCGTGCGCCCACGGCCAGGATCACATCGGCGTGGTGCATGGCCAGGTTGGCCGTGTAGCTGCCG
The DNA here is from genome assembly GCF_014842725.1 of Pseudomonas sp. CFBP 13602. NCBI lineage: Bacteria > Pseudomonadati > Pseudomonadota > Gammaproteobacteria > Pseudomonadales > Pseudomonadaceae > Pseudomonas > Pseudomonas sp. CFBP 13602. Next base: position 115,752 of record NZ_JACYVT010000011.1, on the reverse strand, counting down.
TGCATGCCCAGCATGCCGACGAACTGGCGATCCATGCCCGGGTAGGCGCCCAGCCCCATCAGGGTGTTGGTGACCGGCAGGTCGAGGATCTGGGCCAGCTCGGTCAAGGCAGCGGAAGCTCCACCGAGGATGACACCGCCACCGGCGTACATGACCGGGCGCTTGGCCGCCAGGAGCATTTCGACAGCCTTGCGGATCTGCCCGGAATGGCCACGGACCGCCGGACTGTAGGAACGCAGCTTGGCCTTCTTGGGATAGACATATTCGAATTTGTCGGCCGGGTTGGTCATGTCCTTGGGAATATCGACCACGACCGGGCCGGGCCGACCGGACTGCGCCAGGTAGAAGGCCTTTTTCAGGACTTCGGGGATCTCCGAGGCGTGCTTGATCATGAAGCTGTGCTTCACGATGGGCCGGGAGATGCCGATCATGTCGGTTTCCTGGAACGCGTCGGTACCCACCAGCGTGCTGGCCACCTGCCCGGAGAGGATCACCATCGGGATGGAGTCCATGTAGGCAGTGGCGATACCGGTGATGGCGTTGGTGGCACCCGGACCGGAGGTCACCAGCACGACACCGGCCTTGCCGGTGGCACGGGCATAGCCGTCGGCCATGTGGGTGGCTGCCTGCTCGTGACGGACCAGCACGTGCTCGACAGCAGGCTCCTTGAACAGGGCATCGTATACATGCAGGAGGGCACCGCCGGGGTACCCGTAGATGTGCTTAACGCCTTCGTCGCGCAAGAAGCGGACGACCATTTCAGCGCCAGATAAAAGCTCCACGTTGTTCACCTCTAAAACGCCAGAATACCGTTCCATGGGAACGGGTCTTAATAGGTTTACTGCCAGCAGAGCATGAGCGACGGTGGTCGCCGACGTACGTCAGCACTGACTGAGCAAGTATTGGGAGTACCCAAGTGTCACGGGTTTTTCCCACCCAGCGCGAGGTAACGCGTTGCGGGTATTACGGGTCGGCGCTGGTGTGCGCCTGTGCTCTGCTGTGTGGGTCTGCTTCTGGCAGTCCCTGTACAGCGGACTTTCGATTGTTGTGATTCGTCTGCTGCAAGTCAAGCGATGCGTGCATTTTATTGCGCGCCTGCACCCAAACGGCGCAATAAACCCTGCCGAGCTGCCAGGCTATGGTAGTTTCATGCGTAACCCACCCTCAGAGAAGGCGCCATGCGTTCAACCATTGCTGTGAGTATCCTGCTGCTTGCCCTGTGCCCGTTGGCAATGGCAGGGCAAATCTACAAATGGGTCGATAGCCAAGGTGTGACGCATTTTGATGCACGACCGCCCAACGGTGTTCAGGCGACAGCCGTCGAAGGCGTGAAACCGGTGACCCCGCCCGAGCCGATCTCCAACGAGGCGGTGATGAAAGCCAGTGGCGAAGCCGAGCAACGCAGGATCGACCGCAAGGTGAAATCGCAGGTTGCCGACGAGTCAGCGCGGCGTAACGAATTCTGTACGGGCGTCAGGACCAACCTGGCGCAGCTGAAGAACAATCCGCGGGTGCTTCAACAGGTCAACGGCGAGGTCAAGCGCCTGACAGAGCAGGAGCGTCAGGCGAGGATCGAGGAAGTGCGCAAGGTGATCGACGAGCAGTGCAGCTGAAGGGCTAGCGCACCTGGCCGATCAACTCGTCGAAGCGCGCCAGGCTGGCGCGCAGGCCGCGGCTCTGCTCGGCGCGATCGGCATAGACCATTTCGGCCATGGCCAGGATGCCCGACGCATTGGGCAATGGCAGGTCCTGCTGGATGATGGTTTTCATGCGCGGCAGGAAGATCCACTGCAGCCACTGATCGAAATCCAGTGTGTCCACGCTGAACGGCTCGACACTGGCCAGCGCTTCGGCGCTGGGTGGCACGTCCTGCCACCACCCCTGCTGGCGCAGCTCGCGTTCGATCAACAGCAGGTGTTCGGCAATCGCCAGGAAACGATTATCCATCAAGACGCGCTCTTGGCTTTCTGACGGGCCAGATTGGCCCCGGCGGCATCACCCTGCTTGTCGCGCGACTGGGCAATGGTGTTCCACAGGCTCGCCTGCAGATCCGGACGGCCATTGGCATAGGTCAGCGCGCGACGGGCCAGTTGCTCGGCCTGGGCCGCATCACCCTGGGCCAGGCGCACCTGAGCCAGCTTGTACAGAACCTGCGGTTCGCGCGGTGCGATCCGCTGTGCACGCTCCAGGCTCGATGACGCACCGTTCAAGTCGCCACCGCCCTGCTGTTGCTGGGCCGTGGTCAACAGGGCAAGCACCGGCCCGTCCAACTGCTCATCGGCGGACAGGCCGGCACTGTTGCCGCTGGCTCGCGGAATCCCGCTAGGAGCATTGGCCGGCATGTTGTAGGTCGTGCTGGGCGCCGGCGGGGCATAGGCCGGGGCCGAGCTGCTCGGGCCGGGGACGATCGGGCCTGGTGTGATCGGGCCGGTGCTGATCGGCGCGCTGTTGCCCGGCGCCGGAAAGCTCTGGATCGGCTGCGAGCCTGCACCCTGCGGGACCATGACCACCACGCCGGAATCTTCGGTGATCGCCTGGGCCTGCGCCTTGGGCCGGACCACGGTGGTCTGGCGGAAGCCGCCGGTACGCGATACGCGTTCGCCATTGGTGACCGCAGAGCCGGAATCGACCACTGGAATGGAGCCACGCTCCACGCTGGCGCAACCGTTGAGCAAAGCCAATGCCGTCAAGGCAGGAAACCACCACTTGTTCACTTCATTCCCCTTTGCTTAGTTCAACCAGCCTTTGACCCAGTCCATCACCGAATCGTCGGCCGCCGGATTGGCACCGCCGCATGCGGTGCCTGGCGTCGGTTCGCTGCCACGAATATACGGCATCTGCACAGCGTTGGGGCAGCTGGCATCCGAGCCCTGTCCGGTCTTGGCGTCGATCCAGGCCTGCACCACGTTTTCCGGCACCGGCGTATCCAAAGGCAAGGGATCGGCTTTCTTCATGAAGCTGGTCCAGACCTGCAGCGCACCGGTGGCACCGGTGAACGGCGTCTTGCCATTGTCGTCACGGCCCAGCCAGACCACGGCCAGCACGTCCTGGCTGAAGCCGGCGAACCAGCTGTCGCGAGAGTCGTTGCTGGTGCCGGTCTTGCCGGCCAGGTTAAGGCTGCTCGGCAGCACGTTGTAGACCGAACGTCCGGTACCTTCGCGCATCACGCGCTGCATGGCGTTCTGGATCAGGTAGATGGAGGCAGGATCGAAGCGCTGCTGAATCTGGAACGGGTAGCGCTTGAGCGGTTCGCCTTCGGCCGTGAGGACACTGCGAATGCCACGCATAGGCGTGTTGAAACCGCCGTTGGCCAGGGTTTGGTACATGGTTGCCACTTGCATGGGCGACAAGCCACCGGCACCGAGCAACATCGACGGGTAGGCTGGCCAGTCGACCTGCACGCCCAGTTCGCCGAGGGTCTTGAGCACATTGGGCACGCCCAGTTCCAGACCCAACCGAGCCGTCGACAGGTTGTAGGAATGGGCCAGGCCCTGATACAGGAACACCGTGCCATTGGAGGTACGTTCGTAGTTCTGTGGCTTCCAGATCTGGCCGTCCGCACCCTTGACCGAGAACGGTACGTCCTGCACCCAACTGGTCAGGGTGTATTTGCTTGGCTGCTCCAGCGCGGTCAGGTACACCGCAGGCTTGATCAGCGAGCCGATCGGGCGTACGGCGTCGAGCGCGCGGTTGAAGCCGGCAAAACCCGGTACGCGACTGCCGACCAGCGCCTGGACCTCACCACTTTCAGGGTTGGTGACGACCATGGCCGCCTCGACCTCGTCCGACCCCTTGCGCCCGGCCAGGCGCTTGAAGGTATCGGTGACCGACGATTCGGCCTTGGTCTGCAGGATAGGGTCGAAACTGGTGAAGATGCGCAGGCCTTCTTCGGTCAAGTCTTCGTCGCGGTAGTCGTCGCGCAGCTGGCGTTTGACCAGGTCGAGGAAGCCAGGGAACGAGCTGTCCGCCAGGCTGCCGCGCTTGGTCACGCCCAATGGCATCTTCTTGGCCGCATCGACCGCCTCCTGGGTCGCCACGCCCTGTTGGGCCAGCAGATCGAGCACCAGGTTGCGGCGTTCCATCGCCCGTTCCGGATTGCGCCGCGGGTTATAGGAAGACGGCCCCTTGACCATCCCCACCAGCAAAGCCACCTGATGCAGCTTGAGTTCGGACAAGGGTTGGCTGAAGAAGAACTGGCTGGCAAGACCGAAGCCATGCACGGCGCGCTGGCCGTCCTGACCAACGAAGACCTCGTTGAGGTAGGCCTCGAGGATTTCACCCTTGTCGTAGTGCAGCTCCAGCAACACCGCCATCATCGCTTCGGTCAGCTTGCGGGTCAGGCTGCGCTCGTTGGTCAGGTAGAAGTTCTTGACCAACTGCTGAGTCAGGGTACTGCCGCCCTGGCGCATGGCGCCCGAGGACGTGTTGACCCAGATGGCGCGTGCGATCGACTTGGGCGAGACGCCAAAGTGGTGGTAGAAGTCGCGATCTTCGACGGTGACCAGTGTGTCAAGCAGGTACGGCGGCACCTGGTCGAGCTTGATGAGGATGCGGTCTTCGAGGTTTTTCGGGTACAGGCCGCCGATCAGCAACGGCTCCAGACGCACCACCGCGACCTTCTTGCCTGCGCCGCCACCCAGTTCGGAGACGTAGTCGCCGGAAAACTTCACGCGCACCGCCTGCGGCTGCTCGAGCCCTTCGTAGAACTGGAAGCCGCGTGTATTGAGGTCGACCGTGTTGCCACTGACCGAGGCGGTGCCGGGACCGTCGACGGTCGTTTGCCGACGGTAGCCGAGCGCATCGAGCTCGGTGAGGAAATCATTCTTTGCCAGTTTCTGACCGACGAACAGCTCGAGCGGGCGTGCGTAGACCTTGGCGGGAATGGTCCAGCGCTTGCCAGAGAATTTTTCCTGCACAACGGCGTCCAGGTAGACGGCAAAGCCGGCCAGGATCACCAGGCCTACCAGACCCAGCTTGAGGCCCCAGCCAAGCCAGGTGCGCAAGCCGCCGGAAGGAGGTTTTTTCGGGGTACGGGAAGATCGGGTTCGAGTCATGGCGGCGGATTATACGCACTTTGAATTGTCGCGGGCAGGGACCGTCGGCGGTTTGCATCATCGGTGGCAGTGGCCATAATGACCGCCTTGAAATCACCTCTGCCAATGAAGGATCGCCTGTGAGCCAGACCCTGATCGCCGCCCTGCAAAACCCGGCCCTGTACCCGCATCCGGTAGAAGGGTTCCAGGTCGTCGAGACGCATATCTCCTGGGTGATACTGACCGGGCCTTACGCTTACAAGATCAAGAAACCGATGAATTTCGGCTTTCTGGACTTCACCGAACTGTCCGCCCGCTCCCACTTCTGCGCCGAGGAGCTGCGACTGAACCAGCGCCTGACCACCGACCTGTATCTGCAGGTTCTGCCGATCACCGGCAGCGTGCAAACGCCTCAGCTGGGCGGCGAAGGCGCCCCCATCGAGTATGCCTTGCAGATGCGCCAATTCGAAGGCGGCAATTTGCTGAGCACCCTGCAGGCCAATGGTGAGCTGACCCAGGAGCACGTGGATTCGCTGGCGCGGCAGATTGCCGATTTCCACCGGGCCGCGCCAGTGGTGCCGGAGGCGCACGAGGCCGGCACGCCGAAGGCGGCGATGGCCCCGGTCGAGCAGAACTTCGAACAGATTCGCCCGTTCCTTACCGAAAAGGATGATCTGGCCCAGCTGGATGCCTTGCAGGCCTGGGCCCAAAGCAGCTACGTACGCCTGGAGCCGCTGCTGGCGCTGCGCAAGCAGGAAGGGTTCATCCGCGAGTGCCATGGCGACATACACCTGGGCAACGCCACCGTCATCAATGGCGAAGTGGTGATCTTCGACTGCATCGAGTTCAACGAGCCTTTCCGTTTCACCGATGTGTATGCCGATATCGCCTTCCTCGCCATGGACCTCGAAGACCGCGGGCTGAAAAGCCTGGCGCGGCGCTTCGTCAGCCAGTACCTGGAATTGACCGGTGACTACCAGGGGCTGGAGCTGCTCAACTTCTACAAGGCCTACCGCGCATTGGTACGGGCCAAGGTGGCCCTGTTCAGCATGTCGCCCGATGCCAGTGGAGTGCAGCGTGCAACGACGCTGCGCCAATACCGCAATTACGCGAACCTGGCGGAAAGCTACAGCGCCATTCCTTCGCGTTTTCTGGCCGTTACCAGCGGTGTGTCGGCTGTAGGCAAGAGCCACGTCGCGCTGCGCCTGGTCGAAGCGCTGGGCGCCATCCGCCTGCGCTCGGACGTGGAGCGCAAACGCCTGTTCGGTGCCCAGACCGCCGAAACGGGCCTGTATGACGCCAGCACCAGCGAAGCGACCTACCTGCACTTGCACGCATTGGCCGAGCACGTGCTGCGCGCCGGCCTGCCGGTGGTGATCGACGCGACCTATCTCAAGGCTGACCAACGGGCGGCAGCGGCTCGAATCGCCGAATCCACCGGAGTGCCGTTCCTGATCCTGGACTGCAACGCGCCCGCAGCCGTGATATCCAGCTGGCTGCAGCAGCGCCAGGCACAGGCCGAGGATCCTTCGGATGCTACCCAGGCCGTGATCGACGCTCAGCAGGCCGGCCGCGAGCCGTTGAGCGAAGCCGAGCTGCTGCAGACTCGCCGCGTGGAAACCAACGAAAGCGGCAGCCTGGACAAGCTGGTCGAGCAGATCCGGCAACGCCTGCCAGGGCTGTAACATACAGCCAGACCCGGAAAGGCAGATCGGCCATTCGGCACGCCGCTCTGCCACCGCTACACTGCCAGATTGGCAACTGCTTCATCGCCCCCCGCTCATTCCTTGGCCGAGGCCAGGAGGTTTGATGACCGATGAACTTCTGGCCCTGAAGAATCTGGGCAAGACATCCGCGCAGTGGCTGCATGCCGTCGGCATCCACAGTGCTTCCGACTTGCGCCGGGCAGGTGCCGTGCAGGCGTACTGCGCGGTGAAGCAGCGCGGCTTCCGCGCCTCGAAAGTGCTTCTCTATGCCATCGAAGGGGCGTTGCGCAATGTGCATTGGAGTGAGCTGTCGTGCGAACTGAAAAACAGTCTCAATAGCCAGGTCGAAGCCCTGTCGCCCCCTCGCAGGCTCTAGACCGAGGGTCCGCAGGTGGATTAAATAATTGCACGTAGCACTTGACTCTTAAATGAGAATCGTTATGATTATCACATCCAGTCGCGAGACTGGTGATCTCTGGAAGGCCCTTGGTTCGGACTTTCAGATGTCTCCTCATCAGGCTAATCACGGTTATTGACCCGGCACTTTGCCGGGTCTTTTTTTGCCTCGACTTTTGCAGCACCTCGCCCACTCAGCCTTGCAGGATTACCGGCAAGCGATGGTCGATGACAATCTCGTGCGTATCCAGATGCACCCCATAAGCCAGCACTTCAACACCAGCCTCCACTGCCTGGCGCAATGCCAATGCGTAGCCTGCGTCTATCTCGGTAGCGGGGCGTACAGCATCCACACCGTCAAGGTTGACGCAGTACAACTGCACGGCCCGCACTCCGCTGCGCGCCAGTACGGCCAGCTCGCGCAAGTGCTTCGCGCCGCGCTGGGTGACAGCGTCGGGAAACGCTGCAATGCGACTGCCGGCAAAGCCCAGGGTCACACTCTTTACTTCGACCCATGCGGACGCGCCAGGATAGTCCAGCCGGAAGTCGATACGGCTGCGCTCCTGGCCATAGGGCACTTCGCGTTTGAGCGCAACGAAGCCGGCAAGCTCCGGTATGCGACCTGCGTGCAATGCCTCCTCGACCAGAGCGTTGGCCCGCGCGGTATTGATGCATGCCAGCCGACCTTGCGGTGTTTCGCTGATCTCCCACGTGCCTGGAAGCTTGCGCTTGGGGTCGCTGGAGCGGGTGAACCACACGCGGCCACCGGGCATCATGCAGTTGAGCATCGAGCCAGTGTTGGGGCAGTGGATGGTCATCCGCTCACCGCTTTCAAGTTCGATGTCGGCCAGAAACCGCTTGTAGCGCTGGATCAGGCGCCCCTGCTCCAGGGCCGGCGAAAAAATCATCGCGCCTGCCAGCTCTGCAGGCCACGGGCAATCCGCGCCACAGCCTGTTCCAATCGGGGAAGGCTTTGGGTATAGGCAAAGCGCACATGGTGGCTGGCCTTGTAGCGGCCGAAATCCAGGCCGGGCGTGAAAGCAACGTGCTCGGTTTCCAGGAAATGCTGGCAGAACGCGAAGGCATCGTCGCTGAATGCACTGATATCGGCATACAGGTAGAACGCACCCTCAGGCTCGACCGCAATCGCAAAGCCCAAGGCACGCAAGGCGGGCAGCAGATAGTCACGGCGGTGACCGAAGGCTTCGCGGCGTTGCTCGAAGATCTCCAGCGTGGCCGGTTCGAAGCAGGCCAATGCTGCATGTTGCGCCATGCTCGGCGCACTGATGTACAGATTCTGCGCCAGCTTTTCCAGCTCAGGAATGGCTTGGGGCGGCGCGACCAGCCAGCCAAGCCGCCATCCGGTCATTCCGAAATACTTGGAAAAACTATTCAGGACGAATGCGTCGTCGTCCACTTCAAGCACGCTGGCGGCCGTCGTGCCATAGGTCAAGCCGTGGTAGATCTCGTCGACCACCAGATGCCCCTGGCGCGCCGTGACGGCCTGGCTCAATGCGCTCAGTTCGTCCTTGTTCAACAGTGTGCCGGTAGGGTTGGCAGGCGATGCCACCAAGGCGCCGACGCTGTGCTCGTCCCAGTGCTGCTCCACCAGTTGGGCGTTGAGTTGGTAGCGCTGTTCGGGGCCTACCGGCACCAGATGCGCGGCGCCCTCGACCAGGCGCAGAAAGTGCCGATTGCACGGGTAGCCGGGGTCTGCCAGGAGCCAGTGCTTGCCCGGATCGACCAGCAGGCTGGCGGCCAGCAGCAAGGCTCCCGAGCCGCCCGGGGTGATCATGATGCGCTGCGGGTCGATGTCCAGGCCGTAGCGCTGCTGATAGAAACCGGCGATCGCCTCGCGCAGCGCCGGCAGGCCTCGCGCTGCGGTGTAGCGGGTATGGCCAGCGGCCAATGCGGCCTGCCCGGCGGCAACGATGGGGGCCGCCGTGGTGAAGTCTGGTTCGCCGATTTCCAGGTGGGTCACGTCGTGACCCTGGCTCTGCAGTTCATTGGCACGGGCCAACAGCGCCATCACGTGAAAAGGTTCGATGGCGCGACTGCGTGCGCTGTAGAGCGAAGCCATGGGTATTCCTTGGGACGAGGAAAAAAGCCGATTCTACCCAACCTTTGCATCGAACGTTTCGCCGAACGTGCGATCGAAACCCACCACATCGTGCCTGCGACGCAGGCGTTCCGGGCACGACAACCGGGAGTAGCGCGTGCTGGTTCGATCTGGTAAGTTCGCCGGCTTGCAGTCGCAGGGCCGGCGGGTGTCGGAGAGGGATCATCCTGCGCAATGGATTAGTAGAGCGAGAGGCGGTTGATTCATGCCCACCAATGAAAAGCAACAAAGTACTGGCAACTTTTCCGGCTTCGCTCCCTACGTTGCGACGAAGGGCGAGGAATACATGGGCGCGCCGATGCGTGCTCACTTCACCAAGATCCTGAACAAGTGGAAACAAGACTTGATGCAGGAAGTGGATCGCACCGTCGACCACATGAAGGATGAAGCCGCCAACTTTCCAGACCCGGCCGATCGGGCCAGCCAGGAAGAGGAATTCAGCCTCGAACTGCGCGCGCGCGATCGCGAGCGCAAGCTGATCAAGAAGATCGACAAGACGCTGCAGTTGATCGAAGACGAAGAGTACGGCTGGTGCGAATCCTGCGGCATCGAGATCGGCATTCGTCGTCTCGAGGCACGTCCGACCGCCGATCTGTGCATCGACTGCAAGACCTTGGCGGAAATCAAGGAAAAACAGGTCGGCAAGTGACCTGTCGACAAAGGGGCGCCACGGCGCCCTTTTGTTTCTGTATTGCCCGTAGAATCCCGCACCCATGACTACCCTTCCTTATATAGGTCGCTTTGCTCCGACCCCGAGCGGCTACCTGCATTTCGGCTCCCTGGTGGCCGCTCTGGCCTCATGGCTGGACGCACGCGCCGCAGGTGGCCGCTGGTTGCTGCGCATGGAAGACCTGGACCCGCCCAGGGAAGTCGCCGGCGCACCGGCAGCGATCCTCAAGACCCTTGAGCGCTACGGGTTGCAGTGGGATGGCGAGGTGGTCTACCAGAGCCAGCGGCATGCGGCCTATCAACAGGTGATCGACCGCCTGTTGGCGCAGGGGCTGGCCTATGCGTGCACCTGCTCACGCAAGCAGTTGGAACCCTACCAAGGGATCTATCCCGGCACGTGCCGCAATGCCGGACATTCCACGCAGGATGCAGCCATCCGCCTGCGTGTCCCGGAACTGCGGTATCGCTTCGAGGACCGTGTCCAGGGAACGTATGCACAACATTTGGGCAGCGAGTCGGGGGATTTCGTCATTCGTCGTCGCGACGGTCTGTATGCCTATCAACTGGCCGTGGTGCTGGACGATGCGTGGCAGGGAGTGACCGACATCGTGCGCGGTGCCGACCTGCTCGATTCGACGCCGCGCCATCTGTATCTGCAGGAGCTGCTCGGGTTGCCGCAGCCGCGATACCTTCATGTTCCCTTGATTACCCAGCCAGACGGCAACAAGCTGGGCAAAAGCTACCGATCGCCGCCCCTGGATGCGGACCAGGCTGCGCCACTGCTGGTGCGTGCCCTGCGGGCGCTGGGCCAGCGGCCCGAGGCGGACCTGGCGCACGGCAGTGTGGACGATGTGTTGCGCTGGGGTGTGGAGCACTGGGACAGTGGTGCGATTCCCCCGGTGCGCACGGTGGCGGAAGCGCAGCTGGAGTAGCGATCGGCTGGTGCCCGGCTCTTCGCAGCGACACGCCGATCCGCTACCATCGCCGCACTGTTTTCGCACACTTACCCTACCCCGAGGCCAGCATGTATATCTATCGTTTGGTCCTGCTTCTGGTGGTGGGGATATACCTGTTCTCCCCCGCCATCATGGACTGGTGGATCGAGCCCACGGGCGCGTGGTATCGACCTTACCTGCTGTGGCTGATTCTGATCGTGGTGACCTTTATCCTGCAGAGCCAGCGTGATGCCGATGAGCTTTAGCCTTACCCAGATGCTTCTGGTCAGCGCCGCGTACCTGCTGGTGCTGTTCGCCGTGGCCTGGGTCAGCGAGCGCGGCATGATCGCGCGGGCGATCATCCGCCATCCGCTGACCTACACCTTGTCGCTGGGTGTCTATGCCAGCGCCTGGGCGTTCTACGGCACCGTGGGCCTGGCCTATCAATACGGCTATGGTTTCCTGGCTTGCTACCTGGGGGTTTCCGGCGCATTCCTGCTGGCGCCGGTGTTGCTGTATCCGATACTCAAGGTCACCCGTACCTACCAATTGTCGTCGTTGGCAGACCTTTTCGCGTTTCGTTTTCGCAGCACCTGGGCCGGCGCGCTGACCACGGTATTCATGCTGGTCGGCGTACTGCCCCTGCTCGCGTTGCAGATCCAGGCGGTGGCCGACTCCATTGGCATCATGACTCGCGAACCGGTGCAGAACCACGTGGCGTTGAGTTTTTGCGTGCTGATCACGCTGTTCACGATCTTCTTCGGCTCACGCCACATCGCCACCCGCGAGAAGCATGAAGGCCTGGTATTTGCCATCGCCTTCGAATCCGTGATCAAACTGATCGCCCTGGGCGGTATTGGCCTGTATGCCCTGTACGGGGTGTTCGACGGCCCGCACGATCTGGAGCAATGGCTGCTGCAGAACCAGACGGCCCTCGCTTCGCTGCATGCGCCGCTGCAAGAGGGACCCTGGCGCACGCTGCTGCTGGTGTTCTTCGCCTCGGCGATCGTCATGCCGCACATGTACCACATGGTCTTCACCGAAAACCTCAATCCGCGTGCGCTGGTCAGTGCCAGTTGGGGGCTGCCGCTGTTCCTGCTGCTGATGAGCCTGGCGGTGCCGCTGATCCTGTGGGCCGGCCTGCGCCTGGGCGCGACGACCAGCCCCGAGTTCTTCACCCTGGGCATCGGTATTGCCGCCAACAGCAAGTCACTGGCGCTGCTGGCTTATGTAGGCGGACTTTCCGCGTCCTGCGGGCTGATCATCGTCACCACCCTGGCGCTGTCGGGCATGATGCTCAACCATCTGGTGTTGCCGCTGTACCAGCCGCCGGCCGAAGGCAACATCTACCGCTGGCTGAAGTGGACACGCCGGGCGCTGATCGTCGCCATCATCATGGCCGGCTATGCCTTCTACCTGCTGCTGGGCGCCAAGCAGGACCTTGCACACCTGGGGATCGTCGCCTTTGTCGCCACGCTGCAGTTTCTGCCGGGCGTGCTGTCGGTGCTGTACTGGCCCACCGCCAATCGACGCGGATTCATCGCCGGCCTGCTGGCCGGCATGGCCGTCTGGCTGGTGACCATGCTGCTGCCGCTGATCGGCAACCTGCAGGGCTTCTACATCCCGCGCCTGAACATGATCTACGTGCTCGACGATACCAGCTGGCACATGGCAGCCATCGCTTCCCTGGCTGCCAACGTATTGCTGTTCACGCTGATCTCGCTGTTCACCGCTGCCAGCAGCGAAGAAGTCAGTGCTGCCGAAGCCTGTGCCGTGGATAACGTGCGGCGCCCGCAGCGGCGCGAACTGCATGCCGCATCCCCCCAGGAGTTCGCCACGCAACTGGCCAAACCGTTGGGCGCCAAGGCCGCCCAGCGCGAGGTGGAACAGGCCCTGCGCGACCTCTACCTGCCCTTCGACGAGCGCAGGCCCTACGCATTGCGGCGCCTGCGGGACCGGATCGAAGCCAATCTGTCAGGGCTGATGGGCCCCAGCGTGGCGCAGGACATGGTGGAAACGTTCCTGCCCTATAAATCAGGCAGCGAGAACTATGTCACCGAGGACATCCACTTCATCGAAAGCCGGCTGGAAGATTATCACTCGCGCCTGACCGGCCTTGCCGCCGAGCTCGATGCCTTGCGCCGCTATCATCGACAGACCCTGCAGGAGCTGCCCATGGGCGTTTGTTCGCTGGCCAAGGACCAGGAGATCCTGATGTGGAACAAGGCCATGGAAGACCTGACCGGCGTGCCCGCGCAGCATGTGGTCGGCTCGCGCCTGGTAACCATCAGCCAGCCATGGCGCAGCCTCCTGATCGACTTCATCAACGTGCCCGATGAGCACCTGCACAAGCAACGCCTGGCCCTGGATGGGCAGACACGCTGGCTGAACCTGCACAAGGCCGCCATCGACGAGCCGCTCGCGCCCGGCAACAGCGGGCTGGTGGTGTTGGTCGAGGACCTGACCGAAACGCAGATGCTCGAAGACAAGCTGGTGCACTCCGAGCGGCTGGCGAGCATCGGCAGGCTGGCGGCCGGGGTCGCCCACGAGATCGGCAACCCGATCACCGGCATCGCCTGCCTGGCGCAGAACCTGCGCGAGGAGCGCGAGGAAGACAGCGAGATCACCGAACTGAGCAGCCAGATTCTCGAGCAGACCAAGCGCGTGTCGCGCATCGTCCAGTCGCTGATGAGCTTTGCCCATGCCGGCGGCCACCAGCACAGTGACGAGCCGGTCAACCTGGCTCAGGTAGCGCAGGATGCCATCGGCCTGTTGGCGCTGAACAGGCGCAACTTCGAGATCCAGTTCTACAACCTGTGCGATCCGGAGCACTGGGCCGTGGGTGATCCACAACGCCTGGCCCAGGTGCTGATCAACCTGTTGTCCAACGCCCGGGATGCCTCTGTGGCCGGAGGCGCGGTGCGGGTCAAGACCGAAGCGTGCGAACACACCGTCGACCTCATCGTCGAGGACGAAGGCAGCGGTATTCCCAAGAACATCATGGATCGGTTATTCGAACCGTTCTTCACTACCAAGGACCCGGGCGAAGGAACCGGACTGGGGCTCGCTCTGGTCTATTCCATCGTTGAAGAGCATTATGGACAGATCACCATCGACAGCCCGGCCGATCCCCTGAGCCAGCGCGGTACCCGAATTCGGGTGACATTGCCGCGTCATGTCGAAGCGACGTCCGCTGTGAACTGAGACCGTCGAGAGAATTGAATCAATGCCGCATATTTTGATCGTCGAAGACGAAACCATCATTCGATCTGCCCTGCGTCGCCTGCTCGAACGCAACCAGTATCAGGTCAGTGAGGCCGGCTCCGTGCAGGAAGCGCAGGAGCGGTTCAGCATCGCATCGTTCGACCTGATCATCAGCGACCTGCGCCTGCCGGGTGCACCGGGCACCGAATTGATCAAGCTGGGCGAGGGCACCCCGGTGCTCATCATGACCAGCTATGCCAGCCTGCGCTCGGCAGTGGACTCGATGAAAATGGGCGCGGTCGACTATATCGCCAAGCCCTTCGACCACGATGAAATGCTCCAGGCCGCCGCGCGTATCTTGCGCGATCGCCACAACGCACCCGCGGCAGCGGTGGAGCGCCCGGCGAACAAGGCCGGTGCGGAAAAGCCCGCCGCGCAGAATGCCAATGGCGATATCGGTATCATTGGTTCCTGCCCGCCCATGCAGGACCTCTACAGCAAGATCCGCAAGGTCGCCCCGACCGATTCCAACGTACTGATCCAGGGTGAGTCCGGCACCGGCAAGGAGCTGGTCGCGCGGGCACTGCACAACCTGTCCCGGCGCGCGAAGGCACCGATGATCTCGGTGAACTGTGCGGCGATCCCGGAAACCCTGATCGAATCCGAACTGTTCGGTCACGAGAAAGGTGCTTTCACCGGCGCCAGCGCCGGTCGCGCCGGGCTGGTCGAGGCTGCCGATGGCGGAACACTGTTTCTCGACGAGATCGGCGAGTTGCCTCTCGAGGCCCAGGCGCGCTTGCTCAGGGTGCTGCAGGAAGGCGAGATTCGCCGCGTAGGCTCGGTGCAGTCGCAGAAAGTCGACGTTCGCCTGATTGCCGCAACCCACCGGGACCTGAAAAGCCTGGCCAAGCTGGGGCAGTTCCGCGAAGACCTCTACTACCGGCTGCACGTGATTGCCTTGAAGTTGCCGCCCTTGCGCGAGCGCGGCGCCGATGTCGGCGAAATTGCCAAGGCGTTCCTCATTCGCCAGAGCTCACGGATCGGGCGGACCGACCTGCGCTTTGCCGCCGATGCCGAACAGGCCATCCGCCAGTATTCCTGGCCCGGCAATGTGCGGGAACTGGAGAACGCCGTCGAACGCTCGGTGATCCTGACCGAGAGCACCGAGATATCGGCCGAACTGCTGGGCATCGACATCGAACTTGCCGACCTGCAGGACACCGATGACTTCGTCGGCCTGCCATCCCAGCAGAACGGGGCGAACAACACGGCCCACGATCCCACCGAAGATCTTTCCCTGGAAGACTATTTCCAGCACTTCGTGCTGGAGCATCAAGACCACATGACCGAGACCGAATTGGCGCGCAAATTGGGCGTCAGTCGCAAGTGCCTGTGGGAGCGTCGTCAGCGCCTGGGGATTCCTCGGCGCAAGTCGAGCGTGGCCAGCGAAAGCTGATACGTTTCAGCTCTAGCCCGCGGGTTTGCGCGGGTTGACGGGTAGCCGTGACAAACTGTTACCCTAGGCCTGCGACGTAACAAGACACGGTTCCATCGGTAACGAATACAGGGTCAATTTCAGCCCTCGATCACCGCCCTCCTCCTCGCAAAGCCCCGTTCTTGAGGGGTTTGCAAAAGTTGGCATGGGACCTGCTATATCTCTGGTACAAGAACAACAACAAGCAAGCAAACTCATAACAAGAACAAGACGAATCGACTCACGCATAACAAGAACAACACGGCGGAGGCGCAGCTAACTGATTCTTTTGGAGAGGCGTTGTTTTTGGGGAAACCCGCAGCCAGGCAGAGAACTACAACAACTGCTTTGAAGCAGATGCCAGAACTGGTTGGATCACATCGATCATCACAGCACAGCGACCAAAGCAATCCGTTTGCTCTTGCTCCCGAATAGGGAGACACCCCCGAACCCAGGTTCGGTGGGCAGGGCACTCAACAAAAACAAAAAGCCCGACAAAAAACAAAAACAGAGCACGCAACTACTTCTTGGGGAGCTTCGGCTCCCCTTGTAGTTTCCGGCTTTTGTCCTGCCGCTTGTGCCGACCGGCGCAGCCTCCTACACCATCCCTCGACTAAATGCTAGAATCCCCGCCCATCATGCGGTCGTTCTTCGTATATGGCCGAAAATCCCTTCAAACAGTGCATCCCATGCTGAAGAAGCTGTTCAAGTCTTTGAATACTCCCGCGCGTCATCCGCAGCACCGGCGTACCACGCCCGAAGTGCTCAATGCTGGCCAACACTCGCTGCAGCGCAGCCAGTTCAGCCGCCACGCCGTGGGCATCGTCGAACGCCTGCAGACTGCTGGCTACCAGGCCTATCTTGTAGGCGGTTGCGTACGTGACCTCATGCTGGGCATCGTGCCCAAGGATTTCGACGTCGCTACCAGCGCCACGCCCGAACAGGTACGTGCCGAGTTTCGCAATGCGCGAGTGATTGGCCGACGCTTCAAGCTCGTGCACATCCATTTCGGCCGCGAGATCATCGAGGTCGCGACGTTCCGCGCCAATCACCCGGAAGAAGACGACGAACAGGACGTGCATCGCTCCTCGAGCAGCGAGAGCGGACGCATCCTGCGCGATAACGTCTACGGCACCCTGGAAGACGACGCCCAACGCCGCGACCTCACCATCAATGCCCTGTACTACGATCCGGTCAGCGAACGCATCCTGGACTACGCCAATGGCGTACACGACGTGCGCAACCGCCTGATTCGCCTGATCGGTGATCCAACTCAGCGCTATCAGGAAGATCCGGTGCGCATGCTGCGGGCCGTACGCTTTGCCGCCAAGCTGGATTTCGGCATCGAGAAGCACACGGCTGCGCCGATTCGCGAGCTGGCGCCGATGCTGCGCGAGATACCGTCGGCACGCCTGTTCGAGGAAGTGCTCAAGCTGTTCCTGTCCGGCCATGCCGCCGACACGTTCGAGATGCTGGTCGACCTTCACCTGTTCGATTCGCTGTTTCCGGCGACCACGCAGGCGCTGGAAGACACGCCGACCTACACCCATACGTTGATCAGCGAGGCGCTGCGCAACACTGACCTGCGCATCAAGCAGGGCAAACCGGTGACGCCGGCCTTTCTGTTCGCCGCCCTGCTCTGGCCGGCGTTGCCGGCACGCGTACTGCGCCTGCAGAGCCGTGGCATGCCACCGATCCCGGCAATGCAGGAAGCGGCCCATGAGCTGGTTGCCGAGCAATGTCAGCGCGTCGCCATTCCCAAGCGTTTCACCATCCCTATTCGCGAGATCTGGGACATGCAGGAGCGCCTGCCGCGCCGCAGCGGCAAGCGTGCCGACCTGTTGCTCGACAATCCGCGCTTCCGCGCCGGCTACGACTTCCTGCTGCTGCGCGAAAAAGCCGGCGAAGAGACCGAAGGCCTGGGTGAGTGGTGGACCGACTATCAGGACTGCAACGACAGTCAGCGCCGCGAGATGATCGCGGATCTGGGCGGCAAGGATGAATCAGGTGCGCCACGCAAGCGTCGCCGTACCGGCGCCAAGCGCAAGCGCGCCGAGGGCGACGAATAAGCATGGTGCGCGTGCACATCGGGCTGGGCAGCAATCTGGACAGCCCGCAACGGCAACTGCATGAGGCCCTGCAGGCCTTGGGCGCACTGCCGGAAACCACGCTGGCAGCGGTTTCTTCGTTCTACACCAGCGATTCACTGCTGCCCGGCCAGCCGCGCTACAGCAATGCCGTAGCAGCCCTGGACACCGGGCTGGCGCCGCTGCCACTGCTCGATGCGCTGCAGGCGATCGAGAACGAGCAGGGCCGCGAGCGTGCCGAGCGCTGGGGGCCGCGCACCCTGGACCTGGATATCATCACCTATGCCGACCGGGTGATCGACGAGCCTCGTTTGCAAGTGCCGCACTACCACCTTCAAGTCCGTGCATTCGTGCTGTATCCGCTGGCCGAAGTGGTTGACGAGGGCTTCATGCTGGCGGACGGCCGCAGCCTGCGCGAGCTGCTGGCTGCCTGCCCGTTCGCAGGGCTGGAGAGGCTGTAGCGCAGGCAGGCCTCTTCGCAGGCTCTGTTCGCGCAGAAGCCGTCAACCCAATTGACTTCCCCGGTCGTGCTCACGACTATAGGCGGCCCGTTGCACCCCCGAGGTGCCAAACGGCGCGAAACCAACCTTTATGAGTGGGTTTCCAAACATCACGACAGATGATGTTGTGTCGACACAGCGCCAGCCCGAGGATACTTTTCATGCCCGAACTCACCCTGACCGCCCTGCAGAGCCTCAAGCTCAAGGGCGAAAAGATCACCATGCTGACCTGCTACGACGCGACGTTCGCCCACGCCGCCTGCGCGGCCGGCGTCGAAGTATTGTTGGTGGGGGATTCGCTGGGCATGGTGCTGCAGGGGCATGACAGTACCTTGCCGGTGACCGTGGCGGACATGGCCTACCATGTCGGCTGTGTGAAACGTGGCAACCAGGGGGCCTTCATCGTTGCCGACCTGCCGTTCATGGCTTATTCCACCTGCGAGCAAACCCTGGCCAACAGTGCACTGTTGATGCAGGCCGGGGCGCACATGGTCAAGCTCGAAGGCGCCGCCTGGCTCGCCGAATCGGTGCGCCTGCTGGCCGAGCGCGGTATTCCAGCCTGCGTCCACCTGGGGCTGACCCCGCAATCGGTGAACTTGCTGGGCGGCTACAAGGTGCAAGGGCGCCAGGACATCCAGGCACGCCAGATGCGTGCCGACGCCATCGCCCTGGAGCAGGCCGGAGCGGCCATGCTGCTGCTCGAATGCGTGCCCGTCGAGTTGGCTGCCGATATTGCACAGGCAGTGAAAGTGCCGGTGATCGGCATTGGCGCCGGCAGTGCGGTCGACGGCCAGGTGCTGGTTCTGCACGACATGCTCGGGCTCTCCCTGAGCGGCCGCGTGCCGCGGTTCGTGAAAAACTTCATGGCCGGGCAGAGCGATATTCAAGGCGCAATGCGCGCCTACGTAGCCGCCGTCAAGGCGGTGGATTTCCCCGCACCTGAACATGGATTCGCCTCATGAACACCGTCAAGACCGTACGAGAACTGCGCGCCGCCGTGGCCCGTGCCCGTGGCGAAGGCAAGCGTATCGGCCTGGTGCCGACCATGGGCAACCTGCACAGCGGTCATGCCGCGCTGGTCGCCAAGGCTACCCAGCGTGTCGATTTCGTCGTGGCGAGTATCTTCGTCAACCCGTTGCAATTCGGCGCCGGCGAAGACCTGGACAAGTATCCGCGCACCCTGGCGGCCGATCAGGAACGGCTGGTGCAGGCAGGCTGCAGCCTGCTGTTCGCACCATCGGCAGCGGAAATGTACCCCGACGGCATGGCCGGGCAGACCCGAGTGAGCGTTCCGCAATTGTCCGAGGGCTTGTGCGGCAGCAGTCGTCCAGGCCATTTCGAAGGCGTGGCGACGGTGGTCAGCAAGCTGTTCAACATGGTCCAGCCGGACCTTGCCGTGTTTGGCCAGAAGGACTACCAGCAACTGGCCGTGATTCGCGCGCTGGTACGCGACCTCAATATGCCCATCCAGATCATCGGCGAGCCGACCGTGCGTGCCGAAGACGGCCTGGCGCTGTCTTCGCGCAATGGGTATCTGAGCCAGGAGCAGCGTGCCCAGGCACCTCTGCTGTATCAGGTGCTCAGCCAGGTCGCGGCGCAGATAAGCCAGGGCCGTCGCGATTACCCGCTGCTGCTGGACCATGCCAAGCAGGTCATTGCCCAAGCCGGCTTCGCTCCTGAATACCTGGAAATCCGGCATGCGGTGACCCTGCGTCCGGCCACTGCCGAAGACCGCGACCTGGTGATTCTGCTCGCG
The DNA here is from genome assembly GCF_014842725.1 of Pseudomonas sp. CFBP 13602. NCBI lineage: Bacteria > Pseudomonadati > Pseudomonadota > Gammaproteobacteria > Pseudomonadales > Pseudomonadaceae > Pseudomonas > Pseudomonas sp. CFBP 13602. Next base: position 95,873 of record NZ_JACYVT010000011.1, on the reverse strand, counting down.
GCGAATCTGGGTACCACACGACTGATCGACAACCTGCACCTGGACCTCGATCACGACACTCAACACAGCTGAACCGCGACAGCCTGAAAGTCCCTCGCGCATCGTTCACTAGGCGCAGACAGAACGCGCGCGGCGGTTTAAGGTGGTGCAGCGTCCGAACCGTGCATTGGCAGCCGATCAGCGGCCCGCAACCACCCTGGCCGCCTGCTGGATCTTTCGATGCAGCAGGCACGCAACCGGCCGAGCGTTCCAATGTCCAAAGGCAGTTCAAGAAAAAGGAAATTTGCAGCGATGGCGTACTACCGAACCCCGCATGACGTGACCACCCTGCCCGCTTGGCAGGCGCTAACCCAGCACCGCGCTGCCATGCAAGACTTCAGCATGCGCGATGCCTTCAATGCCGACCCTCAGCGCTTCGAGCATTTCTCCCTGAGCGCCTGCGGGCTGTTCCTCGACTATTCGAAAAACCTGATCGACACCCAAACCCGCGATCTGCTGGTGCAACTGGCCAACGAAGTGGACCTGCAAGGCGCGATCAAGGCGATGTTTGCCGGCGAACTGCTGAACGCTTCCGAAGGCCGTCCGGCGTTGCACACCGCATTGCGCCGGCCGGTGGGCGACAAGCTCAATGTCAACGGTGTCAACGTGATGCCGGACGTGCACAAGGTGCTCAACCAGATCACCGAGTTGGTCACGCGCATCCATGACGGCCTGTGGCGTGGCTACACCGAGAAGCCGATCACCGACGTGGTGAACATCGGTATCGGTGGCTCCTTCCTCGGCCCGGAACTGGTGTCCGAAGCTTTGCTGCCGTATGCCCAGAAAGGCGTGCGCTGCCACTACCTGGCCAACATCGATGGCAGCGAATTCCACGAGCTGTCGGCCAAGCTGCGTGCCGAGACCACTCTGTTCATCGTTTCCTCGAAATCGTTCAGCACCCTGGAAACGCTGAAGAACGCCCAGGCTGCGCGTGGCTGGTACCTGGCCCAGGGCGGTTCGGAAGCCGAGCTTTACCGCCACTTCATCGCGGTGTCGAGCAACAATGCCGCAGCCGTCGAATTCGGGATCCGCGAAGAAAACATCTTCCCGATGTGGGACTGGGTCGGCGGGCGTTATTCGCTGTGGTCGGCCATCGGCTTGCCGATTGCCATGTCGATCGGCATGGCCAACTTCAAGGAGCTGCTGTCGGGCGCCTACACCATGGACCAGCACTTCCAATCGGCGCCGTTCGAACAGAACATGCCGGTGCTGCTGGCCTTGCTGGGGGTCTGGTACGGCAATTTCTGGGATGCCAAGAGCCACGCGATCCTGCCGTACGACCACTACCTGCGCAACATCACCAAACACCTGCAGCAATTGGACATGGAGTCCAACGGCAAGAGCGTGCGCCAGGACGGCACGCCGGTGAATATCGACACCGGCCCGGTCATCTGGGGTGGCGTGGGCTGCAACGGCCAGCATGCCTATCACCAGTTGCTGCACCAGGGCACCCACATGATCCCGGCCGACTTCATCGTCCCGGTGGTGAGTTTCAATCCGGTCGCCGATCATCACCAGTGGCTGTTCGCCAACTGCCTGTCGCAGAGCCAGGCGCTGATGCTGGGCAAGAGCCGCAGCGAGTCCGAAGCCGAACTGCGCGAGCGCGGCATGGCTGAAGACGAGGTGCAGAAGCTGGCCCCGCACAAGGTCATTCCCGGCAACCGTCCGAGCAACACCTTGGTGGTCGAGCGCATCAGCCCACGTCGCCTCGGCGCCCTGGTAGCCATGTATGAGCACAAGGTGTTCGTGCAGAGCGTGCTGTGGGGCATCAATGCTTTCGATCAGTGGGGCGTGGAACTGGGCAAGGAGCTGGGCAAGGGTGTCTACCAGCGCCTGATCGGTGAAAACGAATCGCTGGCCGAAGATGCCTCTACCCAGGGCCTGATCAACTATTTCCGCGGTCGTCATCGCGGCTGACCCTGGATACCCCGCGGCGCTGCAAGCCAGCGTCGCGGTGGTTCGATACCCCGTTGCGCCGGGCAATTGATGTAGAATTGCCTCCCTTCTTTTTGCGTCAGGCTCCGTGCATGTCCGCTTTGATCCAGGCGCTGCGCGCCGCCCTCGACGTCCGCTCCTCGCTGCTCGAGCAACTGCATGAACAGGGCACTGATTGCTATCGCCTGTTCCATGGCAGCCAGGAAGGCGCCGGTGGCTTGACCGTCGACCGCTATGGTCCGCAATTGCTGATCCAAAGCTTCCATCAGACGCTGACACGCGAAGATCTGCTGGCCCTGCACGGCGCCGTCGAGCAACACCTGCAGACGCCGCTGCTGCTGGTGTACAACGACCGTTCGCGGGGCAACTCGCGGATCGATCGGGAAGACACGGTGTATCGTGCCGAAGACGCGGCGCTGGCCGACATGATCGGACACGAATGGGGCTTGAATTATCGCGTGCGCGGACGGCATCCCGGGCAGGACCCGTTGCTGTTTCTCGACCTGCGCAACGCGCGCGGGTGGGTCAAGCGACACAGTGCTGGCAAAAGCGTATTGAACCTGTTCGCCTACACCTGCGGCGTGGGCCTGAGCGCAGCAGCAGGCGGCGCCCGCGAGGTGTGCAACCTGGATTTTGCCGAAGGCAACCTGGCAGTCGGCGCCGAGAACGGTGCACTGAACCCCGACCTTGCGCCCATGCAATTCATCCAGTCGGATTACTTTCCCGCCATCCGCCAACTGGCTGGTTTGCCCATCACCCCGCGTCGCGGGCAGAAGCTGCCATCCTACCCGCGCCTGCAACAACGCCAGTACGATCTGGTCTTTCTGGACCCGCCCGCCTGGGCAAAGAGTGCGTTCGGCACGGTCGATCTGCTGCGCGACTACCAGAGCCTGCTCAAGCCCGCGATCCTGGCCACGGCCGACAGCGGTGTACTGGTCTGCTGTAACAATTTGGCCAAGGTCAGCCTCGACGACTGGCGTGATCAGGTGTTGCGCTGCGCCGAGAAAGCCGGGCGGCCCGTGCGTGAATGCTCGGTAATGGGCCCGGCGGCCGATTTCCCTTCCAGCGACGGCCAGCCACCGTTGAAGACGCTGATCCTGAATTTCTAGTTTTCCTACAGCAACTGGTGAAAATTCCATGACTTACGCGGCCTGAGTCATAGGAACCGCATTGACGTGCCATACTCCAAGCACCTCCGATCACGTCAGATGGCCTCTTTTCCATGTCCAAAGGATTGAAACGCACCGCCGCCACGCTTGTGGCGCTGGTAGCGCTGTACGCTCTGCTCGGCTTCCTGATCCTGCCTGGCATCGCCCTGCGGGTTGCCAATCAGCAGCTGGCAGACTATTCCACTGTTCCTGCTCAGCTGCAGCGCCTGGAATTCAATCCGTTCAGCCTCGAGCTGACCCTGTGGGGGCTGAAGATCGGTGAACCCGGCGCGGAGCAGATCGGTTTCGAGCGGTTGTACGCCAATCTGCAATTGGACAGCCTGTGGACCGGCGCGCTGCATCTGGTTGCGGTGGAGCTGGAAAAGCCCCGGACCGAAGTGCTGTTCGACAAGACCGGCAAGCTCAACTTGAGCGGCTTGTTCAAGCTTCCCGCCAGCGACCCTGCTGCGCAAGACGCACCGTCCGAACCTTTCGCGTTGCGTATCGAAAGTATCAAGCTGGTGGACGGCTATCTGCATTTCAAGGATCTGCGTCCCAGCCAGCCGATCGAGTTTCTCTACGACTCGATGAATCTGGAGCTGCAGAACCTCAGCACGCTACCGGACGATCATGCCGACATGACGCTGGTAGCGAACAGCCCCCAGGGCGGGCGTATCGACTGGCGCGGACGTATTGGCCTGAGCCCGGTGTCTTCCCAAGGCTCACTGAAGGTGACCGATGCGCAGATGAGCGTCTGGTGGCCGTACGTGCGTGACAGCATGCCCTTGGCCCTGGAGAAGGGCGTGTTCACCCTCAGTGCCGACTACAACCTGAACCTGGCCAAGCAGACCGAACTCACCTTGGACAAGGTGGCCCTCACCGTTGCGCCCTTCGCGATCGCCGCTCCCGATGGCCGTCCCTTGGTACGGCTCGAACGCCTTGAGGTCAGCGATACATCGGTGGATCTGGTCAAGCAGTTGGTCAGGGTTGGTCAGATACGCAGTCACGGCCTGGAAACCTGGGCCGCCCGCGAGGCGGATGGACAGCTCGACTGGCAGAAGCTGTTCGCCAGCCCAACGACGGCACAGATGCAGGCACAGACGCCGGCAGCCAGCAAGCCGGCAGCCGCGCCAGCCAAGCCTTGGCAGGTGTTGCTCAAGGATGTGCAGTTGCGCGACTACCGGGTGCATCTGGCGGACCGTGTGCCGACCGACAACGTGGCAGTAGAGCTCGGGCCCCTCAACCTGGATCTGCGTGATTTCGACAGCCTCAACGGCGCTCCCTTCACCCTCAAGCTGGACACCGGGCTGGGCAAGCAAGGTCACTTGCAGGCCAGCGGCGAGGTCAGCCTGGCCCCGGTTGGCGCACGCCTGAAGGTCAGCACCCAGGACATCGACCTGCGTGTCGCGCAGGCCTACATCAGCCCGCTGATTCGCCTGGAGCTGCGCAGCGGCATGCTCGACAGCGATCTCGCTGTGCAACTGACCAGCACTGAACCCCTGGCGATGACGGTGTCCGGCCGCGCCGAAATCGATCAACTGCACACGCTCGATACGCTCAAGGAGCGCGATTTCGTCAAATGGCAGCACCTGACTCTCGACGGTCTCGACTACCGCCACGGCGATCGCCTGCAGATCGAGCGGGTGCAGCTGCAACAGCCCTACGCGCGCTTCATGATCAACGAAGACCGTACCACCAATATCGACGACCTGCTGATTCCGCAGCCGGCGCAGCCCGCCAACTCGGTCAACGCGGGGAAACCCGCAGGTGCCGAAAAACCGCTCGGCATTCGCATCGGCGCCGTGGACATCGACAATGGCTCGGCCAACTTTGCCGACTTCAGCCTCACCCCGAACTTTGCCACGGCCGTTCAGCAACTCAACGGGCGCATAGGTACGATCGACAACCGTCAGGCCAAGCCCGCACGCATCGACATCCAGGGCAAGGTCGACCGCTATGCGCCGGTGACCATCGCTGGTGCGCTGAATCCGTTCGACCCGATGGCCAGCCTGGATATCACGACCAGCTTCAAACGCGTGGAGCTGACCACCCTGACGCCCTATTCGGGCAAGTTCGCCGGGTATCGCATCCGCAAGGGCCGCCTGAACCTCGACTTGCACTACCTGATCACCAAAGGCCAGCTCAAGGCAGAGAACAAGCTGCTGGTGGAACAGCTGCAACTGGGCGACAAGGTCGACAGCCCGGATGCGGTCGATCTGCCGCTGCGCCTGGCCATCGCGCTGCTCAAGGATTCCCAAGGCAGGATCGCCATCGAACTGCCGGTGAGCGGAGATCTGAACAGCCCGCAGTTCAGCGTCATGCCGATCGTCTGGCAGACCCTGCGCAACCTGATGGTTCGTGCCGCTCAGGCGCCGTTCAAGTTCATCGGTGGGCTGGTCAATGGCGGCGGCTCGGAAGACCTGAGCACCGTGTCGTTCCGCCCAGGTTCGGACGAATTGAGCCCAGAGGCCCAGGCGGCCCTGGTGAAGCTGGCGGCGGCCTTGAAGGAGCGCCCGACCCTGCGCCTGGAAATCGAAGGCACCAGCGCCCAGGCCAGCGACGGCCCGCTCATTGCGCAGCAACGCCTGGAGCGCGAATACCAAAGCACCTACTATAAAATGGCCCAGCGCCGTGGCGACAAAGTCCCCGCCACCGCAGCCGAGATGCAAGTGCCTGACGACGACAAGCCGGCGATGCTCGAAGCCATCTACCGCACCCGGCTCAAAGGTCAGCCACCGGTGGAATGGCAACAGCTGGAAAGCAAGGTCCGCACCGACAAACTACGTGAAGCGGTGCTCAAGTCCTGGGCTTCGAACAATGCATTGCTGCGTCAGCTGGGGCAGGCCCGTGCAGGCAGCATCAAGGACTTTCTGGTCGACAAGGGCCAGTTGGCGGACGAGCGTGTGTACTTCATCGATGCAGCCCTGGGCCAAGCCGAAAAAGATGGGCGCATCATCACCCCCCTGCATCTGGATGCCGAATGAACAAATTGACTTGGATGACCTGCGTGCCATTGCTGCTGGCACTGTGCAATACAGCCAGCGCTGCCTCGACGATGCGCTGTGGCAACACCCTGGTGTCGCTGAACGATCGCACGGTTCAGGTAGAGCAGAAGTGTGGTGCGCCCGCCAGCAAGGCGCAGACAGGCTACGAACGCTCGGGGCCGATCAATCGACGCGTCGAACTGCCGATAGAAGAGTGGGTGTATGGACCTTCCAATGGCATGAGCCAATACCTGAAGTTCGTCGGCAGCAAACTGGTGCAGATCGAAAGCAGCCGCAACTGACGCATCATTTGAGCGCATGAACAACGCCCATAAAAAAAGCCCCAGCGCATGGCGCCGGGGCTCTCAGTGGCCACATCCCTGTGGCCTTCGCATGAAACTTACTCGGCTTTCAGGCCATCGGCGGAAACTGCTACCACGCCTTTGATTGCCTTGGTGATACGCACGGCAGTAGCTTTCTGAGCATCGGTCACAGCAACGGTCGACGACAGGGATACCACGCCTTTGTTGGTTTCTACCTTGATGTCGGTGCCTGGAATGCCTTTTTCGGTGACCAGATCGGATTTGACCTTGGTGGTGATCCAAGTGTCGGAGGTTGCTTCTTTGGCTTTAGTCATGTCACTAGCAGCAACAACCATTGGAGCCTGGGTGGACTGTTGAGCGAAAGCAGCGTTGGCCATGGTCAAGGTCAGCGCGGTAGCAGCAGCGGCAGCAATAGCGAACTTCTTCATACGAGTCACTCCTGTTTTTTGAAAGGTCTGCACCATTTAATGTCTTGGTGGCAGGTGACAAGGATATTGCAGACCTCGTGCCAACCGGTCAACATCGATAAAATCCTTTATTATCAACGACTTGAAATTCTGCCAAAAGACGTCTTTCGTGCAAGTTGCACGCCTGCGGGTAATTTTGCGTGCAAGTTGCAAGTTCGCAAAAGTTCCCTGATGTATTCGAGCGCCTCGGCTTGGCACTTTGAACAAAACCTAGACTACTGAGCAAACTCTAGACGAAAAAAAAGAGCCCCGCAGGGCTCCTTTTCTCAAGCCAGCGGGTTTACGCGCCCGAAGCCTTTGCAGCAGCAACGTCCTTGATGGACAGCTTGATACGGCCGCGGTTATCCACGTCCAGTACCAGTACTTCCACTTCTTCGCCTTCCTTGAGGATGTCGGTCACTTTCTCGACGCGCGCATCGCTGAGCATCGAGATGTGAACCAGACCGTCCTTGCCAGGCAGGATGTTGACGAAGGCACCGAAGTCAACGATGCGCTCGACCTTGCCCAGATAGATCTTGCCGATCTCGGCTTCTGCGGTGATACCCAGAACGCGCTGACGTGCTGCTTCAGCCGCTTCCTTGGATTCGCCGAAGATCTTGATCGAGCCGTCGTCTTCGATGTCGATCGAAGCCTTGGTTTCCTCGCAGATGGCGCGAATGGTAGCGCCACCCTTGCCGATCACGTCGCGGATCTTGTCGGTGTCGATCTTCATCGCGATCATGGTCGGCGCGTTTTCCGACAGCTCGGTACGCGAAGTGCCGATGATCTGGTTCATCTGACCGAGGATGTTCAGGCGCGCTTCCAGCGCCTGGCCCAGGGCGATTTCCATGATCTCTTCGGTGATACCGTTGATCTTGATGTCCATCTGCAGCGCGGTAACGCCCTTGGCGGTACCGGCTACCTTGAAGTCCATGTCGCCGAGGTGGTCTTCGTCACCGAGGATGTCGGTGAGGATGGCGAACTTGTCGCCTTCCTTGACCAGGCCCATGGCGATACCGGCAACCGGCGCCTTCATCGGCACACCGGCGTCCATCAGTGCCAGGGAAGCACCGCAGACCGACGCCATGGAGCTGGAACCGTTCGACTCGGTGATTTCCGATACCACGCGGATGGTGTACGGGAACACGTCGGCGGCTGGCAGCATGGCCTGTACCGAACGACGGGCCAGACGGCCGTGGCCGATTTCACGACGACCCGCGCCGCCCATGCGACCACACTCGCCCACCGAGAACGGAGGGAAGTTGTAGTGCAGCATGAAGGGGTCTTTCTTCTCGCCTTCCAGGGTGTCCAGCAACTGGGCGTCGCGGGCAGTGCCCAGAGTCGCCACGACCAGCGCCTGGGTTTCACCGCGGGTGAACAGGGCCGAACCGTGGGTTTTCGGCAGAACACCGACTTCGATGTTCAGCGGGCGCACGGTCTTGGTGTCGCGACCGTCAATACGCGGCTTGCCGTTGACGATGTTTTCGCGAACGGTGCGGTATTCGATCTCGCCGAAGATTTCCTTCACTTCGGCTGCGGTCGGCTTGCCTTCTTCGCCGGAGAACTTGGCGATCACCTGGTCACGCAACTCGCCCAGCTTGGCGTAGCGATCGGCCTTGACGGTGATGGTGTAAGCCTGGGAAACGGCATCGCCGAATTCGCCACGGATTGCGCCCAGCAGCTCGGTGTTCCAGGCTTTCGGAGTCCAGCTCCAGGTGGGCTTGGCGGCTTCTGCAGCCAGCTCGCCGACGGCCTTGATGACCGATTGGAACTCGTCGTGGGCGAACAGCACGGCGCCCAGCATCTGGTCTTCGGTCAGCTCTTTGGCTTCCGATTCAACCATCAGCACGGCATCTTTGGTACCGGCCACGACCATATCCAGGCTCGAAGCCTGCTGCTGCTCGTAGGTCGGGTTCAGCAGGTAGCCAGTGCTCTCGTGGAAGGCCACGCGCGCAGCGCCGATCGGGCCGTCGAACGGAATGCCGGAAATAGCCAGGGCCGCCGAGGTACCGATCATCGCAGCGATGTCCGGATCGGTTTTCTTGCTGGTGGAAACGACGGTGCAGACGACCTGCACTTCGTTCATGAAGCCTTCGGGGAACAGCGGACGGATCGGGCGATCGATCAAACGCGAGGTCAGGGTTTCTTTCTCGGAAGGACGGCCTTCACGCTTGAAGAAACCACCGGGAATCTTGCCGGCAGCGTAGGTCTTTTCCTGGTAGTGCACGGACAGCGGGAAAAAGCCTTTGCCTGGATCGGCTTGCTTGGCACCTACCACGGTCACCAGTACGGTCACGTCGTTATCGACGGTGACCAGCACGGCGCCGGAGGCTTGACGGGCAATACGGCCCGTTTCGAGGGTTACGGTCGATTGACCGAATTGAAACGTCTTGATTACCGGGTTCACGGTTTCCTACCTTCTGTTGGCTCTTGGGGGAACTGGTTTCTTGCGAAATTCTTGGGCAGAGCGGGGAATCGGCCCCGTTGACCGTCCAGATACAACTTGAGGCTGGAAACCTGCCCGCCCCCGCGGAAAACCCGCTGGGGTACGACAGACAACCAACCTCAGGATTGCGCGTGGCGCCCTCGCAGGCCCGGGCTTGAGCCCGGGCCTGCGAACATGGCAAACCACGCTTGTCACCGCGTGTCGAGCCGCTATTAGCGACGCAGACCCAGACGACCGATCAGGGCGCTGTAACGGGTGACGTCCTTGCCCTTCAGGTAATCCAGCAGCTTGCGGCGCTGGTTGACCATACGGATCAGGCCACGACGCGAGTGGTGGTCCTTGCCGTTGGCCTTGAAGTGACCCTGCAGCTTGTTGATGTTGTGCGTCAGCAGTGCAACCTGCACTTCTGGCGAACCGGTATCACCAACGGCTTGCTGGTAGTCGGCAACGATTTGAGCTTTGTCTTCAACGCTAAGAGCCATGAGGCATCTCCACTATCAAGGGCACTGCACGCAGTGTCCAACAGGCCAGGGCAAAACCCTGTTTTCATGAGAAGAGGCGCGACCGTGCCTGTTGACAGCCGTCCTCGACCAGCCGCCACGAATACCGTGACGACCGGGATCGGTCATTCCGACCGAATCAAGCGACGTGGCGCAATGCGCCCGTCTTCGCTCACTTCACCGATTCCGATGAAGCGACCATTGTGATCCTGCACCCGCACCATGCCGAACTTGGGAGCTTCGGGAGCCCTCACCGGCTGGCCGTGGAGCCAGTAGAACGCGCTGTGCTCCGAAAACTGCAGCAGCGGCCAATCCTGCAGGCCGCTGTCCGATGGCAGCAGGAACCTGTCCACTGCCTCGTTGCCGCCTTCGGCATGCACGGCTTCGAGCTCTTCGAGCGTGACCGTCTGCGCCAGGCTGAACGGGCCCGCTTGCGTGCGACGCAGTTCTGCAACGTACGCACCACACCCCAACGCCTCGCCGATGTCCTCGACCAGGGTCCGAATGTAGGTGCCTTTGCTGCAGTCCACGGCGAACCTTGCAGTGGTCTGCTCGCAGCCAAGCAATTGCAGCCGCGCAATAGTAACAGAACGCGGCTCGCGCTCCACTACTTCACCGGCACGCGCCAGCTTGTACAATGGCTGCCCATCGCGCTTGAGCGCCGAGTACATCGGCGGTATCTGGCTGATCTGGCCACGGAAACGAGGCAATACCGCCTCGATGTCGGAGTGACCGACGGTCACCTCGCGGGTCTGCAGAACCTCGCCCTCGGCATCGGCCGTGGTCGTGGTCTTGCCCAGTTGCGCCAGGGTCTCGTAGCCTTTGTCGGATTCGAGCAGGTACTGGGAAAACTTGGTCGCCTCGCCGAAACACAGCGGCAGCACACCGGTGGCCAAGGGATCGAGACTGCCGGTATGACCGGCCTTCTCGGCATTGAGCAGCCAGCGCACTTTCTGCAGCGCGGCGTTGGAAGTGAACCCCAGTGGCTTGTCCAGCAGGATGATGCCACTGACATTGCGACGGATACGCTTGACCTGAGCCACCGGGATTACTCCTTGGTCTCTTTGGCCGACTCGTCCGCGTGATGCTGGCTGTCCTCGGCCACGGCACGCTCGATCAACGCCGACAGATGAGCGCCACGGCTCACGCTTTCGTCGTAGTGGAAGTGCAACTGCGGCACGCTGCGCAGCTTCATTTCCTTGGCCAACTGCATGCGCAGGAAACCCGCGGCCGAGTTCAACACCTTGATGCTCTGGGCGATGTCGGCAGCGCTGTCCTGGCCCATGACGGTGATGAAGATCTTGGCATGACCGACATCGCGGCTGACTTCGACCGCTGTGATGGTGACCAGGCCAACGCGTGGATCCTTGACCTCGCGACGGATCAGTTGCGCCAGCTCGCGCTGCATCTGATCGCCGATACGCTGGGTACGGCTGTATTCTTTTGCCATGTTTCATTACCTGTAACTAGAGCGGCAAACGCCCGATCAGGCTGGGCCGGATCGGGCGTTGCGTTTAGAACCGGCCCGGCGCTGGCCGGACAGGTTCCTGGAGGTCGCAGCTTAGAGAGTACGAGCCACTTGGACTTTCTCGAAGACTTCGATCTTGTCACCGACCTTGACGTCGTTGTAGCTCTTGACGCCGATACCGCATTCCATGCCGGCACGCACTTCGGACGCATCGTCCTTGAAGCGACGCAGCGATTCCAGCTCGCCTTCGAAGATCACGATGTCTTCGCGCAGTACACGGATCGGACGGTTGCGGAAGACCACACCCTCGATGACCATGCAGCCGGCGATCGCACCGAACTTCGGCGAACGGAACACGTCACGCACTTCGGCGATACCCAGGATGTTCTCGCGAACATCGCTGCCCAGCATACCGGTCAGGGCTTTCTTGACGTCTTCGATGATGTCGTAGATCACGTTGTAGTAACGCATATCCAGACCTTCCTGCTCGACGATCTTGCGCGCGCCAGCATCGGCCCGCACGTTGAAGCCGAACAGTACCGCTGTCGAAGCCAGCGCCAGGTTGGCATCGGATTCGGTGATACCACCGACGCCGCCACCGACCACACGCACTTGCACTTCGTCGTTGCCCAGGCCATTCAAGGCACCCTGCAACGCTTCCAGCGATCCACGGACGTCGGATTTGAGGACGATGTTGAGCGTCTTCTTCTCTTCCTGGCCCATGTTTTCGAAGATGTTTTCCAGCTTGCCGGCGTGAGCACGGGCCAGCTTGACTTCGCGGAACTTGCCTTGACGGAACAGAGCCACTTCACGGGCTTTCTTCTCGTCAGCAACCACGCTCATCTCGTCGCCGGCATCCGGGGTACCATCAAGGCCCAGGATCTCGACCGGAATGGCCGGACCGGCTTCCTTGATCGGCTTGCCGTTCTCGTCGAGCATGGCACGTACGCGGCCGTAGTTCGAACCGACCAGCACCATGTCGCCCTGACGCAGCGTACCGTCCTGAACCAGCACGGTGGCCACCGGGCCACGGCCCTTGTCCAGGCGCGATTCGACGACCACACCACGGCCAGGAGCCGATGGCGTTGCGGTCAGTTCCAGTACTTCAGCCTGCAGCAAGACGGCTTCGAGCAATTCGTCGACGCCAGTACCCTGCTTGGCCGAAACCGGTACGAACGGGGTGTCGCCGCCCCACTCTTCCGAAGTCACACCGTGAACCGACAGCTCGCTGCGGATACGGTCCAGGTCGGCGCCCGGCTTGTCGATCTTGTTCACTGCAACCACCAGCGGCACGCCAGCGGCTTTCGCATGCTGAACGGCTTCGATGGTTTGCGGCATCACGCCGTCGTCCGCCGCGACCACCAGGATCACGATGTCCGTCGCCTTGGCACCACGGGCACGCATCGCGGTAAACGCGGCGTGGCCCGGGGTGTCGAGGAAGGTGACCATGCCGCGTTCGGTTTCGACGTGGTAGGCACCGATGTGCTGGGTGATACCGCCGGCTTCGCCTGCAGCAACCTTGGCACGACGAATGTAGTCGAGCAGCGAAGTCTTGCCGTGGTCGACGTGGCCCATGACGGTCACGACCGGTGCACGAGCGAACGCCTCACCCTCGAACTTCAGCGATTCGGCCAGGGAATCTTCCAGGGCGGTGTCGCTGACCAGGGTCACCTTGTGACCCAGCTCCTCGGCAACCAGCTGGGCAGTTTCCTGATCCAGCACCTGGTTGATGGTGGCTGGCGTGCCCAGCTTGAACATGAACTTGATGATCTCGGCAGCCTTGACCGACATCTGTGCGGCCAGATCGCCAACAGAGATGGTCTCGCCAATTTTCACGTCACGCACCAGCGGGCCGGTAGGGCTCTGGAAACCGTGAGCGTTGCGCTTCTTCAGCTTGCCCTTGCCACGACCGCCACGACGGAAGCCATCGCTCTCTTCGTCGGTGGTACGCGGTGCGGCACGCGGCGTCGGAGCCTTTTCCTTGACGGTGGCACGGTGAGGCTGGTTCTTGCGCTCGCCATCACTGTTGCCACTGCCGCTGCGACGGTCGTCGTTGCGCGGCTTGTCGGGACGCCGAGGCTCTTCCTTCTTGCGCTCAGGCGCCGGTGCAGGTGCCGGGGCGACCGCAGCCACATCGACGCTTGGCGCCGAAGGAGCTTGGGTTGCGGCGGCAGGGGCGTCGGCCTGAGCGGTGCTGCCAGGCTGCTTGCGCGTTTCTTCGTCGGTACGCGAACGGGTGTCCTGCTCGACTTTCTGACGGGCAGCATCATTCGCTGCGCGACGCTCGTCGAGCTCGCGCTTCTGCTCGGCCTGGATCTCTTCCGGGCTGCGCTGAACGAATACCTTCTTCTTGCGTACTTCTACGCTGATGCTCTTGCTACCGGCCACACGCAGGGTGCTTTGGGTCTTGCGCTGCAAGGTAATCTTGCGCGGTTCTTCCGCTTTCGCCTTGTGGCTGCTTTTCAAATGAGCCAGCAGAGCCTGCTTCTCATTGTCGGTCACAACTTGTCCGGCGTCGGTGTGCGGCAGACCTGCCTCACGCATCTGCTGAAGCAGGCGCTCTACCGGTGCGGCGACCTCTTGGGCCAATTCTTTCACCGTGACTTGCGTCATGCACTTCTCTCCTCAGGCCGCGCCAATTACTCGAACCAATGGGCTCGGGCGGCCATGATCAACTTGCCGGCACGATCTTGGTCAATGCCGTCGATGTCGAGCAGGTCGTCAATCGACTGCTCGGCCAGGTCTTCGCGGGTAACTACGCCGCGCACCGCCAGTTCCATCGCCAAATCCTTGTCCATACCCTCAAGCGAGAGCAGGTCTTCGGCCGGATGGGCGTCTGCCAGCTTTTCCTCTGTAGCGATGGCTTTGGTCAACAAACGATCCTTGGCCCGAGCGCGAAGCTCGTTGACGATGTCTTCGTCAAAGCCGTCGATGTTGAGCATCTCTTCCAACGGTACGTAGGCAATTTCTTCCAGGCTTGTGAAGCCTTCGTCGACCAGTACCTGGGCCAGCTCTTCATCGACTTCCAGCTCGTCGATGAAGTTGCGCAGGATGTCACCGGTTTCCGCTTGCTGCTTGGCCTGAATGTCCGACTCGGTCATCACGTTCAGTGTCCAGCCAGTCAACTGGCTGGCCAGACGCACGTTCTGCCCGCCACGGCCAATTGCCTGGGCCAGGTTGTCGGCACCCACGGCGATGTCCATGGCATGGGCGTCTTCGTCGACGATGATGGCCGCGACTTCCGCCGGGGACATGGCATTGATGACGAACTGTGCCGGGTTATCGTCCCAGAGGACGATGTCGACGCGCTCGCCGCCCAACTCGCCGGACACAGCCTGCACACGCGAACCGCGCATGCCGATACAGGCACCTTGCGGGTCGATGCGCTTGTCCTTGGAGCGAACGGCGATCTTGGCGCGCGAACCCGGATCACGGGATGCGGCCATGACTTCAATGAGGCCTTCAGCGATTTCCGGCACCTCGATGCGGAAAAGCTCGATGAGCATTTCCGGCGCGGTACGCGAAAGGATCAGTTGAGGACCCCGGTTTTCGGTACGAATTTCCTTGAGCAGCGCGCGCAGGCGCACACCGACACGGAAGGTTTCGCGCGAAATGATATCTTCCCGAGCCAGCAAGGCCTCGGCGTTGTTGCCCAGATCGACGATGACGTTGTCGCGGGTCACCTTCTTGACCGTGCCAGAGATGATCTCGCCCAGTCGTTCACGGTAAGCATCCACCACCTGGGCGCGCTCGGCCTCGCGAACTTTCTGCACGATCACCTGCTTGGCGGTCTGGGCAGCGATGCGACCGAACTCGATGGAGTCGATCTTCTCTTCGATGACATCACCCACCTTGGCTTCGGGGTGTGTCAGTACAACCTTGCTCGGCCAGGTTTCGATGGCCGGATCGTCCAGGTCGTCTTCTTCGACGACCGTCCAGCGACGGAAGGTTTCGTAGGAGCCGGTGTGGCGATTGATTTCCACACGAAGATCCACTTCGTCTTCGAAGCGTTTCTTGGTCGCGGTCGCCAGAGCAATCTCCAGCGCTTCGAATATTACGCCTGCCGGTACACCCTTTTCATTGGATACCGACTCAACAACCAGCAGTACTTCTTTGCTCATCGTACGCCTCGCCTTTCGCAAGCCATTGGATCCGCGGGACCCGCAGTATCTGGCACGTCTCAGTCAAAACTGGGAATGATATTGGCCTTGTCGATCGAATCGATCGGCAGCAGGAATTCGTGTTCGTCTACTCGAATCACGACATCCTGGTCCTCCACACCATGGAGAAGGCCCTGAAAGTTGCGTCGTCCTTCGAAAGGGGCGCGCAGCTTTATCTTTACTTGTGCTCCGGCGTACGCGGCAAACTGTTCGATGTTGAACAGCGGGCGTTCCATGCCTGGAGAAGAAACTTCAAGGGTGTATTCGACGGTGATTGGATCTTCAACGTCCAGTACACCACTGAGCTGGCGGCTGACAATGGCGCAATCGTCCACCAGCACTCCGCCCTCTTTATCGATATAGACACGCAAAAGTGAATGGCGGCCTTGAGCCGAAAACTCAATACCCCAGCATTCATAGCCAAGGGCCACGACCACCGGGGCCAACAAGGCCTGCAACTGTTCTAGCTTGCTCGACACCTGAACCCCCTCGTGCATGCTGTGCAAATAAAAAATGGGCGAAGCGCCCATCCCGGATACGCCGTTGAATACCGGCGCTAAGAACTGTCCAGCTAACAAAAAGCCCCTTTGAAAAGGGGCTTTGCTAAAACTGGTTGCGGGAGCTGGATTTGAACCAACGACCTTCGGGTTATGAGCCCGACGAGCTACCAGACTGCTCCATCCCGCGACAAAGCTGGGGCGAAAGTATACGACCGAACCCGTTTTGGGTCAATCCAAGCTTCCACCGACAAGAAAGCCCGCAACAGCGGGCTCTCCTGATAATTGGTACCGAGAAGGGGACTCGAACCCCTACACCCTATGGGCACAACCACCTCAAGGTTGCGTGTCTACCAATTCCACCACCTCGGCAATACAACGTGTGAAACCCTTACCGCTTTTGTAACCCTGACACTCTTGCGAGTATCACTTTTGCCCTTGAGCCTGAGGAACGTCGGTAGCAGGAGCTACGTCGGTCTTTTGCTCTTGGAGCACCGGAACATCATCTGCTGCCGGCTTCTGCCTAGGTGCTTCGATGACCGCTGGATCTGGCAAACCTACTTGAGTCAGCTGTTGAGCTTTCTCTTTAGCAAAGTAACCTAAACCCAAGCTGGTTATGAAGAAACAGGCGGCAAGTATAGCAGTAAACTTACTAAGAAAGGTAGAGGAACCTTGGCTTCCGAAGACAGTATTTGATGCACCTGCCCCGAATGACGCGCCAGCGTCCGCACCTTTACCCTGTTGCAGCAAAACCAGAGCGACAACGCTCAGTGCACCCAACAGATGAAGAACGACTACGACTGTTTCCAGCATTTTCTCAGTTTCCCGCGGCGCGACAGATCGCACCGAAATCATCTGCATTCAGGGAAGCACCACCAATGAGGCCCCCATCGATATCCGGCATGCCGAACAGTTCGGCCGCATTGGCCGCTTTGACGCTACCGCCGTACAACAGCCGCACAGCTTGTGCGACCTTGGCATCTTCTGCCGTCAACTGAGCGCGGATGGCGGCGTGCACATCCTGAGCCTGTTGCGGCGTGGCAGTCAGCCCGGTGCCAATGGCCCAGACCGGCTCGTAGGCAATCACCGCATGGGTGAAAGCTTCGATACCCAAGGCTGCAATGACGCTGCCCAGCTGACGACCTACAATTTCCAAAGTCTGACCGGCTTCGCGCTCTTCAAGGGTTTCCCCCATGCAAAGCACTGGCGTCAGGCCGGCCGCTTGCGCGGCGCGGAATTTCTCGATCAGTTGCTGCTCGCCTTCGCCGATGACCTGGCGACGCTCGGAGTGACCGATCAGAACCAGCGAACAACCGGCATCGACCAATTGGCTCGAGGCGGTTTCGCCGGTCAATGCACCTTGCTCGGCCTGAACCGCGCAGTTCTGCGCACCGACAGCGATATGGCTGCCCTGCAGACCCTCGACCACACGGTCGACGAACAACAGGGGCGGGAACACCGCAACCTCGACAGAGTCGGACAAGGACTGTTCGGACAGACCCTTGATCAGCTCGGCGACGCTGGCGCGGGTACCGTGCATTTTCCAGTTACCAGCTACCATGGGGCGACGCATGCTGTACCTCGTCGATCAAAGTGGGCGCAGATGTTACCCAACGCAACGTTCACTGGCAAGCCGTATTCAGGCGCAAACTTCACTCACCAGCCTGGCAAGCTCATCGGCGTAGCCACGCACGACTTTTTCGTCGTCGCCTTCGACCATTACCCGCACCAGCGGCTCGGTTCCGGACTTGCGCAACAGCACGCGCCCGCGACCACCCATGGCCTCGGTCACCCGCGCGCAGGCTTCCTTGACCGAGGGGTGCTCGACCGGATTGACGTCGCCGCCGGCAAAGCGCACGTTGACCAATACCTGAGGACACTTGCGCAGCCCCTGACGGGCGTGTGCAAGGGTTTCGTCACGGCGCTTGAGGGCCAGCAGCACCTGCAGCGCAGCGATGATCGCATCGCCCGTGGTGGTGTGATGGCAGCAGACGATGTGGCCCGAATTCTCGCCACCCAATTGCCAGTCACGCTCCTTGAGCTCGGCCATCACGTAGCGGTCGCCGACGCTGGCGCGAACGAATGGGATGGACAGGTCCTGGAAGGCCAGTTCCAGGCCCAGGTTGCTCATCAGGGTACCGACCACGCCGCCGTGCAGCTTGCCGCGCTCGTGGAGATCGCGGGCGATGATGAACAGCAAGTCGTCGCCATCGACGATGGCGCCCGTATGGTCGACCATCAATACGCGGTCACCGTCCCCGTCGAAGGCGATGCCCAGGTCGGCATGGCCTATCAGCACGGCAGCCTGCAACGCTTCCATGTGGGTCGAGCCGCAGTTGTCGTTGATGTTCAGGCCATCGGGCGCGGCAGACAGCACGGTGACCTGTGCCCCCAGCTCACGAAACACGTTGGGTGCGACCTTGTAGGTGGCGCCATGGGCACAATCGATCACCAGCTTGAGGCCGGCGAAGTCGGTGGTGGTGGGCACACTGCTCTTGCAGAACTCGATGTAGCGGCCAGCGGCGTCGTTGATGCGCGAAACCTTGCCCAGCTTGCTGGATTCGGCCACCGTCATCGGCGCATCCATGAGCTCCTCGATCATCGACTCGACTTCGTCGGGCAGCTTGGTGCCCTGGCCGGAGAAGAACTTGATGCCGTTGTCATCGTGCGGGTTGTGCGATGCACTGATGACGATCCCGGCCTCGGCATGGAACGTACGCGTCAGGTAGGCGATGGCGGGCGTGGGCATCGGGCCGAGCAACAGGACGTCGGCGCCGGCCGCGGACAGGCCGGCCTCCAGCGCCGACTCGAACATGTAACCAGAAATCCGCGTGTCCTTGCCGACCAGCACGCGGCACGCGCCCATCTTGCGGAACGCCATGCCGGCCGCCCAGCCCAGCTTGAGCATGAAATCAGGGGTAATCGGGTACTCGCCGACACGACCACGAATGCCGTCGGTGCCAAAATATTTCCTGCTCATAAGTACTCCGTAATTCTTATTCGGCCGCTTCAACGGCGGCGATCATCCGAACGACATCAATCGTTTCGGCCACATCGTGGACGCGCAAGATCTTCGCACCCTTGGTCATCGCCAAGGCCGCCAGGGCCAAGCTGCCATTGAGGCGCTCGGCCACTGGCTTGTTCAGGGCCAACCCGACCATGCTCTTGCGCGAAACACCTACCAGCAAGGGCCGCCCAAGCGCATGCAGCGCCTGCATATGCTTGAACAGGCTGAGGTTGTGCGCATGCGACTTGGCGAAACCGAAGCCTGGGTCGAGCAGTATACGCTCTGCAGGGATGCCGACCGAAGCACAGGCGTGCATGCGTTCGGACAGAAAGCCCGCCACCTCGCCCAGCAGGTCGTCGTAGTGGGGATGGTCCTGCATGGTGCCTGGCTCGCCCACCATGTGCATCAGACACACCGGAAGGCCGGTGGCCGCAGCGGCGTCCAGTGCGCCGTCGCGGCGCAGCGCGCGCACGTCGTTGATCAAACCGGCGCCGAGCCGTGCACTTTCGCGCATGACTGCCGGCGTGGAGGTGTCCACTGAAATGATCACATCCAGCTCGCGGTTGATCGCCTCCACCAGAGGGGCGACACGCTCAAGCTCTTCCACCGCAGACACCGCACGAGCGCCGGGGCGTGTCGATTCGCCACCGATGTCGATCAGGGTTGCGCCGGCATCGACCATCGCCTGCGCATGGCGCAGGGCCAGATCGCGCTGGTTGAAGCGGCCACCGTCGGAAAAGGAGTCGGGAGTGATATTGAGAATGCCCATGACATGCGTCTGGGCCAGATCGAGAACTCGGTTGCCGCAAGGCAACCGAGTGGGGTATTGCGAAGGGGTCATGTCAAACCTTAGGTATCGAGCGTTGAGGCGTCTGTATCAGACCTCGGCCGCTGGCCCACCGATGGGTGTTTCAGGACGTGGATCCGGGGCGATGGTCGTGCCCGACGAACCCGACCCACCGCCGGACCAATCGCGAGGCTCACGCGGTGTGCGGCCTGCCATGATGTCGTCGATCTGATCGGCATCGATCGTCTCGTACTTCATCAGCGCGTCCGCCATTGCATCCAGCTTGTCACGGTTGTCCGTGAGGATCTGCCTGGCCGTGCCGTAGCACTGGTCGATGATGCTGCGCACTTCGGAGTCAATGACCTTGGCAGTCTCGCCCGACACTGCTGCCGCACCACCGCCGCCGCCACGACCCAGGTAACCCTGGTCTTCGTCTTCCGCATAGAGCAGCGGCCCGAGCTTCTCGGACAGGCCCCACTTGGTGACCATGTTCCGAGCGATCTGGCTGGCACGCATGATGTCGTTGGACGCACCGGTGGTAACGCCATCGAAGCCCAGCGTCATTTCCTCGGCAATGCGCCCCCCGTACAGCGAGCAGATCTGACTGATCAGGGCGCGCTTGGAGAGGCTGTAGCGATCTTCTTCAGGCAAGAACATGGTCACACCCAGCGCGCGACCGCGCGGGATGATCGAGACCTTGTAGACCGGGTCGTGCTCGGGCACGACGCGACCGACGATGGCATGGCCCGCTTCATGGTAAGCCGTGTTCTGCTTCTCTTTCTCGGACATGACCATGTTTTTGCGCTCGGCGCCCATCATGATCTTGTCCTTGGCGAGCTCGAATTCCTTCATCTCGACAAGGCGCTTGCCATTGCGGGCAGCGAACAGCGACGCTTCGTTGACCAGGTTGGCCAGATCGGCACCGGAGAAACCCGGTGTACCGCGAGCGATGACCGCAGGGTTCACGTCGTCGCCCAAGGGCGCTTTCTTCATGTGAACCTTGAGGATCTGCTCGCGACCGCGGATATCCGGCAGGCCCACCACGACCTGACGGTCGAAACGGCCAGGGCGCAGCAGCGCAGCGTCGAGCACGTCCGGACGGTTGGTCGCGGCAATGACGATGATGCCGTCATTCATTTCGAAGCCGTCCATTTCGACCAGCAACTGGTTGAGCGTCTGCTCGCGCTCGTCGTGACCACCGCCCATGCCGCCGCCACGATGGCGACCCACGGCATCGATTTCGTCGATGAAGATGATGCAAGGCGCGTGCTTCTTCGCCTGTTCGAACATGTCACGTACACGGCTCGCACCGACACCGACGAACATCTCGACGAAGTCCGAACCGGAAATGGTGAAGAACGGTACCTTGGCTTCGCCGGCAATGGCCTTGGCCAGCAGCGTCTTACCCGTACCGGGCGGGCCGACCATCAGCACGCCGCGGGGGATGCGACCGCCCAGGCGCTGGAACTTGCCTGGATCGCGCAGGAACTCGACCAGCTCGCCGACTTCCTCCTTCGCTTCGTCGCAACCGGCCACGTCGGCCAGGGTGGTCTTGACCTGGTCTTCGGAGAGCAGGCGCGCCTTGCTCTTGCCGAAGCTCATCGGGCCGCCCTTGCCACCCGCCCCGCCCTGCATCTGGCGCATGAAGAACATGAACACCGCAATGATCACCAGGATCGGGAAGCTGGCCACCAGAAGCTGGGTCCAGATGCTTTGCTGTTCAGGCTGCTTGCCCTCGACCACGACCTTGTTGTCCACCAGGTCGCCGATCAGGCCATTGTCCTGAATGGCAGGCCGGATGGTCTTGAAGGCATCGCCATCGGTACGCTTGCCGGTGATGACATAGCCATCCACGGCAACGCGCTCGACCTTGCCGTCCTTCACCTGCTGGATGAAGTCGGAATAGTTGAGGGTCTGCGGCTCATTGGGGCTGGAGAAGTTGTTCATGACCGTCACCAGGACGGCGGCGATGATCAACCACAGGATCAGATTCTTTGCCATATCGTTCAATTCGCTACCCTCTGAAGCCTGCTACCCGCAACCCGCGCAGGCGTGCTTCGCATGATGTTCACCGGCCAAACTTACTACATTGCCTACGGCTCCGCAGGCGGCGTCTGTAACCTTTTGTGAAACTTTGACTGCGTAATCTTCGTTTATGCTCAGCATGCCGCGCCATTTAATAAAAGCTATCGACAGCCTCAGACCTCATGGTCCGGCTTTTCCGCGCCCTTGAAACCACGGCCCAGCAAGTACTGCTCGCGTGAGCGGTCACGGGACGAGGAAGGCTTGCGCATCTGCACTTTCTCGAACATCTGCCGAACGGTCTTGTGATACACGTCGAAGCCTTCACCCTGGAAGACCTTGATCAGGAAATCACCGCCCGGACGCAGGACCCGGCTGGCCAGGTCGAGCGCCAGCTCGCAGAGGAACATTGCACGCGGCATGTCGACTGCGGCCAGTCCACTCATATTGGGGGCCATATCGGAAATCACAAGGTCGACCTGCGAATTACCGACGGCCTCGAGGATCTGCGCGAGCACTGCATCCTCGGTGAAGTCGCCCTGAATGAAGGTGACATCGGGGATGCTGTCCATTTCCAGGATATCGGACGCGATGAGTCGGCCCTGGCCACCAATCAGACGACTGGTCACCTGGGACCATCCGCCAGGCGCGGCGCCCAGGTCGATGACACTCATGCCGGGGCGGATCAGGCGGTCGCGCTCCTGTATTTCCAGCAGCTTGTAGCTTGCACGCGAACGATACCCGTCTTTCTGCGCCATCTTGACGTAGGGATCGTTGAAGTGTTCTTTCAGCCAATTGAGGCTTGTCTTGGAACGGGCCACGGGGCACCTCGAATAACGGGTCGTGATTAACTGGGCGGAGCCGAGGGCGCTCGGGTAAACTGGCCGCCGCTTTTTACAAGATCAGATGAAGGGTCAGATTATGCCGCTCACTCAAGAGCAGAAGAAACAGTACAAATCGATTGGTCACCATCTGAAGCCGGTTTTGATGGTTGCCGACAATGGTTTGACTGAAGGTGTTTTAGCAGAATTCGAACGCGCCTTGAGCGATCACGAGCTGATCAAGATCAAACTCAACATCCTCGACCGCGAACAGCGCCTGCAAGCCGTTGCCGAATTGTGCAAGGTCGGCCGTGCCGATCTGGTCCAGGTCATCGGCAAGATGGCCCTGGTTTACCGCAAGAACCCGCAAGTGAACAAGCAACTGTCGAACGTGCATCGCTTTCGCTGATGCCCGGGCCGACCCTCGAGGTCGCGCCCTGCGCGCCGCCGAGGGGCCCGGCTGCCCTACCAACACCAGGCTAACGCCCAACAGCTGGTAGCACCACAGCTGCCAGATGGCGGCGCTCACGCGCCGCCACGGCAGTCGATCAAACGTGGGCGACTTCGACGATCTCGTACTCGATCACGCCGCCGGGGGTTTTCACCGTGACCACGTCGCCTTCTTCCTTGGCGATGAGGGCACGTGCGATGGGCGAGCCATGGGACAGCTTGCCACCCTTGATATCGGCTTCGTCCTCACCGACGATCTTGTACTTCACGCGCTCGTCGGTTTCGACATTGGCGATTTCCACGGTCGTGCCGAAAATCACCTTGCCGGTTTTCGGAATCGTGGTGACGTCGATTACCACGGCGTTCTGCAAACGCCCCTCGATGTCACGGATACGCGCCTCGACCATGCCCTGCTCTTCGCGGGCCGCATGGTATTCGGCGTTTTCCTTGAGGTCGCCCAGCTCGCGCGCCTCACCGATGGCCTGGCTCAGGCGCGGACGCTCGACCTTGCTGAGTTTTTCGTGCTCTTCCTCCAGGGCACGATGGCCCTGGACGGTCATTGGGTACTTGATCATGCGTTGAGTCCTGCGTGGAGATCCTGCAAACGGCGCACGGTCTTTTCAGGACCGAACTTGAGCGCTTCACAGATCGCTTCGCCAGCGGCAATGGTCGTGGTGCAGTAGATCTTGTGCTGCAAGGCGTTGCGACGGATCGAGTAAGAATCGGCGATCGACTGACGGCCTTCGGTGGTGTTGATGATCAAGGTGACTTCGTCGTTCTTGATCATGTCGACCACGTGCGGGCGACCTTCGGTCACCTTGTTGACGCGACGTACCTTCAAACCGGCTGCTTCGATGACGCGTGCGGTGCCTGCGGTGGCGACCACTTCGAAGCCCAGTGCGATCAGGTCGCGGGCCACGCCAGCCACCAGCGGCTTGTCGTCGTCACGCACGCTGATGAAGGCCGTGCCGCCGGTCGGCAGCACTTCGCTGGCGCCCATCTGCGCCTTGGCGAAGGCTTCGCCGAAGGTGTCGCCGACACCCATCACTTCACCCGTGGATTTCATTTCCGGGCCAAGGATCGGGTCGACGCCAGGGAACTTGGCGAACGGGAACACCGCTTCCTTGACGCTGTAGAAGTTGGGAATGATTTCCTTGGTGAAGCCGATTTCCTTCAGGGTCTTGCCGGCCATGACGCGCGCGGCAATCATCGCCAGCGAGGTGCCGATGCACTTGGACACGAACGGTACGGTACGCGAGGCACGCGGGTTGACTTCGATCACGTAGATCTTGTCGCCCTGCAGCGCCAGCTGCACGTTCATCAAGCCGATGACACCCAGTTCCAGGGCCATCTTCTTGACCTGCTCGCGCACTTCGTCCTGGACGTGGGCCGGCAGCGAGTACGGCGGCAGCGAGCAGGCCGAGTCACCGGAGTGAACACCGGCCTGCTCGATGTGCTGCATGATCGCGCCGATGACCACGTCGGTGCCGTCGCACACCGCATCCACGTCCATCTCGATGGCGCAGTTGAGGAAGTGGTCGAGCAGTACCGGGCTGTCGTTGGACACCTGTACGGCTTCACGCAGGTAGCGCTTGAGCTCGTCGAGTTCGTAGACGATCTCCATGGCGCGGCCGCCCAGTACGTACGACGGGCGCACGACCAGCGGGTAGCCGATCACGCCAGCGGCGCGAATGGCTTCTTCTTCGCTGCGCACGGTCGCGTTCGGCGGCTGCAGCAGGTTCAGGCGCTGGACCATCTGCTGGAAACGCTCGCGGTCTTCGGCGCGGTCGATGGAATCAGGGCTGGTGCCGATGATCGGCACGCCGGCCTCTTCCAGGGCGCGGGCCAGTTTCAGCGGGGTCTGGCCGCCGTACTGGACGATGACACCCTTAGGCTTCTCGACGCGCACGATTTCCAGCACGTCTTCGAGCGTCAGTGGCTCGAAGTACAGGCGATCGGAGGTGTCGTAGTCGGTGGACACGGTTTCCGGGTTGCAGTTGACCATGATGGTCTCGTACCCGTCGGCGCGCAGGGCCAGGGCTGCGTGAACGCAGCAGTAGTCGAACTCGATGCCTTGGCCGATACGGTTCGGGCCACCGCCCAGGATCATGATCTTGTCGCGGTCGGTCGGGTTGGCCTCGCACTCTTCCTCGTACGTGGAGTACAGGTAGGCGGTGTCGGTGGCGAACTCGGCGGCGCAGGTGTCGACGCGCTTGTAGACCGGGAACACGTCCAGCTTGTGGCGGTGACGACGCAGATTCTTGTCGGTGATGCCCAGCAGCTTGGCCAGGCGCTGGTCGGAGAAACCCTTGCGCTTGAGGCGGAACATCAAGGCCTTGTCGATATCGGCCAGACCCAGGGTCTTGACCTTCTCTTCTTCCTTGATCAGGTCTTCCATCTGCACCAGGAACCAGCGGTCGATCATGGTCAGGGCGAAAATGTCGTCCACGCTCATGCCGGCGCGCATGGCGTCGGCGACGTACCAGATGCGCTCGGCGCCCGGCACGGTCAGTTCGCGCTTGAGGATGCCGTTGGCTTCGGGGCTGCTCAGGTCGACTTTCGGGTCCAGGCCACTGACGCCCACTTCCAGGCCGCGCAGGGCTTTCTGCAGGGATTCCTGGAAGGTCCGGCCGATGGCCATGACTTCACCCACGGATTTCATCTGGGTGGTCAGGCGCGCGTCCGCTTTCGGGAATTTCTCGAAGGCGAAGCGTGGCAGCTTGGTGACGACGTAGTCGATGGACGGCTCGAACGACGCCGGGGTCTTGCCGCCGGTGATGTCGTTCTGCAGTTCGTCGAGGGTGTAGCCGACGGCCAGCTTGGCCGCGACCTTGGCGATCGGGAAGCCGGTGGCCTTGGAAGCCAGTGCCGAGGAACGCGACACGCGCGGGTTCATCTCGATGACGACCATGCGGCCGGTGTCCGGGCAGATACCGAACTGCACGTTGGAGCCACCGGTTTCCACGCCGATCTCGCGCAGCACTGCCAGCGAAGCGTTGCGCAGGATCTGGTATTCCTTGTCGGTCAGGGTCTGCGCCGGTGCGACGGTGATCGAGTCACCGGTGTGCACGCCCATCGGGTCGAAGTTCTCGATGGAACAGACGATGATGCAGTTGTCCTTTTTGTCGCGGACCACTTCCATCTCGTACTCTTTCCAACCGATCAGCGATTCGTCGATCAGCAGTTCCTTGGTTGGCGACAGGTCCAGGCCACGGGCGCAGATCTCTTCGAACTCTTCACGGTTGTAGGCGATGCCGCCGCCGGTACCGCCCATGGTGAACGATGGACGAATGATGCACGGGAAGCCGAGCTTCTCCAGCACGGCATTGGCTTCTTCCATGCTGTGGGCAATACCCGAACGCGGGCAGGCCAGGCCGATGGACTTCATGGCCTTGTCGAAACGCGAACGGTCTTCGGCCTTGTCGATGGTGTCGGCATTGGCACCGATCATTTCCACGCCGAACTTGGCCAGAACGCCTTCGCGCTCCAGGTCCAGGGCGCAGTTCAGGGCAGTCTGGCCACCCATGGTCGGCAATACGGCGTCCGGACGCTCTTTCTCGATGATCTTGGCCACGGTCTGCCACTTGATCGGTTCGATGTAGGTGGCGTCGGCCATGTCCGGGTCGGTCATGATGGTGGCCGGGTTGGAGTTGACCAGGATGACGCGGTAACCCTCCTCGCGCAGGGCCTTGCAGGCCTGGGCGCCGGAGTAGTCGAATTCGCAGGCCTGGCCGATGACGATCGGGCCGGCGCCAAGAATCAGGATGCTTTTCAAGTCTGTACGTTTTGGCATGGTTCTCACTCAATTGCGCAGTTCAGCCGGCTGCCCGCCTAAACTTTATTGGGCGGCGCCCTGGCGGCCTGTCCGTCTTCGACGGGGCCGGCCGGGGCGCGCGTTACACACGGGTCCGACAGTGATCAGCGGCGCTTGGCCATCGATTCGATGAAGCGGTCGAACAGCGGCGAGACGTCGTTCGGACCGGGGCTGGCTTCAGGGTGACCCTGGAAGCTGAACGCGGCCTTGTCGGTCAGCTCGATACCCTGCAGGGTGCCGTCGAACAGCGATTTGTGGATCGCGCGGACATTGCTCGGCAACGTCGCTTCATCTACCGCGAAGCCGTGGTTCTGGCTGGTGATCATCACCACGCCGCTGTCGACATCCTGCACCGGGTGGTTGGCACCGTGGTGACCATGACCCATCTTGACGGTCTTGGCGCCGGCAGCCAGGGCCAGCAACTGGTGGCCGAGGCAGATGCCGAAGACCGGAATCTCGGTCTGCAGCACTTCCTTGATCGCCTGGATAGCGTAGTCGCAGGGCTCTGGATCGCCAGGGCCGTTGGACAGGAACACGCCATCGGGGTTGAGCGCCAGCACGTCGGCGGCCGGGGTTTGCGCAGGCACCACGGTGAGGTGGCAGCCGCGCTCGACCAGCATGCGCAGGATGTTGACCTTGACGCCGTAGTCGTAGGCGACCACATGGTAAGGCAGCTCGCTGTTGGGCCTATCGGGGTGGCTGTCGGATTTCAGTTCCCAGACGCTGGAGCGCCACTGGTAGGTGTCCTTGGTGCTGACTTCCTTGGCCAGGTCCATGCCCTTGAGGCCGGGGAAGGCGCGCGCGGCGGCGATGGCGGCCTCTTCGCTGATGTCGTCACCGGCCATGATGCAGCCGTTCTGCGCGCCTTTCTCTCGCAGGATGCGGGTCAGGCGGCGGGTGTCGATGCCGGCGATGGCAACCACGTTGTTGGCTTTCAGGTAGTCGTCCAGGGCCATGGTGTTACGCCAGTTGCTGGCCACCAATGGCAGGTCGCGGATCACCAGGCCTGCGGCCCAGACGCGATCGGACTCGGCATCTTCCGGGGTGGTGCCGGTGTTGCCGATGTGGGGGTAGGTCAGGGTGACGATTTGCTGGGCATAGGAAGGATCGGTAAGGATTTCCTGATAGCCGGTCATGGCGGTGTTGAACACCACCTCTCCAACGGTTTGCCCGTCGGCTCCAATGGCTTCGCCGCGAAAGATGCTGCCATCGGCAAGGGCGAGTATGGCTGGCTTAGTCAAGAAGACCTCCCGTAAATAAAGCCTGAAAGGGCGATCGCAGGTTGTAAAAAAGCGGAATGCCGTATGGATACGTCACCCCGCTTCTTTTCATCGAATTATCTGCGCGCTTTTAGTGGACACACTAAAGCTGTAGCTTACAGAAAAGAGGGGTTTTGGTCTACCGCGAATGCGGTGCGGACTTGAGGGAATGCGACTTTGGCGCGCCTTCCCCTGTAGGAGCGGTCATTGGCCGCGAATAGGCACCGCGGTGTGTCAGCAAGACCGCGGCGTCTGGTTCGCGGCCGATGACCGCTCCTACGGGAGGAGCGAGCCTGGCACAGCTGGGTCAATGCAGGTCCAGCACGTCCTGCATGTCGTAGAAGCCTGGGGCGCGACCGTCGAGCCAGAGGGCGGCGCGTACCGCTCCCTTGGCGAACGTCATGCGGCTGGACGCCTTGTGAGTGATCTCGACGCGCTCGCCGTCAGCGGCGAACAGCACGGTGTGGTCACCCACCACGTCGCCAGCGCGCACGGTGGCGAAACCAATGGTCTGGCGCTCGCGCGCGCCGGTCTGACCTTCACGGCCGTACACCGCCACCTTTTTCAGATCGCGACCCAACGCGCTGGCAATCACTTCGCCCATGCGCACGGCCGTGCCCGAGGGCGCATCGACCTTGTGCCGGTGATGGGCTTCCATGATCTCGATATCGACGTCGTCGCCCAACACGCGCGCAGCGGTGTCGAGCAACTTCAGGCACAGATTGACGCCGACACTGAAGTTGGCGGCGAAGACGATGGGGATATCCTTGCCCGCCTCGGCCAGCAATGCCTTTTCTTCGGCACTGAAACCAGTGGTGCCGATGACCATGGCCTTGCCCGCCTTGCGGCAGAACGCCAGGTTCTTCAGCGTTACCGTTGGGTGGGTGAAGTCGATCAACACATCGAACTCCTCCGCCACCTTGGCCACGTCGCCCGACAGCGGTACGCCGATCCGCCCCAGCGCAGCCAGCTCGCCAGCATCGGCGCCCACCAGCGTGCTGTCCGGCCGATCGACCGCCGCCGTCAAACCGGCGCCGGGCGCCAGCTGGACCGCTTCGATCAAGGTCTTGCCCATGCGCCCGGCGGCGCCCATCACAGCTATACGTCGCATGCTCGAATCCTTATGCCTTACAGGTCGCCGAAGAAACGCTTCACACCCTCGAACCAACCATTGGCCTTCGGCGAATGGGATTCGTTGCCCTCAAGCGAAGTGCGGAATTCTTCCAGCAACTCACGCTGACGACGGTCGAGGTTGACCGGCGTTTCCACCGCCACCCGGCACATCAGGTCGCCGGCACCGCCGCCGCGCACGGGCGCAACGCCCTTGCCGCGCAGACGGAACTGCTTGCCGGTCTGGGTGCCTTCCGGAATCTTCAGCTTGACCCGACCGTCGAGGGTCGGCACTTCCAGCTCGCCGCCCAATGCCGCGTCGGTGAAGCTGATCGGCACTTCGCAGTACAGATGCTTGCCGTCGCGCTGGAAGATCGCGTGCTCGCGCACGTTGATCACCACATAGAGGTCGCCGGTCGGGCCACCCTGCATGCCCGCCTCGCCTTCACCCGACAGGCGAATGCGATCACCGGTGTCGACGCCCGAAGGCACCTTGACCGAGAGGGTCTTGTATTCTTCGACACGGCCTTCGCCATGGCACGAATCGCACGGGTCAGAGATGATCTTGCCCTGGCCATGGCAGCGCGGGCAGGTCTGCTGCACCGAGAAGAAGCCCTGCTGCATACGCACCTGGCCGATACCGCCACAAGTCGGGCAGGTGATCGGCGCCGAGCCTTTCTTCGCGCCACTGCCGTCGCAGGGCTTGCAGTTGACCAGCGTCGGCACACGGATGCTGACCGTGGTGCCGCGCACGGCTTCTTCCAGGTTCAGTTCGAGGGTGTAGCGCAGGTCGCTGCCACGCTGGGCGCCACCGCGGCCATTGCCGCCGCGACCGCCACCGAAGAAATCGCTGAACACATCGCCGAAGATATCGGAGAAATTCTGGCCGCCGAAACCCTGGCCACCACCCCCCATGCTCGGGTCTACGCCGGCATGACCATACTGGTCGTACGCCGCGCGCTTGCTCGCATCGGACAGCACTTCATAGGCCTCGTTGGCCTCTTTGAAGGCTTCTTCCGATTCCTTGCTGTCGGGGTTGCGATCCGGGTGATGCTTCATCGCGAGGCGGCGATAGGCCTTCTTCAGATCTGCTTCGCTGGAGCCGCGCTCCACCCCCAGAACCTCGTAATAGTCACGCTTTGCCATAAGTCTTTTTACTCTTTTGGGAGCCAGCACGCAGGGGCGCCGCTGACCGCGCCGCCAACATCCGATCGCTGTCGCATGTTGTTAAAATTCGTGTATTCCAGACACGCCAACGCGGGAGCAAGCCCCCGCGCGGCGACATCCTACCAGTCACCGTGCAAGCACAGTCAACCGGCCGACCAACAAGTGTTTACTTGTTGTCTTTGACTTCTTCGAACTCGGCATCGACAACGTCGTCGTGCTTGCCGGCTTCTTCGGCTGGCTGGGCAGCAGCGCCTTCAGGCTTCTCGGCCTGGTCGGCGTACATCTTCTGCGCCACTGGAGCGGAGACCTTGGACAGCTCTTCGACCTTGGCATCGATGGCAGCCTTGTCGTCGCCCTTGACCGCAGCTTCCAGCGCCACGACGGCCGCTTCGATGGCAGTCTTCTCGTCGGCAGTGACCTTGTCACCGGCGTCGGCGACCATCTTGCGCGTCGAGTGCACCAGTGCATCACCCTGGTTGCGGGCAGCAGCCAGCTCTTCGAACTTGCGGTCTTCCTCGGCATTGACTTCAGCGTCACGCACCATCTGCTGAATTTCGTCTTCGGACAGACCGGAGTTGGCCTTGATCACGATCGACTGGGTCTTGCCGGTGGCCTTGTCCTTCGCGCCGACGTGCAGGATGCCGTTGGCGTCGATGTCGAAGGTCACTTCGATCTGCGGCACGCCACGTGGAGCTGGCGGGATCTCGGCCAAGTCGAACTTGCCCAGCGACTTGTTCTGCGCGGCTTGCTTGCGCTCACCCTGCAGGACGTGAATGGTCACGGCGCCCTGGTTGTCATCGGCCGTCGAGAATACCTGCGACTTCTTGGTAGGAATCGTGGTGTTCTTCTCGATCAGCGCGGTCATCACGCCACCCATGGTTTCGATACCCAGGGTCAGCGGGCTGACGTCGAGCAGCAGCACGTCTTTCACGTCGCCGGCCAGTACGGCGCCTTGGATGGCAGCACCCATGGCAACGGCTTCGTCAGGGTTGACGTCCTTGCGGGCTTCTTTGCCGAAGAAGTCGGTGACCAGCTTCTGAACCAGCGGCATGCGGGTCTGACCGCCGACCAGGATCACGTCGTTGATCGCGCCAACGTCGATACCGGCGTCTTTCATGGCGATGCGGCAAGGCTCGATGGTGCGTTGAACCAGGTCTTCGACCAGCGATTCCAGCTTGGCGCGGGAGATCTTCACGTTCAAGTGCTTCGGACCGGTCGCGTCTGCAGTGATGTACGGCAGGTTGACGTCGGTCGACTGGCTCGAGGACAGCTCGATCTTGGCTTTCTCAGCGGCTTCTTTCAAGCGCTGCATCGCCAGTGGGTCACCCTTGAGGTTCATGCCGCTTTCTTTCTTGAATTCGTCTACGAGGTAGTCGATCAAGCGGATGTCGAAGTCTTCGCCACCCAGGAAGGTGTCGCCGTTGGTGGCCAACACTTCGAACTGGTGCTCGCCATCAACTTCGGCGATTTCGATCACGGACACGTCGAAGGTACCGCCACCCAGGTCATAAACGATGACGGTGTGGTCGCCCTTGGCCTTGTCCATGCCGTATGCCAGTGCAGCGGCAGTCGGCTCGTTGATGATGCGCTTGACGTCCAGACCGGCGATACGACCGGCGTCCTTGGTGGCCTGACGCTGGCTGTCGTTGAAGTAGGCCGGCACGGTGATGACCGCTTCGGTGACCGCTTCGCCGAGGTAGTCTTCGGCGGTCTTCTTCATCTTTTTCAAGATTTCAGCCGAGATCTGCGGCGGTGCCATTTTCTGGCCGTTGACTTCGACCCAGGCGTCCTTGTTGTCGGCTTCGACAATTTTGTACGGGACCATCTGGATGTCTTTCTGCACGACGTCTTCGGCGAAACGACGGCCGATCAGGCGCTTCACTGCATACAACGTGTTATGCGGGTTGGTGACGGCCTGACGCTTGGCCGACTGACCGACGAGAATTTCGCCGTCGTTGGCATAAGCGATGATCGAAGGTGTGGTCCGAGCGCCTTCGGCGTTCTCGATGACCTTGGCCTTGCCGTTTTCCAGAATGGAGACGCAGGAGTTGGTGGTCCCCAGGTCGATACCGATAATCTTGCCCATGTTTCTTCTCCTGGCACTAAGGCCCGAAAATTTTGGATTTGGTTGCCGCAGCAGTGGTGGCTGTCTGCGGTAGCACTTAAACGCTTGACACTAAGATGGGGGCCACTTGGCCGATTTCAAGCCTGCTCGTCAATCGAAGGCGAAACCGGTGCGGCGGCCTTGCTGACCACGACCATGGCCGGGCGCAGCAGGCGTCCATTGAGCTGATAGCCCTTCTGGAAAACCTTCAAGACACTGTTGGGCTCGACATCCGCGCTTTCCTGCATCGCCATGGCCTGGTGATGCTCGGCGTTGAATGGCTGGCCGTGCGGGTCGATGGCTTCCAGGTTGTAGCGCTTGAGGGTGTCCTGAAACATTTTCAGGGTCAGCTCCATACCTTCGCGCATCGGACGAATGCTTTCGTCGTCGGCACTGGACAGCTCGATGCCGCGCTCCAGGCTGTCGAGCACAGGCAGCAGGTCGCCGGCGAACTTCTCGAGGGCGAACTTGTGCGCCTTTTCCACGTCCTGATCGGCGCGGCGGCGAACATTCTGCAGGTCGGCCGCGACACGCAGCGACTGGTCCTGAGCGGTGGCGAGCTGCTCTTCGAGCAACTGCACGCGCGCGGTGAGGTCTTCGGCGCCAGCGCTGGCAGCCTGATTAGCGTCTAGATTCTGAT
This sequence comes from Pseudomonas sp. CFBP 13602, assembly GCF_014842725.1. Taxonomy (NCBI): domain Bacteria; kingdom Pseudomonadati; phylum Pseudomonadota; class Gammaproteobacteria; order Pseudomonadales; family Pseudomonadaceae; genus Pseudomonas; species Pseudomonas sp. CFBP 13602. Next base: position 62,746 of record NZ_JACYVT010000011.1, on the reverse strand, counting down.
CGTCCAGATTCTGTTCATCAGCCATTGGTTCTCTCCTCTCGATAACGTCCGCGAGGTCGACTCGCGCTTCTGACCGGTATATGGGGTCGCAAATTCGCGCTTCAAGGGCTGACGACCAGCGGCTGAGTGTGGGCTTTCGAATGAAGCGATAAAAAACCCAGGCATCAGGCGAAAACGAGCTAAGGACCAATATTGTCAGCCCTGTATAAAACACTGTATAAATAACCAGACATCCATGCCTGGGGGCGGTCTTATGCTGGTGCACCTGTCCGTACACAACTATGCCATCGTCGAACATCTCGACCTCGAACTCGAGCGCGGGATGAGCGTGATCACGGGCGAAACCGGCGCCGGCAAATCGATCATGCTCGATGCGCTGGGCCTGGCCCTGGGCGACCGCGCCGACAGCGGCGTGGTCCGGCCCGGAGCAGACAAGGCCGACATCCTTGCCACTTTCGATCTGGTCGATATCCCCGAGGCCAGCACGTGGCTTGCCGAGCGCGACTTGGAAACCGACGGCCCCTGCATCCTGCGCCGGGTGATCACGGCCAAGGGCGGTTCGCGCGGCTACATCAACGGCACCCCCTGCCCGCTCGGCGACCTCAAGTCGCTGGGTGAGCTGCTGATCGATATCCATAGCCAGCACGAGCACCAGTCGCTGCTCAAGACCGATACCCATCGCCGCCTGCTGGATGAATACGCCGGTGCCAGCGATCTAGCCCGGCAGGTGCACCTGGCTGCGCAGAAATGGCGCCAGACCCGCCAGGAACTCGAGCGCTTGTCGGACTCCGGTGACGAACAGCGCGCACGTCACCAGTTGCTCAGCTACCAGCTGGAAGAGCTGGAGAACCTCGGGCTGGGCGAGAACGAGCTGGAGCAGCTGGAACAGGAACACAAGAACCTGACCAACGCCGAAGCCTTGTTCGGCATCTGCCGCCAGGTCATCGACCATTGCAGCGAAAACGATTCGGGCAACGTGCTCAGCGCGCTGACCGCCAGCCTTAATCGCCTGGGCGGCGTCAGCAATGCTCCGAACGCGCTGGGCGAAGCGGCCTCGATGCTGGCAACGGCGCAGATCCAGGTCGAAGAAGCCGTGGGCGAACTCAATCGCTTCCTCGACCACTTCGAAGCCGATCCGGCGCGCTTGCAGCATATCGAGGAGCGCCTCGACACCATCTATACCCTGGCGCGCAAACACCGCGTTCACCCGACCGAAGTGGTCGCGCTGCAACACCGCTTGCTCGAAGAGCTGGAAGGGTTGAACGCCAGCGACGAGTCAATCGAGCAGCTGGGTGAAGAGCTGGCGGCCTATGCACGCCACTACCAGGAAAAAGCCGGTGAGCTGACCGGACTGCGCACCCACGCCGCCGCGCAACTGGCGGCCGCAGTGGAGGTGGAAATCCAGCGCCTGGGCATGCCTGGTGGGCGCTTCACCATCGAGCTGCGCGCCAATGCCCACGAGGACTTGCACCCCAATGGCCTGGAGCAGGTCGAGCTGTTGGTCAGCGCCAACCCTGGCCAGCCAATGAAACCCTTGGCCAAGGTGGCGTCGGGCGGCGAGCTGTCGCGGATCAGCCTGGCAATCCAGGTGATCACGGCGCAGACCTCGCGGGTTCCGACGCTGGTGTTCGACGAAGTGGACGTGGGCATCGGTGGCCCGACAGCCGAGATCGTCGGGCAGTTGCTGCGACGCCTGGGTGAGCGTGGGCAAGTGCTGACCGTGACTCACCTGCCGCAGGTGGCGGCGCAGGGGCACCATCACCTGTTCGTGCACAAGGTGCGCGGCAGTGACGAGACGCGCACGGCAGTGTCGAACCTGGGCAAGGGTGAGCGCGTGGAAGAGGTGGCGCGGATGCTGGGTGGGATTGACCTGACCAAGGAATCGCTGGCACATGCGAAGAAGATGGTTGTTACCGCCAAGGGGTGATGGTGGCCAGGCGGGCCTCTTCGCGGGCAGAGGGCTCGCCGCCCGCCCCGCTCCCACAAGGCTGGCACTGACCGGTGGGAGCGGGCTCTGCCCGCGAAGAGGCCCCAACTGATTCACCCCAACAAAAAAGGCGACCCCAGGGTCGCCTTTTTGCATCACTCCTGAAGTTACTTTGGCTTGCGCACGTACAGCACCAGGTTGTGATCCACCAGCTCGTAACCATGCTCGCTGACGATTTCCTTCTGGCGGCGCTCGATCTCGTGGTCGGTAAACTCGATCACATCACCCGAGTCGACATCGACCATGTGATCGTGGTGCTCGCCGTCTGCCAATTCGAACACGGCATGGCCGCCATCGAAGTTATGACGTGCTACCAGACCCGCCGCTTCGAATTGGGTCAGAACACGGTAAACCGTGGCCAGACCCACATCTTCACCCGCTTCCATCAGCGCCTTGTAGACTTCCTCGGCGCTCATGTGGCGTTGCTGTGCCGACTCCAGCATTTGCAGAATCTTGACCCGTGGAAGGGTCACCTTGAGGCCGGCTTTACGCAGTTCGCTATTATCAACCATGGTCAGCTTTCTCAACGATGCGGCTTCGCAGCATCTCTTAATACGGGTATGATCGGGGTTTACGTTGTCCCAGCCAAGATAGTGGAAGTCGCCCACCGATGCAAAACACCAAGCACTTGCTAACCAGCCTCACCTTCGTGGGACTGCTCGCACTCGCCGGTTGTTCATTCCCCGGGGTTTACAAAATCGACATCCAGCAGGGCAATGTCGTCACACAGGACATGATAGACCAGTTACGGCCCGGAATGACCCGTCGGCAAGTAAGGTTTATCATGGGCAACCCCCTGTTGGTCGACACGTTTCACGCCAATCGCTGGGATTACCTGTACAGCCTGCAGCCAGGCGGCGGCGAACGCCAGCAGGAACGCATGAGTGTCATGTTCAACGGCAACGACCAATTGGTCGGCCTCTCTGGCGATTTCATGCCGGGCGTCAGCAGGGACCAGGCAATTCTGGGCAGCGACACCGACACCACCGCTACGCCCCAGCAGGGCGAGCCGCAGAAGGCCGAAGAGCCACCCAAGCCTGGCTCGATGCTCGACGACATCCAGCGCGACGTGGACGGCGTGAAGACCGTCCCCGTCCCGGCACCCCAGCCGCTGGACGTTTCGCCGCAGTAAGCAGGCGGTACGAAAAAAGCCCGGTCATGCCGGGCTTTTTCATGGGCGAAGGAAAGTTATCTCAACGAGGCTTGCGCGCTTGCGCCGCCTTGGCCGCGCGCAATCGTCGCACCTCTTTCGGGTCCGCGAGCAACGGCCGGTAGAGTTCGATGCGGTCACCGGATTGCAGCACGTGCTCGGCGGGCGAATCCAGCAGCTTGGCGAAGATGCCTACCGGGCACTGATTGAAATCTACGTCAGGGAAGCGCTGAGCAATGCCCGACATCTCGATCGCCTGGGCGACGGTTGTGCCCTCAGGCACTTTCAGCCCGAGCAATGCCTGCTCGTCGACCGCGGCATAGGCCACTTCGATGTCGATCAACTGCTCAGCCATGCAATTGCTTGGCGCGCTGGCAGAAGGCATCCACCAGCGTGTTGGCGGCCTGATTGAACAGCGGCCCCAAGGTGGCGCGAATGATCGGGCCGGCATAGTCGAAGGACAGATCCAGGCTGATCTTGCAGGCCTTCTCGCCCAGCGGCTTGAACACCCACACTCCGTGCAGCTGGTTGAACGGACCTTCTTCCAGGTTCATTTCAATGGAGCTGCCGGGCACCAAGGTATTGCGAGTCACGAAATGCTGACTCAGCCCACCCTTGGCAATGTCCAGGTTGGCGCGCATCAGGGTGTCGGTTTCTTCAAGGATGGTGGTTGACGAACACCAAGGCAGAAATTCGGGGTAGCGGGACACGTCGTTGACCAGGTCATACAGGGCCTGAGCAGGATAAGGCAGCAGGGCCGAGCGTTGAATATGGGTAGTCATGCGGGCGTCACTTCCAAAGCTGGGCGGCGGACGCGAAAATCTGCGCCGGCCGAACGACGCCAACGGCGCCTTGAAAATAAGGTAGGCATGCCAGCAGACAGGGGGCACGCCAACGAAATCACGGGGCTTCTTTGTCGACAGCGGCAAAGCGCAGGCTATCCATAAAGATCAGGTATTGTCCGGTATTCATTGCAAGCGCTCAAGCGCATAGCAATACCGTAGCCGAGAGCGCAACGACTGCCTATAATGCGCGCCCTATGGCCAAATTAAAGAAACACCCTACAGGGACCATCGCGCAGAACAAGAAAGCGCGACACGATTACTTCATCGAACACCGTTTCGAGGCTGGCTTGGTCCTGGCCGGTTGGGAAGTAAAAAGCCTGCGTGCCGGCAAGGCGCAACTGGTGGACAGCTACGTGCTGCTCAAGGACGGCGAAGCCTGGCTGATGGGTAGCCACTTCACCCCCTTGACCACGGCCAGCACCCATGTGATCGCCGACCCCACGCGTACCCGCAAACTGCTGCTCAACCGCCGCGAGCTGGAAAAGCTGTTCGCCCAGGTTCAGCAGAAGGGCTATGCCTGCGTGGCCTTGTCGATCTACTGGAGCAAGCACTTGATCAAGTGCGAAATCGCTCTGGGCAAGGGCAAGAAGGAATACGACAAGCGCGATACCGAGCGCGAACGCGATTCCAACCGCGAGCTGCAGCGTGCCGTGCGCAACAAGGGCAAGGAAGACTGATTCCTTCCCCTTGCAGCGCTAGCTTTGCCGCATTTACCGGCTTGATTACTGCAAGTTGCTGCGACGCTGTGCGCGAGCGGTGCGTTGCACTGTCTGCCGTGCCTCGTCGAGCACACCCTGCACGTAGGTGATATGCAGGCTGGCCAATTCACGTGCCTGCTCCGCCTGACCGCTCACGATGGCATGAAACAGCTGGCGATGCTGCGCGATCAACTTGTCTCGGGTTTCCCCGCTGTGCCGGTGCATGCCACCGATGTTCACCACCATATTGCGCTTGAGCATATCGAACAGCCCGCGCACGGTGTGCAGCAACACCGCGTTGTGACTGGCTTCGGCAATCGCCAGGTGGAAGTTGGCATCGGCGACGCCCTCCTCTTCCCGCGTGGCGTCCTCGACTCGGCGATAACAATCTTCCAAGACATCCATCGCCTGCCTCAGTCGATCGCGGTCGATCTCGGTGGCGCGCTGCGCTGCATAGAAGGCGCACGACGCTTCCAGGGTATGGCGAAACTCGAGCAGGTCGCGTTGGCTTTCCGGATTGCTTTCCAGCAACGCCAACAGCGGATCGCTGAAGGTTGAGCCAAGCGTGTGGCAGACGTAGTTGCCCCCACCCTGACGGCTGACCAACATGCCCTTGGCCACCAGTTTCTGAATGGCTTCGCGCAAGGAAGGCCGCGACACGCCAAACTGCTCGGCCAGCGCCCGCTCGGCCGGCAAACGCTCGCCCGCCCTTAGCGTGCCCTCGAGAATCATGGCCTCCAGACGCTCGACGATGCCATCGGACAAACGCCGCTGACGGACTTGCTCAATACCCATGGGTGGCTCCAACACACGATTGCCCTGGCCGCACTCGACCAAAGTCATAGACAAGGAAATTGACAGCCCCACGGCTGCGTCCTAACCTGACCGGAACTTATTGTAAATTGGTATTACCAATTCCTGCAATACAGCGCCGTAGCGCCAAGCCTTCCAAAAAAAACAAGGGGCCTCAGTCTATGCAAACCTGGCAGCAGATCTACAACCCGCTCGGCAGCCTCGGGCTATCCGCCCTGGTAGCCGTCATACCCATCGTGTTCTTCTTCCTGGCGCTGGCCGTATTCCGCATGAAGGGGCACGTCGCCGGCAGCATCACCCTGGCGCTGTCCATCGTGCTGGCGATCTTCGCCTACGGCATGCCGGCCGACATGGCACTGGCTGCCGCTGGCTACGGCTTCATGTACGGGCTGTGGCCGATTGCCTGGATCATCGTCGCCGCGGTGTTCCTGTACAAACTCACGGTCAAGAGCGGCCAGTTCGAGATCATCCGAAGCTCGGTGCTGTCGATCACTGACGACCAACGCTTGCAGGTATTGCTGATCGGCTTCTGCTTCGGCGCCTTCCTGGAAGGCGCTGCAGGCTTCGGTGCACCGGTCGCCATCACCGCCGCCTTGCTGGTAGGCCTGGGCTTCAACCCGCTGTACGCGGCAGGCCTGTGCCTGATCGCCAACACCGCACCCGTGGCCTTCGGCGCATTGGGCATCCCGATCATCGTCGCAGGCCAGGTGACCGGCATCGACCCGTTCAAGATCGGCGCCATGACCGGCCGCCAACTGCCGTTGCTGTCGTTGATCGTACCGTTCTGGCTGGTGTTCATCATGGATGGCCTGCGCGGCGTCCGGGAGACCTGGCCGGCAGCATTGGTTGCAGGCCTGAGCTTCGCCATCGTGCAGTACCTGACCTCCAACTTCATCGGCCCGGAACTGCCCGACATCACCTCGGCACTGACCAGCATCGTCTGCCTGACCTTGTTCCTGAAAGTGTGGCAGCCCAAGCGCAGCGCCAGCACTGATCAAGTGGCCGTGAGCGGTGGTGCTGCGGTAATGGGCGGCGGGCCTGCGGGCAAAACCTCGGCAGTGGGCGGCTCCACACCAACGCCCTACAGCCTGGGAGAGATCCTCAAGGCGTGGTCGCCGTTCCTGATCCTGACCGTGCTGGTCACCATCTGGACCCTGAAGCCATTCAAAGCCATGTTCGCGCCGGGCGGCGCCATGTACAACTTCGTGTTCAACTTCGCCATCCCGCACCTCGACCAATTGGTACTGAAGACCGCACCCATCGTCGCCACAGCCACACCGATGCCCGCCGTGTTCAAGTTCGACCCCATCTCGGCCACCGGCACGGCGATCCTGTTCGCCGCGATCATCTCGATGATGGTGCTGCGCATCGACATCAAGACCGCATTGAAGACATTCGGTGAAACCCTGTTCGAGCTGCGCTGGCCAATCCTGTCCATCGGCATGGTGCTGGCCTTCGCTTTCGTCACCAACTTCTCGGGCATGTCATCGACGATGGCGCTGATTCTGGCGGGCACCGGCTCCGCGTTCCCGTTCTTCTCGCCGTTCCTGGGCTGGCTGGGCGTGTTCCTGACCGGCTCGGACACCTCGTCCAACGCCCTGTTCGGCTCGCTGCAAGCCACCACCGCGCACCAGTTGGGCGTCAGCGACGTACTGATGGTGGCCGCCAACTCCAGCGGCGGCGTGACCGGCAAGATGATCTCGCCGCAGTCCATCGCCGTGGCCTGCGCTGCCACCGGCCTGGTGGGCCGCGAGTCCGACCTGCTGCGCTTCACGCTCAAGCACAGCTTGTTGTTCGCGACCATCATCGGCTTGATTACCCTAGCGCAGGCCTACTGGTTCACCGGCATGCTGGTGCACTGATTCCTGACAGATATGCGTCCAACACACCCAACCTGGGGGCGATGTCGCCCCCTTTTGGTGCTAACTGAATTTATTTACATCCGCACACGTTTTCGACAGAACCCCTGCAAAAGGGCGAAGTCCATTCATCAGGCCCGCAAGCAATTGGGCTATTTCTGACTGCGGACGCCGATCCTACCGAGGAGCGCCGAGTCCACCTTGAGTAAGGAGATTCTTATGAAGCGTACCTATCTGTCCGGCCTGATCGTAGCCTCCGCCCTGATCGCATCCCCTGTGTTCGCCGCCGACGACCTGTGCGAAGTGAACATGCAGAAGCTGAACGACGCCAAGACCACTTCGATGCAGCTCGGCGACCCTGCCAAGAGCCAGTACGACGACGCGTACAAAGCCGCCATGGCCGCCCACGCTGCCAAGGACGAAAAAGCCTGCATCTCGCACTCCACCGATGCCATGAACATCCTGATGGATGCTCAGAAAAGCAAAGGCTGATCGCCAAGCCAACCATGGGGTTGGCCTGACGCCGCAAAATGACGTAGACTACGTCTCCCCTGCCTAACCGCAGGGACTGGGGCCGATTAGGATTCGACGCCGGTTGCGAAACTCTAGGTGCATGCCGACTTGGTAACAGAAGTCGTAAATCAACTGTTGCAACTTTCTATAGTTGCCAATGACGAAACCTACGAGGGCCAAGCTCTCGCTGCCTAACGGTAGCTGAGCCGCTCTTCTGGCTACTTCGGTGCCAGCGATCATCAGGGGATGCCTGTAAACCCAAAGTGATCGTCACGCAGAACAGGATCGTCGTGTAGCACGCTGTGGGCAAAGCGACTAAAACTTACACAGCTCGTCCAATGCACCCTGCCAGTCGGGCGGCTGCGGATTAACTCAGTAGACACGGCTAAGCATGTAGTACCGACAGCGGAGTACTGGCGGACGGGGGTTCAAATCCCCCCGGCTCCACCAAATCTGCAGAAGAAGGCGCCTTAGGGCGCCTTTTTTTGTGGGTGCGATTTGGGAGGTGCCGAAGCTCTGTCGGCTTATGACTATGTCTGTCCATGACCGAGGTTGGCACGTGGTGCTGAGCCTGCCTCATGGAAAACAGCCTGAGAGGAAGCGAAAAAAATCCGCTCCGAAAAGCGAAAACTCTTACAATCCGAGCCCACGTTTTCCGATCGCATGTAGCCTGCTACCGTCAAATCTGACGGCAGCAGCAAAACTACGATCAATTCTGAGCTTGGAGCTCTAAGGACCACGAGTGATCGTTTACGCTGCGACCAAACAGCAGTTTCTCAAAGACAGCGATAACGACGATATCGAAGAAGTGATTCTCAGGCATTTCAAAGAAGCCACCGGAAAGAAGGTTGGCGCTTCGGAGATCAAGTCCTGGCAGGGATCGCTGGCTTATATGGCTAAGGTGCTACGCGATGACGGTCTACCCTGCGACGCAGGCCTGGCCATCGAGCTGCATATCCCCCAGTCATCGAAACGCATCGACTTCTTGCTGACGGGCCGTGATGAGTTTCAAGCCAAAAACGCGGTCTTGATTGAGCTAAAGCAGTGGAGCAAAGCCACTGCCACCACAAAGGATGCCATCGTAAAAACGGCATTGGGCGGCAGCCAAGTCGAGACTGTTCATCCCTCTTATCAAGTTTGGTCGTACGCCGCCCTACTGCAGGGCTTCAACGAGGCTGTCTACGACAAAAGCATCGAGGTACGGCCCTGTACGTACCTGCATAACTACGTCAGCGACGGTGTTATCAATTCTGCTCACTACGAACCCTATACCAACAAAGCACCTTTGTTCCTGAAAGGCCCCGCTGAGCTCGAAAAGCTACGAAGCTTCCTGAAGAAACACATCGTCCACGGTGACAACAAAGAGGTGCTTTACGAGCTTTCGAACGGGAAAATTCGCCCATCCAAAGCTTTGTCCGAAGCCCTGAGTGGGCTAATGAAAGGCAAGCCTGAGTTCATATTGATCGATGATCAAAAGGCAATTTTCGAGTCTGCTCTCGCGGCAGCGAGCCAAGCCACTATTGAAGCTCCAAAGGTATTGATAATTGAGGGTGGTCCCGGTACCGGAAAAACGGTACTGGCGATTAACTTGCTGGTAAGGCTCACTGCATTGAGCCTGTTGAGCAAATATGTGTCCAAAAATGCTGCCCCACGCAAGGTGTACGAAAGTAAGTTGATTGGCACTGTAAAGCGAACCCACTTCTCTAATTTTTTTTCAGGTTCAGGTGCATTTATCGATACCGAACCTAACACGTATGATGCGCTCATCATCGATGAGGCTCATAGGCTCAATGAAAAAAGCGGCCTGTACGGAAACCTTGGCGAAAACCAAATCAAGGAGCTGATCGACTCATCGAAATGCGCAATCTTTTTTATCGACGAAGATCAGCGCGTGACCCTTAGCGACATCGGTAGCAAGCAGGCGATTCGCTCCTTTGCCATAGCCAAAGGCGCGACCGTGGAGGAGTACGTTCTGTCCTCCCAGTTCCGTTGCAGTGGCTCCGATGGCTACGTTGCATGGTTGGACGACGTACTGGGGATTCGCCCCACAGCCCACCCCGTGCTCGACACCCGCGACTATGAGTTCAAGGTATTCGATTCCCCCCAAGCCATGCATGCCGCTATCGAACAGAAAAATCACGGTAACAAGGCTCGCGTGGTCGCGGGTTACTGCTGGCCTTGGCTCAGCAAAAAAAACTCCAAAGCTTCAGATATTGTTATCGGCGACGACTACGCACGCCAATGGAATCTGGATGAAGATGGTAGCTTATGGATTATCGCTGAAAACTCTATCGAACAGGTGGGGTGTATCCATACCTGTCAGGGTCTCGAGGTAGATTACATAGGAGTGATCATCGGGCCGGATCTGGTGGTGCGGAACGGCCAGGTGGTGACATCGCCACATGACCGAGATAAGCATGACAAATCGATTCGAGGTTGGAAGAAGTTGATGAAGGAGCAACCTGCTCTGGCACAACAAGAAACAGATCTGATAATTAAAAACACTTATCGGACGCTGATGACCCGTGGGATGAAGGGCTGTTATTTGTACTGCACAGATCCTGAGACCTCACAGTATTTCGCCAGTAAGCTTGTCGAATACAGTCACGACTGACGATCTATAAAACCGTGGCCAAGCAAACATGGCAGAAGATGGAGGCAACCATCATTGAATCTGCCTCGCCATTGTTCCTACGGCCAACCCCCTGCGTTTAGGAAGGCTCCGCATTCCTAAACGCAGGGGGTTGAATTTGAAAGCGACTAATGGTTTCTCCTCCGTTGAGTGCCACGCACTTCCACAGCCATCCAACTCTTCCAAATTTCGAGCGACAGGGAGAAACTTTGCGCCATCCGCGAGCCCACGTCGAACGTAGCTTTGGGCCAAAGAGACTTGCGACAATTTGCGTGACAAACGTCGAATTCAACCGCAACACCCGATGCCGATGATGGCGCCGCAGCCCACGGAATGGACTGCACCTGACTGACAGTCAGGCATGCCCCTGTCATCACCTCGCTGCCTTCACCTGACTCAGGATCTCGCGGCATTGGTCTCGTCAGCCAGTGCAGCCTCCACCCGCCCACTTCTTAGGAGGTGTTCAGGAGGCCAGATCATGAGATGCCCAAGCTCCCGGTCGTAAAGAGCCGTCAGTCCCGCGTAGTGGACAAACCTCACAGGTCGCAGGGGCCTTGATCCCTGGCAACACTCAACAACCGTGGCGGGATGAGTGAGGACGAAGTCGATAATCTCAGGAGGATAGTGATGCAACTGTGCGAAGCGTTCGAGCCACCACAACCATTGCTGGAATACCAGCAGGCGCCACTGCCCTACCCGGTCGAAGCACTCGGGGATCTGTTGGGCCCTGCGGTCGAACGACTGGCCGAGGTGATCGCCGTACCCTGCGCCATGGCCGCTCGATCGGTGCTGGCCAGCGCTGCCTTGGTGAGCCAGGGCCATGCCAATGCCCAACTCGATGGCCGAACCTATCCGTTGTCCCTTTACCTGCTGACAGTGGCGTCTTCGGGTGATCGCAAAAGCGCGGTGGATCATCTGGCGCTGAAGGCTGCCCGCGACTGGGAACGACAGCAGTGGACCCTATATGCAGAAAAGCTCAAAGCCTATCGCGCCGCTACCAGCATCATGGCCAAACCCAAAACCTCAAAGAAACACGCGGAGATGGAAGGCGGTGAGCTATCCGAGCCGGTACCGCCGAGACTGATCATTGCCGAGCCCACCATTGAGGCTCTGGTCAAAAGTCTGTGCCATGGCGTGCCCAGCATGGGCTTGTTCAATGATGAGGGTGGCCAGTTCTTGGGCAGCAGCACCATGAGCAAAGAGAATCTGCTCAAAGCGATCACCACCTTGTCGACACTGTGGGATGGCAGCCCGATCGACCGGGCCCGATCTATGGCCGGAGAAAGCCTGCGCGCCTATGAGCGCCGCCTCAGCCTGCATCTGATGCTCCAGCCCTACCTAGCCAACCAGCTGTTCAAAGACCCGGTGATCAATGGCCAAGGCATCCTGGGTCGTTGCCTGATCAGTTGGCCCGAGCACCTGGCCGGCCAGCGGCTCTACAAAGCGATCGACCTGACCCGAGATGCCAAAGTCCAGTGCTACCAACAGCGGATCACCGCCCTGCTGCAAAAGCCCTGGTCGCTCCACAAGGATGGCTCACTCAATCCCGCCACGCTGGAGCTGACGCCCCGTGCCAGTCGTGCCTGGATTGATATTCACGACACCATCGAGTGCCAGTCTGGCGAATTCGGCGAGCTAGCCGGCGTCTAGCCTGTCGCGAGCAAGGCCGGGGCGAATGTACTGCGTATCGCGGGCGTGCTGGCCATGGTTGAAGAGGCCAGTCAGTTGGATGAAGCACACCTCCAGCGCGCCTCCACGTTGATGGATTACTACCTGGCCGAGATCCAGCGCCTGCCCGAACGGGAGCCGGTCGATAGCCGATGCGAAGAGGCGGATCGACTGCTGCGCTGGCTGGTGCAGAAAGGCTGGACTCACTTCACCATCCGTGACGTCAATCGCAACGGCCCTCGCTTTGCCCGCAAGAGCGCTGACCATACCGCCTCTCTATTGGTCGTGCTGATCACGCATCGCTGGCTGAGCAGCAGCGACGGAAAAACGTTTGAGGTCCGCCATGTTTCGCCATAATGACGCGGTGCGCCGCTACCAGGCGCAACTTCAACCGCAACCAGAATCGCGACGTGTCGCCGCCGCTGTCGCCACCCTGTCGCCACGCGCCAGGCCAGAAACAACGCGGGTTGTCGCCATTGTCGCCGCTGTCGCCACACCACCCTTTGAGCCTGCCAACCTCGCCCGGCTGATCAAGCAACTGCGCGAGGAAGGGGCATTGCTGCAACACCACGAGAACGCCCTCCTGATCCGCCCGACGCATTGGCAGCAGGTGGACAGGCTCAGCCCACACTGGAAAGCGCTGCTGCTATTTCTGCAAACAAACGAAAACGGTGAAGATGATGGCTCTGGTCGGTCGGCGTGAGGGGCGCAACTTTGGCTATGGCCGCCAGCTAAGCTACGCCGTCTCACAAGCGCTCAAGGATCTGTTTGCCGACGGCCACTTCGCCACGGTCAAAGCGCATAGCGATCGCTGGCAAGCGTTCGTGCGTTGGTGTCGGTCAGAGGATGTCCCCGGTTACAACGATGCGCGTCAGATCGATCGACGGACGCTGCAGGACTACGTCGCGTATCTGCGTCAGCAGATACAGCAAGGTGAACTCTGCATCGCCACCGCGCAGAACCGCCTGAGCAGCGTCAACCGCACCCTCGCCGCGCTGCGCGGTGATCAGGACGTGAGGATCGCCAGCCCGAGTCAGGCGTTGGGACAGCAGCGCTCGAGCGTACGCACCCGCGCACCGGATGGCCAAGACCACCAACAGGTGCGACGAGTATTCGAGGTACTTGGCGAACAGCAACACCAGCGGGTAGCCGCGATTGTCCTGTTGGCCCGAACAACCGGCATGCGCCTGCGCGAAGCGATCCTGGCTGACCTGCCACGACTGCAACGCGGAGCCAACCACTTAGGCCGCATCAACATTCAGGACGGCACCAAGGGCGGCCGTTCAGGGGCATCAGCGCCGCGATGGGTTGTGGATAATGAAGAGGTGAAGGCGGCGCTGCAGTTGGCTCGTCATGCGTCGCCGCCCCATAGGCGCAACTTGCTGGCCCGAGACGAAAGCTACGCCGCGTTCCTGCAACAGACCGTGCTCCCCGCCCGCGACACGCTACATGAACACGGGCTGAAGGGCTTTCATGAACTGCGAGCAGCCTACGCCTGTGAGCGTTACGAACAGCTCACTGGCCACGCCGCACCGGTCAATGGTGGCCACTGCTATCGCCTTGACCGTGACCTTGATCAACAGGCGCGGAAACAGATCAGCCTTGAACTCGGGCATAACCGGATCGATGTAGTTTCGGCCTACATTGGAGGTCGAGCGTGACCAAACCCTTCGATATGGCGCTGTTCCTGAGCGGCGTACTAAATGGCTCGCAGGCCATCCAGCAACGACACCTACCGCAAGCTCGAGTCATGCAAGCGGCCATTCAACAACGATGGCAGCGAGACAATCCCGGGACCTGGCAGCTCAAGCATGTGCGGTGGTTTCTCACTCAGCACCTGAAAGACCACTCCGACGCCACCCAGTATTACTATCGACTCACCACCCTCAATACCTGAAAGCCCCTTCCAGTGCCATCCGGTATTGCTATCGACTCACCACCCTATTGGTCTGGGAGTGATAAGGGTATGTGGCCGAAAGCCGCTATTCTCGCACTTCGAGATTACAGATCCCATTCAGAGCAGACCGAGAGACGATAGATAGCTTCTAACCTCCCCCATGCCTCTAGTGGCGACACCTATTAAATAATCACGAGACTGGCGGTGAAGTGGAAGCGGGCCGGATTGACGCACCCATTTCGCGACATCTTCTGCGGGCAATCTGCGGGCCGCCAGGATCATGGCCATCAGATCATCTCTGGCATTCGCATCCCGAACTACTGAAGTCAGATCCGCTCCTCTGGCATGGTACGCGGTGCCGTCCGTCATTCCGGCAGCGTGGAACGAGGCGCGTCGGATGACGCACGGGACGCACTTACCACACTGCTGGTGTGTCCGCTTCCACTTACCACACGATACCGTTTCCGATGCCAGATCCCTCAAGTTCGCTTGATCTAAGCACCCAGAAAGCATCTCTCCCTTCGTCTGAAGCGCGTACGGATTCTCGACTCGTACAGGCAGGCCGACCGTATCCAGGATTTTTTGGAATAGGCCCAAAAAATGTGGGTGCGTCGTCCTAGTACTCAACGCGCCAATGCGGCGAGCAGTCATTGGAGGGTTCAGCGCAATGAGCCCGTTCTCGGGAACGAAAAGTTCTACTGGTGTGCCAGTGACTCGTAGCTGCGCCAGTGTGGCCCCAACCAGTGCACCATAGGCGAGGAAATTGAAGCTTCGAGTGCGCATCTGCACATCGGTTTTTCTCCCAGTCAAGGACACCGGATTTGCTACCGCAGCGAATCTTGAGACCTCCACCGGTAGATGATCCCGAACCATGATTTGCTTTCCCGAGTCACCTCGATATGCATGACTTATCAACAATGGGCGCCTGCCCTCTGCTAATAAATTCAACGCTCCAATACCGCTATCCATCCCCCCCGAGAACAAACTGACGCAATCGTGGCCGGCCATAACGGTGATGCGACCGCGGTTCTGAGACGTGAGCTGTCTGGGTCCATCAGGCAATAGGATGATCTCCCAAAGATCGCCGCTTAAGAAATGCAGAGCCTTCTGTAAAAGCGGTATCGCGGGCTGCCAAAGTTGCGGATCAGCGATGGGGATGAATAAGCGAAGCTCCCGGGCCCAGCCATCATCAGCTTCTGCTTTATCAACAAAAGTATCTGCGGCTGTTACGGCCATGGCTATGGTCAATAAATCGAACCCGGTTCTACTGACCGGAGCACCCAAACGCCTCACTGCAGCGCGAACCGGCCCCCCTATAGAGCAAGTGCCCCGCGCCGGTGGGCGACTGCCGTACATCAGTACGGGAATTTCATTAGCCGTTTGCGAGCGAAGCTGATCAGCTTCGTGATGAAAAATGAGGTCTGTCACTCTTGGTATGCCTCCCATTCACTCCACACTTCGCGGATGGCGGCCATCTGAATCTTTTCAATTTGAGTGCTGGAGAGCGCTTTCAGACTGCCTCCCAACAAGGGACGCATGTGCTTGTCGGTCACCGATTCAACGAGGGAGTACAGTTCCTTCTCGGCCTGCTCGACCTGGCCAGGTGATTCAGCTTTTGCGAACGCATCGTTCGAATCGAGCACCAGCTGTCCAAACACGCATTTGGTGACGTACACCAGCATCATCTGTACAAGCATCTCGTCAGTGATGCTCGCGAAATCAAACTCTTGGTAACCTTCTAGGCATTCAGAGAGCGCCTCGTTCATCGCAACCCGAACGCGATCAGAATCACCGTCCTCAGTGGCAAGCGCCTGCACGATCATGTCGATAGCAATGTCCGTGTCCTGGCCGTTCAACGCAGCGAGATCCAGCCCAAGAGGAGAATGCCCTTCCCTCAATGTGGCCATCGCACCAAATAAGGCTCCACCGGCTCCGGCCATGGAGCCAAACCGGGCAGGTCCAATGCCACTGCCACCGGTTGCACCGCCTGCATAGCTGCTTATCGCAGAGCGAAGGTAATCGCCGTCTCCTGTCGAGACGAATCTCCCCAGGTTTGTTCGGAAGTCTTTAAATCGCTGCGGAGGAGCCTCGGGTACCTGCTGCCCATCGGTGTCCACCCACCCAGGCACAAATGGAGAATTACCCCCAGGCCCTTTGCTTGACGTAGAGGTTCCCATTACTTCTTCTCCCGCTCCTTGTACCAGCTCGCGCCCTTAAGCTTGCTGCTGAGCCAAGGCCGAATTTTGTCCGGCATTACGGTGTGAATGAAATCCGATAGCAGCGCACCGGCTTCTGGTGACTTCTCGGCAAGCAACTGCGCACCGTCGAAGCCGACTGGCTTGCTTGTCCACTCAGAATGCGACCGCATCGATTCAATTAACTGGGTCATGACGGCCGCGTGCTCACCACCGGATATGGTCTGTAGAGCAGCTTTTGCAGAAGGTGACGAGGTGTTGGACGTCCGTTTGAGCACAGCAAGCGCTTCGGCCGCATCAGCAGAAAGACCTGCGCGTAATACCCGTAAGGGAGTGGTTTCCCTGCTCAGATAAACGACCGGACGGAGGTCTACAGTCGAAAGCTGCGGTTCGAGCCTGATCCAATCTCGCACGAGATCTACTTTGGTCCATAAATCCGGACAAGCCTCCGCAAATTTCACGGGGTCTTCCAGTAGTCCCTCCAGTTCGGCCAGCACTTCCGGTTTGCCACCGGCAGCACCATTTATCATCGAGTAAAGATGGGCGACCGCTTTCTCCTCCATGCAACGCTCAAAAAGAGCTACCTTGGCGATTAGGGCCTCGTTTACAGGCATTTCACGCAGTGCCGCTACCCGTACCCTCATTCGAACGACGTTGAGCATACGCTTCACGATTCTGGGGTTACCCAATACGGAGCTGGAGCTAGCGAGCATTGGCGCAATTCGATCAGCAATCGGAAAAGCTTCGGCAACTTCCACTGGCACATTAGAGCCCAGCAACTCTAAGGCCCTCTCTGTGCTGATGGGTTCGTCTCTCCATGCCTTGCGCAAGTTATCTTCAAGCCCGACTCTTAAGGCCTCGACGCGCTCGCCAGAAACCTTGTTACCGGCCGAGGCAAATAGCATGAATAGGTACGCCCGAACCTCCTGAACTCCCAACCTTGGTACACGAACAGGCACTTGAATAAGTTTGTCCAAGTAATCAGTCACATGACGATCACCAGGATCTTTGAAATGCTCGCTGACCGAATGGCGAACCATCTCCTCATCTGCCGCCACGACAAAAGCCGTATGGTTCATGAAGAGGAACAGACGCAGAGCCTCCAAGGTATGAATCGTCTGCTTGGGCAAGCAGCGATCTAAGTTGTCGACAAAAACGACCAACGTTTTGTCGAGACCGATGAGGACATCTGAAAACTCCTTTCGGAACGCCTCGATCTGTTTGGGAGGAGTTTGCTGCGTTTCTGGGCCAAGCAGCCCGCTAAAGCTATCCTTCGCTTTACCACCTTCATCTTTGAGAGTTCCTAACGAGTCATGATCCGCTTCACCCGAAAAGAGCTTCCCCAGAGCTTCCACCCCTTTCGCACCCAAACCGAAAGCAGGCATACCCAAAGCAAGCGCTCCTCCTTCGACCATGAGACCAAGCATTCGCATTTTGTTGGCCCGCGCAAAAAGCTTCTTCGCTTCAGGTAGAAAGCTGGTTTCTTCGGCAGCGTCGATAAGGGTGGAGGCGATGACCTCCATCAGCGCGGCGCGGGAGTCATCGAAGCCCTGATACAACCAGGCGTCAAAACGAACGACGACGAATTCAGACACTCCCTGAGGAGGGTTCAGTCCATGCTCGATCAGATTGAGCAGCGTGGACTTCCCAGTACCCCAGGAACCGAACACGCCTACGGTAACCGGACGCATGGACGGATCACGGATGACGTCCACAACAAGATCGGCTACTTCTGAGTAATTCAGAAAATCGTTTTTTGTATCGACATCAGCCCACATCTGAGCCTCCTTGCTTGCGGACCATCCCTTGCTTACGAGCTGGGCTTGCTATCACAGACACGCAGCATCGCCTTCATGATCGACATCATTCGTTAAAAAGCGATTCAATGCCACTATTTCGAAATCTAGTGACAAACCTCTTCGTATCAGTTCATTAGGCTTTTGTAGTCACAGGCAAAAGCCCGCTCTGCGAACAAGCCTTGCATTAGATTGAGTTGCAGTACGAGGTTGAGATCATCGGACGCTTGCTAATCAACTTCAATTCATGGGTGCGCAAGTGAAATGCCATTTCGCACGGTATTCCAGTTGGTATTCCAACCAAAAAAATAAAATTATATTGCCTTATAAAACAATATTTTACTGAGTGAATTCAAGTTACCCCGGCACACCAAGCAAGCCTCACAAACCCAACACTGCACGTGTCTCGCCAATGCTTTTTCTGTGCCTGAACCGATGACTCAGGCTCAATCGCACCAGTGCCATAACATCGCTCCAGCCGCCCCCCCCTTGCAGAACCTCAATCACAGGCCGCAAACTCCCCAAAACGACGAGGTACCCCATGGCCCTAGACTACCCGCCCAGCCTCCTGTCCCAAGAAGAACGTTCAGCCATTGCTGAAATCGAAGCCACTACCAACATCCTGCGGTTGGTGACCAGGCTCACCAACATGCGCTTCGCCGCGATCACCAAATTTGGCGACGCTGAGTTGGTCATCTGCTCAGTGCACGATTCCGCTGACCTGGGAATCGGTGCGGGTGAGGCTTTTCCGCTGGAAGACACGATCTGCAGCGAGTTTCAGCGGGATCCCGCGCCGTTGCTGATCCCGAGAGTGAGCCATGACCAGAGCTTTGCCTCACGACTGATCGTCAAGACCTATGATCTGGACAGTTATGTAGGCGTGCCCATTTTTCTGCCTGATGGCCGGTTGTACGGAGCGCTCTGCGCGATCGATTCGCGGCCTGTGCTGTTTGAAGATCCGGATGTGTGCGAAACGCTGGAGATTTTTGCCCGGTTGATCGGGTGCATATTCTTTGCGAGCTTGGCGGTGAAGGTGGCGAGTGCCGGGATTGAGTTGGAGTGATAGCTCAGGTCACGTTCGAGCGATGTGTACACACCGCCCCACACAACAGGCGCGACAACTGCTCCACCGAATACGGTTTATGCAACAACTCGAATCCATCGGTTCCCTTCTCTGCCAGCACATGGCTGTATCCCGATGTCAGCACTACAGGTAACCCTTCGTATCGCCGACGAATCTCATGGGCGAGTTCGATACCCGTCATCCCCGGCATTACCACATCGGAAAACACCACTTTGAATCGGCTGGCGTCGCGGGCCAGCTCGGCCAATGCTTCCTGTCCATTGATGGCAAGGATCGGCCGGTAGCCCAAATCCGACAGTGATTGCATCGCAAAGGCGCCCACCTGAGGGTTGTCTTCGACGATCAATACACCGGTGCCGTGTCCGTGTACCAACTCATGGGTCGCCTCGACACTCCGTGGCTCGCGCGGCTCGGATGCCTGGGGCAGGTAGAGTGTGAATGTGGTGCCTTGATCGACTTCACTGTCCACGGTGATCTCGCCACCCGATTGCTTGGCGAACCCGAATACTTGCGACAGGCCAAGGCCCGTGCCCTGCCCCACGCCTTTGGTGGTGAAAAAGGGCTCGAATATCCTGGCTAGGTGCAGCGGCGCGATGCCGCTGCCGGTATCGGTCATCGAAATCACTACTTGATTGCCCGGCATTATCGGCTGTTCGTCAGACTCGGCTCCCCGGTACGCTGGGCCTACTCGGATGATGGGCGTTAGCGGTTGTCGAACCGGGCGTAAGCATGGCCATCAGCGGAGAGACTGGCGCCCTGCTGGGTGTGCGCCAGGTCGTCGCGGTGGATCAGTTCGAAAAGCGACAGGCCGTAGGCGTCGCTGTAGAGCAGCCACTGCTGCGGCCCCCAGTGAAGGGCCGCGATGCCTTTGGTGTTTAATACCAGCGATAAGGCAGTGCGCAGGGATGCAGGCCATGAGCGGCAATCGGCCAAGGCGGTGCGGGACCAATCCGTGTCGCGCACCACGTCCCCCATTTCTCCGCTGCCGATCATGGCCGGGACAGGAGCCAGCGTATTGGGGGAGTTCGAGCAAGTCTCCTTCACGACCCACGAGCCTCTTTGTATTTATGCTCGTGACACTGCTTGCAAACAATCAACCGGCGCTAGTGCCTGGGCTAGATAGGCATCACAGTTGACCTCCCCACCCACCCTGCCTATCCTCCCGCTCGTTACGCCACATGCGTGACCAGGTTTGACGGCCTGTCTTACATACGAACGCGCAGTCTCAAGACTCGGCACGGGCGCTCTTGCACCCGCTCCGGACTCTATGGCGGCTGTGCGTGGGGCACCTTCGGGTGCGCCGGGTTCGTATGTGACCGGTCCGTCAACCCATGCACAGCTGCCACCCACTCGTTTGACGGCGAGTGCTGGCAGATCTCCCCTCACATACGGAAGTCGCCCCCCATGAAAGATCAAACGAATCTCGCTGCTTACCAATCGCTTCAACGCGCTAGCCAATTGCTAGATACCGCGTCTGTGCTTGCCGCGGAAACGAGCGATGCCAACCAGCAACTCTGTCGCGCGCTTAACCAGGCTGTGGCCTTGCTGACGGAAACGAGCAGGACGTTGGTGGAGGATTCTCTGCTTGAAATGAAGTTGCGGTTCTAACCTCACGCCTGATCAGTCAGACGCAAAACTGAGTGCCTGTCGATCGCGAATGGTGTCGCTTTGAACATAAGCGGCCCCTCACTGGACTGGCCTCCCTACCCCATCGGACTAAACCCCGAACCCGCCGAACAATACCGCTCCCGCAGTGCCGAATTCCGCTCTACACGGCACTGCTCCTTGAACCACTGCTTCGCGCCTTTCCTGCACTCGCGGTATTCAATCGACCCGCTTCGGTAACCCCTGCACACGCTACCGTAATCCACCCGGTTATCGCTGACACTCCATGAAGCGGTGTATGAATTCTTCCTGTCCCAACCGAGTATTTGGTGCGACTCAGAGCTACTGCTGCTACCACCACGCCGAACCGGCTGAGTACCCTGCCCCGCCTTGTACTCCGCCAGATACTGCGCCGACACCATCCCCTGCACGGCCCGTTCCTCCCGCGCAGGCCTGGGCGCATCGCCATACCGACAGCGCAACGTCTGATCAGTAATCGCATTGTCCCCGCCCATGCACTCCTGCAAGCTTTTTGGCGCAGCTGGAGCCACTGCTTGCACAACGGGCGCAGATACAGGCGCAGGCTCAACAACTGGCCGTTCCAACCGCTCAACCGGTTGAGGTAGCGCAGCCGTGCGCGCCGGCTCCAGATACGCCGCAATCCGCGACCAGTTCATCCCCACCGCTACCACTGGCACCAACAGCCAACACCACCACCCCGGATGCACACGTTGTTGAACGCGTGGTCGCGGCGCTATGGGCTCGTCGAGCAGGTCGTCTTGCTGACTCATTTGAATTCCATTTCCCAGACAAAGGTAGAAACACCATCACTGAACTAACTATCGGTAGCCCTTTGCCATTCTTTAGACGTTGCCCCTCCGCTGCACCGTCATAGTGCCGTGTGAAAAATCCCTTAAAAAATCGTTAACGCTTCGTGAAACTCTTGCTAGGATATTCGACTGAGATTCATTCGCACCTGCCAGGAAGGCGCCCCTTAACCTCTATCTTCGTCGGAATTCCTTCCATGGTCCTTCGTTTTCCTTCTCGCCCTACTCTTCTGGCGCTGTGCTGCTCTGTGAGCATCGGCGCCCACGCGGCGGACGCTCTCGTGCTCGATGCCACGTCGATCGACGCGCAAACCAACAGAACCACCAAGGGCGCTTCACCCGATGTGTTTGCCGGTGGCCAAGTCGCGCGCGGTGGGCAGATGGGTGTACTGGGTAACCAGGACAACATGGATGTGCCGTTCACGCTGACCAGCTACACGTCGAAGCTGATCGAAGATCAGCAGGCGGAGGACGTGGGCGATGTGTTGCTCAATGATCCGTCGGTGCGTCAGTCGTTCGGTTTCGGCAACCAGGCGCAGGTGTTCGTGATTCGTGGTTTGCCGCTGTCGAGCGATGACATTTCCTACAACGGTTTGTATGGGGTATTGCCGCGGCAGATCATTTCCACCGATGCGGTAGAGCGGGTCGAGGTGTTCAAGGGGCCGAACGCGTTCATCAATGGCGTGAGCCCGACGGGGACCGGGCTGGGCGGCAGTGTGAACCTGGTGCCCAAGCGGGCAGGTGATGAGCCTATCCGTCGCTACACGCAAGACATCAGCACGGATGGCCGCGTGGGCGAGCACCTGGACTTGGGCCAGCGGTTCGGCGAGGACAACCGTTTCGGTGCGCGGGTGAACCTGGCGCAGCGCGAGGGTGATACGGCCATCGACGACGAGTCCCAGCGCACCAAGCTGTTTACGCTGGGGCTAGATTATCGGGGTGACAACTTCCGCCTGTCCGGCGATTTCGGTTATCAGAAGCAGCGCATCAACAACCTGCGCAACTCGGTGCGTTTGGGCACCATCACGAGCATTCCACGGGCGCCGGATGCCAGCCACAACTACGGTCAGGATTGGACCTACAGCCAGACAGAAGACACCTTCGGCATGTTGCGTGGCGAGTGGGATCTCAACGAGGACTGGACGGCCTACGTGGCGGGTGGCGCGAAGCACACGCGTGAGAACGGTGTGTACGGCACGCCGGTGCTGACGGATTCGAGCACGGGTGCGGCGACCATCGGCGGGTCGAAGATTCCGCACGATGAAGACAATGCCACGTTCATGACCGGGATCAACGGCAACCTGCAGACCGGGCCGGTCAGCCATCAGATCAGCGTGGGCGCGTCGAGCATCTGGACCGAGCAGCGCAATGCCTATGAGTTCTATCAATCCACGGGTACTACCAATATCTACAACACCGCGCCCCTGGCGAAGCCGACTGCAGTGAGCTTCGCGGCCGGAGACATGAGCGATCCCGGCATCACCGGCAAGACGCGCAACCGCAGCCTGGCGGTGTCGGATACTTTGGGTTTCTTTGACGACAAGGTACTGGTGACGGCAGGGCTGCGACGCCAGCAGTTGCTGGTGCAGAACTATGCCTATGAGTCGACCACTGGTGTCGGCGGCTCGCGCACTTCCATGTACGACGAGGCGATCACCACGCCGGTGTATGGCATCGTCTACAAGCCAGTAGAGTCGGTGTCGCTGTTTGCCAACCGTATCGAGGGGTTGTCGGCGGGGCCAACGGCGTCGGGTCAGGTCGTCAACGTGGGTGAGGCGTTTCCGCCGGGGCGCACCAAGCAGGTGGAAGCCGGGATCAAGCTGGACAAGCAATCGTGGGGTGCCACGCTGGCGGCATTTCGCATCGAGCGGCCAACCGATGGTTTCACGCAGAGCTTTGCAACGCCCGGTGGCGGCACCGTCGATGTGTACGTACGCGATGGCAAGCAGGTCAACCGCGGGGTCGAGTTGAGTGTGTTCGGCGAGCCGGTGGAAGGCTTGCGCTTGATGGCCGGCGGTACACGCCTGCAGTCTGAGCTCCAAGACACCGCGGGCGGCTTGAACGACGGCAACCACGCCATCGGCGTGCCGACGTTCCAGCTCAACGCGACTGTGGACTGGGACGTGCCGGGGCTGAACGGCCTGGCACTCAACGCCCGTGCCCTGCGCACCGGCGGGCAGTATGCCGACCAGGCGAACACCCTGAGCCTGCCCACCTGGAACCGCTTCGACGCGGGCGCGCGTTACACCTTCAAGGTCGAGCGCAAGGCCGTCACCTTGCGCATGAACGTGGAGAACATCACCGACAAGAACTACTGGGCCTCGGCCAACGGCGGCTACCTGACCCAGGGTGAGCCACGGCTGGTGAAGTTTTCCGGGACGGTGGATTTCTAAAGGGTGATGGAGTGCGGGTGTGGACGCTGCAGAAGCAACTCCTGGTCCACGCCCAGCGCATCGATGAAGGCGTCGTCGTGGGATACAACCACCAGCGCACCTTGGTACTGACCAAGCATCTGCTCCAGCGCCAGCCTGCTCGGCAGGTCTAGGTGGTTGTCGGGCTCGTCCAGCAACAAGAGCTGGGATGGCCGTTGCGCGTGCAGCAACGCCGCCAACGCTATCTTGAGACGCTCTCCGCCGCTGAGCTGTGAGGTCTGCAGCTGCACGCGGTCGGCGTCGATTCCCAATTGCGCCAGCCGGGTCCTGGCTTCGGCTTCGGGCAGCTCCGGGTTGCTTTCGTAAAGCCACTGCACGGCAGTGCGTTGCGGGTGTTCGAGCCCGGCGTGTTGGTCCAGCCGACCTAACTCCACATTGCAAATGACCTTGCCTGCGCGTGCGAGCAGACGGCCGCTGATGACCTGAAGCAAAGTCGACTTCCCGCTGCCATTCGCGCCCCTGACTGCGATGCGCAGGGGCCCGGTGAGGGTCAAATCGATCGGCGCTGCATGCCCGAACGGCAGTATCAGCTCGTTAAGCTGGAGTACCAGTTTGCCGTTGGGTACGACGGTTTCCGGAGGCAGCATGATGCGCTGGACATCTGTGGCGCAGCGCGCACGCGCATCGGCAATACGTTGTTGTTGCTGGTCGCGGGCGAGCTGTTGCGTGAGGCGTAATTTGCCCTGGCTGTTCTCGCTGCGTTCTTTCTGCGCGTTGGTGATCAGCTTGGTCTGGCTGCCATCACGGGCGTTACGATCGCCGCGGGCATTGCGGCGTTGCTGCCGCTCCATCTGCACGGCCATTTCCCGCTGCTCGCGTTTGGCTTGGGTGCGTTCGCTTTGCAAGGTCGCCTGGAAGGCGTGCTGCTCCTGCTCACGGGCGGCGACGTAATGGCTGTAGTTACCGCCGTAAACAGCAAGACCTATGGGCGACAGCTCGACGATTTCGTCCATGAGTTCGAGTAGGGCGCGGTCGTGGCTGATCATCACCAGTCCATTCGGCCAGCGCTGGATCTGCAGAGCCAGCTTCTGTTGTTGGTCACGGTCAAGATGGTTGCTGGGTTCGTCGAGGATCAGCCAGTCGGCGGTGGATAGCCAGGCGCCCAGCAATGCCACGCGCTGGCGCTCGCCACCGCTAAGGGTGTGCGTGGGTGTGTCGGCGGACAAGTGACCCAGGCCGTTCAGGTCCAGCTCAGCGGACAGGCGTGCTGCACAATCCCAGTGGCCCATCGCGAGCGTATGGTCGTGATCGTCGAGACTGCCCTCCGCAATCCGTTGCAACGCTCGCAGGATATGTTCGACGCCAGCCAGTGCCGCCACGGTGGGAAAGCGTTCGGGCTCGAGCAACTGCGAGACGAGATGGACATGCCCCTCGCAACGGACGCAACCACTGCTAGGCGCACGCTCGGCGGCCAGCAACTGACCAAGCAGGGATTTACCGCTGCCATTGGCGCCGACGATACCGGTGGCTTTGGCGTGGAAGCCGTGATTGAGGTTGTCCAGCAGCAGGCGTCCATCTGGCAGGGTGAGGCAAAGATGGTCTAGCCGGAGATGTCGTTGGGTCATGGGGCTCCTTGTGTGATGACCGTCGGATAGCATCAGCATGAACTGGGGGAATTACCACGTCACACCATTTCAGTTTCGAGTTATTGCCCCGGCCTTCTCTTGGAAAACAGCCCTGTTAGGATGCCCCCCCTTTTGCTGGCCTGGCAGGACAAAACACCTCCAGCCACATTGGACAGGGTGGCCAACAGCTGGCCATGTCCTGTGACTCAACCTCCATTGATCCCCCGGGTAAGGTTTCAGGTACTGATATGCAATGGTTGAAGGACAAGTACGCGGCCACTTCAGTGGCACATCGGCTTTATATGGTTTCGATAGTTCTAGTCTGCTTGGGTTTGTTACTGTCCAGAAGCTGGGGCACTGCCGCTTTGGATGTAACCAGCATGATCGCTGCCGGCTTCATGATTGCGGGCTTCATCATGTGGTGTCTGCCAGTGGCCCGCTGGATGCGTAAGAAATGGCATAAGCCGTTGTACAAAACGCCTATCGTTCTGTTGCACTTGTTAGCACTGCTGGTCGCAACCGGGTTATCGCGCTTTGCTGTTTCCGAAGCATTGGGCTTGCCGCCGCAGTCTTTTGATCTGACGGTTGGCCTGCTGGCGTTGCTGTTCTATATACCGGCGTGGATGGCGGTGGTGGCGTTTTTGCTGTTCCTTGGTGGACTGCTGCTGCTTGCAGTCACAGGTATTGCGGTGGTTGTTTTTGCGGCTATTCAGATGGGTGCCTCATTCCTGAAAATCTTCGGCGTTAATTACTCTCCTCAGTTCAATCCGGCTATGGCGTTGTTCCACTCTGGAGGCGCTATTGCAGCTGGCATGGTGCTGGTTGCGTGCTATTCGTTCTTCACTGACAGCTATCAGCCTTGGGTGCTGTCGGCGATCAGAACGACTGCCGTGATCGCCGATTTTCACCCCGCCCCGAATTACCCCGGTGTACGACCCGGCGAAAGAATTCACCCGTTGGATAACGGTTACACGGCCTATGCACAGGAGCAGCCTGACCACAGCATCGTGATCGGCGTCAGGACGCAGGAGAACAGCGCACATGATCAGCCGTTGGCCAATCCCATCCCCTCTCCGGGGCAGGTGATGAAGCCGCTTTTTGAGCGGTTGTCTGTTCCGGCAGAGCCGGGGAAAGGCGTCCTGAACGAAGCAACAGAACCGCGCGTTCATCCGTAAGAAGCTGGGCATGGCCGCGATGTTCGCGACGAAAACCCGCCGTTAACTCTGCAGATCCGAAGGGTCATGGGTCTTGAGCCAATCCGCCAATGCGGCATTCATGCGCGTTTGCCAACCGGGCCCGGAGGCTCGGAACTCAGCGAGCACGGCAGGTTCGATGCGGATCGAAATACGCTCTCGCACAACACCGGCCTTGGGCCGGCCACGACGGATCACTCGAGTACCTTCGTACTCGTCGGCGCGCTCGAAAAAGGCGTCGGTCAGCTCCGGGGCATCGTCAGGGTCGATCCAGTCGATGTCGGTAGCGGTCTTGTTCTCGCTCATTGGCTTTCCTCATGGAAATGATGCGGCGCACGGGATCCACACCTCGAGGATCACTCGCGCGTGCACAGGCCTGCGGCGCTGAAGATCATAGCTGTTTCAGGTACGCCTGCCACGCATCCCACCCCCACCCCCCATTGAACGCCCCTGCCCCTTACCGCACACTGCCCCCCATTCTTTTCCAATCAAACGGCCTTCCATGAGCGACCAGCCCAACCCCATCCCTCTCATCATCCTCGACGTGCAAGACGCCATCGACCAGCCGAAGTGGAATGGCAAAAGCAACCCCGGCTACCTGGAAACCATTCAGCGGCTGCTGCAGCTTTGGCGTACGAATGGTTGGCCGGTAATGCACGTGAAGCACGATGAACCAACGCCCACATCGACGTACCACACTCACGGGCCGTGGAATGGCATCAAGCGGGAAGTTGCCCCCTTGGACGGTGAACCGGTGATCACCAAACAGCAGAACTGTGCGTTCATTGGCACCGAGTTGGATACCGTGCTCAAGGCCATGCAGGTGACGCGCTTCGTGCTGACGGGCGTGGTCGTTCATAACAGCATGGATGCCACCGTTCGCGCCGGGAAGGCGCTGGGTTACAGCATCACCCTCCCCTCGGACGCCACTACTGCGGTACCCGTGACGGGGGCGGATGGAACCGTTTGGGATGCGGGCACCGTTCATGATCTGACGTTGGCGATACTCGGCAGCGAGTACGCCGAGGTGGTGCTGGCCAGCGATGTCGTCGAGGCGCTCGGGCTGGCGTGATCGGTGAGCGGCGAAACCAACTCCAAATCATCCCGAATACACGCCACCCCATGCGCCACCCCCACCTCCCTCAACAGCGGCCGATCCTGCGCGCAGGCGGGCAGTACGTACGGGCAGCGGGTGCGAAACGCACATCCCGAAGGCGGTGAAATAGGGCTCGGGATATCGCCCTGCAGCACGATCCGCTGCCGCCGCTGCCCCGGTTCGGGCATGGGGATCGCCGACATGAGTGCTTCGGTGTACGGATGGCGCGGGTTGCTGAACAGCTCGCGAGTGGGCGCGATTTCGACGATGCGGCCCAGGTACATCACGGCGACGCGGTCGGCGATGTGGCCAACCACGGCCAGGTCGTGGGTGACGAACAGCATGGTCAGGTTCATCTGTCGGCGGATGCGCGCGAACAGGTTGAGCACCTGGGCCTGGACCGATACGTCGAGGGCGGACACCGGTTCGTCGGCCATGATGAATTCAGGCTCCAGGGTCAGGGCGCGGGCGATGCCGATGCGCTGGCGCTGGCCGCCGGAAAATTCGTGGGGGTAGCGGTCCAGGTACTGCGCGGCGAGGCCGACGGTTTCCAGGGCCTGCCCGGCCTTTTCGCGGCGCCCGGCGGCATCGAGTTCAGGGTTGTGGAAACGCAGGGGCATGGCGAGGATTTCACCGACGCTCATGCGCGGGTTGAGGGAGCCGTAGGGGTCCTGGAAGATCATCTGCATGCGCTTGCGATAGGGTTTGAGCAGGCGGTCGTTGAAGGGCGTGATCTCGGTGTTGTCGAAGACGATGTGCCCGTCGGTAGGTGGGTCGAGCATCATCAGGCTGCGGCCCAGGGTGCTCTTGCCCGAGCCACTTTCGCCCACCAGGCCGAGCACTTCGCCACGGGCGATGCTCAGGTCGACGCCATCCACGGCGCGGACCAGGTTGTCGTCGCGGTCGCGGCGGCTGGCGAGAAACGTCTTGCGCACAGGGAAGTGTTTTTTCAGGCCGACGACGTCGATCAGGGGACGTTCTTTCATCATGCACCTCCGTGTTCGACGGGCAGTTCGCGCCAGCGCACGCAGCGCAGGTCATGGCCCAGTTCGATTTCTTCGAGTTCGGGCGCCTGGCTGTCGCAGCGGCCGGCGATGCTGTAGGCGCAGCGCGGGTGGAAAGCGCAGCCGCTGGGCGGCGAGCTGGGATCGGGGACGAAGCCGGCGATGGTGCCCAGCTCACCCTGCGCCAGCCCGGCCTGTTCGAAACGCGGCACGGCGGCCAGCAGGCCGCGGGTGTAGGGCATGCGCGGCGAGGACAGCACCTGGCTGACGCTGCCCTGTTCGACGATACGCCCGGCGTACATCACCATGACCCGGTCGGCGATTTCCGCCACCACGCCGAAGTTGTGGGTGATGAACAGGATGGCCATGCCGTTCTTCTTCTGCAGGCTGCGCAGCAGGTCGAGAATCTGCGCCTGTACGGTGACGTCCAGCGCCGTGGTGGGCTCGTCGGCGATCAGCACGTCCGGCTCCATGGCCAGGGCGATGGCGATCATCACCCGCTGGCGCATGCCGCCGGACAGCTCGTGCGGGTAACAGTCCAGGCGCTTGACCGGCTCGGGAATGCCGACCTGCTCCAGCAGTGCCAGCGCACGCGCACGGGCGTCGGCCTTGCTCAGCGATTGGTGGAAGCGGATCGCCTCGGCGATCTGGTCGCCCACGCGGTGCACCGGGTTCAGCGAGGTGAGCGGTTCCTGGAAGATCATCGCCACGCGGTTGCCGCGTACGTGGCGCATCTGCTGCTCGCCCATGGCCACCAGGTCGATAGGCTTGCCGTGGTGGTCGGCAACGATGGCGCTGCCGTCGATGCGGGTTTTCGGCGCCTCGGCGAGCAGCTTCATGATGGCCAGACTGGTGACACTTTTGCCTGAACCGCTCTCACCTACCAAGGCGAGGGTTTCGCCGGCGCCGATGGTGAAGTTGATGTCGTGCACCACAGGGACGTAGCCGGCCCCCTTGCGGAAGGCGACGTTGAGGTGCGCCACGGCGATCTTTTCATCTGCGTTCATTTCAGGTCGCTCCTGCCGTCCAGCGCGTCGCGCAGGCCGTCGCCGATGAAGTTGAAACTGGTCACCGCCAGGGTGATGGCCAGCCCGGGAATGATCGCCAGCCAGGGCGCCTTGCCCAGGTACTGTTGGGCGGCGTTGAGCATGTTGCCCCAACTGGGCAACGGTGGCTGGATGCCGTAGCCGAGGAAGCTGATGTAGGCCTCCAGCAGGATGGCGTTGGCGATGGTCAGGGTGGCCGCGACGATGATCGGGCCGATGGCGTTGGGCATCAGTTCGCGGAACATGATCCAGCGGTTGCTGGCGCCGATCATGCGTGCGGCCAGGGTAAAGTCGCGCTCGCGCAGCGAACGGATTTCAGCCTCGACGATGCGCGAGATTTCCATCCAGCTGGTCACGGCGATGATCAGGGTGATCATCATCGGGCTGGGCTTGGTGAAGGCTGCCAGAACCAGTACCAGGAACACGCTGGGAAAAGACAGGAACGCATCGACGAAGCGCATCAGGCCGGCGCCGACCCAGCCGCGGTAGTAACCGGCGATGACGCCGATCAGGGTGCCGATGACGATGCTGATGAGCATGGCGCAGAAACCCACCATCAGCGAGATACGCCCGGCGTTGAGCAGGCGCGCGGCGGTGTCGCGGCCCAGGGCGTCGGTGCCCAGGTAGTGATTGCCGGTGAACGGTGGCGCGAAGCGGTTGCGGATGTCGATAGTCAGGTCGTTGTAGTGCAGCAGGTAGGGGCCGAACACGCAGGCCAGCACCAGTACGGTGATCATCACCACACCGAGCACGGCCAGTTTGTGGCGCATGAAACGGCGCAACGTCGGGTTGGCCAGCCATGCCCAACGGGGCGAAGCAGGCAGGTAACGAGTGGCAGTGGTCATCGGCAATACTCCTTCAGGCCAGCCGTACGCGGGGGTCGGCTACGCCTATCAGCAGGTCGGCAAGCAGGTTGCCCAACAGCACCAGCACCGCCGAAAACATCAGGATGCCCATGATCACCGGGTAGTCGCTGTAGCCCAGGCTGTCGAGAAACAGCCGGCCCATGCCGGGCCAGGTGAACACCGTTTCGGTGACCAGCGCGCCACCGAGAATGGTCGGGATCTGCAGCCCGGCCAGGGTGATCATCGGCAGCAGCGCGTTGCGGATGACGTGGTGGGTGAGCACCCGACGATAGGGCACGCCCTTGGCGCGGGCGGTGCGGACGAAATCCTGGTCGATCACGTCCAGGGTGGCGGAGCGCATGTAGCGGCTCCAGATCGCCACGTTGACCAAGGCCAGCACCAGCACCGGCAGCACCAGGTGAATGGCGTAGTCACCCAGGGATTGGTCACCGATGGTGTACATGTTGCCGGCCGGCAGCCAGCCCAGGTGCAGGGAGAAAAAGAAGATCGCCACCAGGCCGAACCAGAAGGTCGGAACCGACAGCGCCACCATCGCACCCACCGTGGCCAGGGTGTCGAACACCGAATAGCGACGCACTGCGCCAAGCACGCCGACCCAGGTGCCGATGACGATCGACAGCACGGTCGAGGTGCCCATCAGCAGCAACGTCGCGGGCAGGTGTCCGGCAATCACGCTGAGCACCGGGCGGCCGTCGCGAAACGAGTGGCCCCAGTCGCCGACGAACAGGTGGCTGAACCAGTCGATGTACTGCACCAGCAGCGGCCGCTTCAGGCCCAGTTGCTCGGCGATGCGGTCCAGCTCGGCCTGGCTCATGCCGGGGTTGAGGGCGAATTGCGACATGGGCCCGCCGGGGGCCAGGTTTAGCACCATGAAGCCGATCAGCGAAACCAGCACCAGCACCACGGCGCTCTGCCCCAGGCGGTTGAGAATGTAGTTGGGCATGCGTCAGATCCTCTGCGGTACGAACGACGCCCGGCCGTGCGGCCAGGCGTGGGCGTGCATTCAGGTCCAGGACCAGGTGTTGACGTTCCAGGGTTCAATGCGCAGGTTGATGTTGCCGGTGAAGCCCTTGAGGCCCGATTTGTAGCCGCGCACGTAGGTGTACTGGAACAGCGGCAGAATGGGCAGGTCCTGGCGGATGAGGTCCTGCACCTGCACGTACACCGCCTTGCGCTGGGCGACGTCCTGCATGGAGGCACCCTGGGCGAGCAGTTCGTCGACCTTGGCGTTGACGTACTGCGAGTTGTTCTGCCCGGCGCCACCCTTGGCATTGGTCGACTGCGAACCGAAGTAGTCGCGGGTGTCGGGGTCGGCCCCGGTGAGGAAGTTGTTGCCGACGATCACCGAGTCGAATTTGGACTGCACCCAGTACTCGCCCCACATCACGGCGGGCGGCAGGTTGGAGATTTTCATTTCCACGCCGATGGCCAGCCAGGTCTGCTGGATGAACTGCTGCGCCTGTTCACGGATCTGGTTGCCAGCGGTGGTGGAGTTGGTGAACGACAGGCGCACCCCGCCCTTCTCGCGAATGCCGCCTGCACCCGGTTTCCAGCCCGCGTCATCGAGCAGTTTGCTGGCCGCTTCGATGTTGAAGCTTTGCTTGGGCAGGTTGGGGTTGTAGTAGGCCGACTGCTGCGGCATGTAGGTTTCGGTGGGCAGCACCAGGCCGAAATACAGCTCGTCGATGATGGTCTTCTTGTCGATGGCCATGTACAGCGCCTGGCGCACGACGGGGTCCTTGAACTGCGGGCGCTCCATGTTCAGCGTTACCGATTCGATGGTGGCCACCGGCAGGATCACCACGGTGCGTCCGGCCAGGTCCTTGGCTTCCTCGTAATGGTCGGGGGTGATGCCCTGCATCGCGGTGACGTCGATGTCGCCGGTCTTGAACTGGGTGTAGAGCACGGTGAGGTCGGGGATGTACTTGAAGATCACGCTTTCAAGCTGCGGTTTGGTGCCGTAATAGTCCGGGTTGGCCTTGAGCTGGATATGGTCGCCCGCCACCCGCGTGCCCCACTTGAACGGGCCGGTACCGATCGGTGCATTGTTGAACGGTGCGGTGTTGACGTCGGCGGCAGCCGAGAGGATGTGCTTGGGCAGCATGAACGTGGACGACAGAATCGACGCGTAGGGCGCGTAGGACTTCTCCATGCGCCAGTGGATTTCGGTGGGTGAAACCACGGTGATGTCGCGCAGCAGGTCATGCCCCGCGCGGCGGCCACTGCGGAAATTCGGCGAGACGATCAGTTCCAGGGTGTACTTCACGTCTTCGGCGCTGAAAGGCCGACCGTCGTGCCACTTCGCGTCGCTGCGCAGCTTCACCTTCCATTGCAGGCCGTCGGCAGAGATACCGCCATTGGCCACGGTTGGCACTTCAGTGGCCAGGGCCGGGATGAATTCGCCCGTGGGCGCAATGCCGAACAGCGGGTCGAACACGTTCCAGTGGATGCCGTCATCCACCTCGATGTGCGGCATGTGCGGGTTGAACACCGTGGGCTCCTGGGACAGGCCGATGATCACCTGCCCGGACGGCGGCGCTGCCATGGCCGCGAACGATTGGCTGCTGCGGCCCAACGGCAGCAGCGTCCCCGCAGCACCGATGATGGCCATGGCCAGCGCCTGGCGGCGGGTTGGGTTCAACAGAGCGTTGCTTTTATCCGAGTCATCGCGTTGCGACATGCTGAAGCTCCCACTGTGAGGAAGAAAGGGCAGGTGGCAGGCGCTGGAAAGCGTCAGGGACGCTGGACCCGGGCTCGTTCGGACGAGCTTCTGAAGGGTATTGCCGGGTGAACGGGTGGCTCTAGAATCCGGAAATGGGCCGTGGGTTGGAGCCGTCGGTGAAGCGCGAGAGACGAAACGCTTGCGGGTCGACGATCGGGGTTTCGCCGGTGACCAAATTGGCCATCAGCCGCCCGGCCGCCGGGCCGATGCCGAAGCCATGACCGGAGAATCCGGTGGCGATGAAAAAGCCAGGTACGCCCTCTACGGCCGAGATCACCGGCACGGCATCGGGCGTGACATCGATCATGCCGCCCCAGCGCTGCGCGACCCGTACGTTGGCGAACACCGGAAAGGCGCGGGTCAGGCTGGCCAGGGCGCGGTTGGACTGGCGGATCGACGGCACCGGGTCGAGCACGCGGCGGTATTCGAAGGGGCTGGCTTCGTCCAGCGCCCAGCGCTTGGGCAGCACCGCTTCCTGGAAGAAACGCTGGCCCAGGCGAAACGACAGGGACTTGTGTTCCTGCTGCAGAGCAGGCCAGAACTGCCGTGCGTAGCGAAAGGAGTCGGGCACGATGTCAGCAATGTTCTCGTGGCCAGAGGCAACCGTGTAGCCACCGTCCTGACGCTTGCGCACGGCAAAATCCATCGCCCAGATGGCTGCTTCCGGACCACCCTGCAGCGGCGTGGTTCGGATCACTGAATTGAGTACCTTGAGCTGGGGCAGGTGCACCTTCAATGGCGAGCAGAACAGGCTCGACCAGGCGCCGCCGGCCAGCACCACGGACGTGCAGGCGATCGGGCCACGCTCGGTGATGACGCCACTGACCCGGCCCGCCGCGCGCTCGATGCCGCGCACCGCGCATTCGGTGAGGATCACTGCGCCCCGGGCCCGTGCCGCTTCGGCAATCGCCGGGGCCGCCTGCTGAGGCTCGGCGCGACCGTCGTCGGGGGTGTACAGCGCGCCCTTGATCGCTAGCCGCGCGACACCGGGCAGCAAGCCGGCCAGGTCGGTGCCCGAGACCATTCGCGCACGCACCGGGTACTCGTCCAGGTTGGCCTTCCAGCGCTCGTGTTCGGCGTAGCTTTGATCATCCGCGCAGGTGAAGAGAATGCCGGCGCGGGTGTAGCCGACGTCCTTGCCGATGCGCGCGGCCAGGTCGTTCCAGATGTTCAGCGCATGGGCCATCAACGGCAGCTCGCGCGGATCGCGGCGCGAGATGCGCACCCAGCCCCAGTTGCGGCTCGACTGTTCGTGGCCAATGCCGCCTTTTTCGCACAAGGCCACTTTCAAGCCGCGTTCGGCCAGCTCCAAGGCGGTGGATGCACCGACGATGCCGCCGCCGATCACCACCACATCGACTCGGTCCGGCAGGTGTTCATCGCCCTGTACAGGTACTACGCGAGGTCCAGGCATCGGTTGCTGTCATCCCTATGGATCGTGGTGAGAAGGGCCGGGAGGGCCCGGATATTGCACTGCACTTGCCGTGCCTGCCAGACCCAGCCTTGTGCTCGGTGCGGGTTCGGCCATTGTCGTTTCCAGGGAGAGCTACACATGCCCCAAACCGACTCATCCCCAGCTCGTCTGCCGCGCTGCACGACCCAGGGCACGCAAACGCTGGACCGCTCCTTCGACATTCTTCAGGCGATTGCCGCGCGCGGCGCGCCGGGCGCGACCATCGAAGAACTCAGCGCCGATACCCAGCTTAGCCGCGCGACCCTGTATCGGCTGCTCAAGGCGATGAAATCCTACGGCTTCGTGCGCCTGCCACGGCTGCGCGGGCCTTACTTCCTGGGTTACCAGTTGCTCAGCCTGGGTGCCCAGGCCGGCAACACCGGCGGCGTGCGCGAGCTCGCCCGCCCAGCCCTGCTGCGCCTGTGCGAAACCTTCCAGGACAGCTTCTTTCTGTTCGTTCAGGATGGCTACTACGCCTTGTGCCTGGAACTGCACGAAGGAGCCAACCCTACCCAGAGCTTTGCCGATTGCGTGGGCGCGCGCGTGCTCAGCGGCGTCGGCCAGGGCTCGCTGGCATTGCTCAGCCACCTGCCCACTGCGGCACGCGCGCAGATTCTGGAACACAACGCACCGCGCCTGCTGCGCGAATACGCCATCAGCGACAGCGCACTGCGCTCCACCTTCAAGCAGGTGCGCCAGCAGGGTTACGCCTGTGGCCTGGCCGATCGCGTACTGCCGCTGCACACCGGCGTGGCGGTGCCGATCCTGGACGCCGACGCCGCCCCCGTGGGCGCGCTGAGCTGCGCCCTGCCGAGTGTGCGCATGACCCCGCTTTATCAGCAGCGGCTGGTGCAAGCCATGCGCCAGGAAGCGGACCGCATCGCGCAACGGCTCGGGGCTTGAATATGAGCGTGTCATCGGGCGAACCGAGCGAAACGAAACGGCGCGGGATCGACCAAAGGCGCGCTGCCGGTGATCAGGTCCGCCATCAAATGCCCGGCGCCCGGCCCGATACCGAAACCGTGCCCGGAGAAGCCTGTGGCCAGGTAGAAACCGGGCAGGCTCTGCACCTGGTCCATCACCGGCACGATATCGGGCGTGACATCGATCAAGCCGGCCCAGCGCTGCTCGATCCGGGCCTGGGCGAAGATCGGAAACTGCTCGGCAAGCATGCTCAAAGCCTGGTCGAGGTAGGCATCCACCGGCTTGGGGTCATACAGACGCTGTGTCTCGAACGGTGAAGCCTGGGCATTGCTCCAACGCCGGGGCGTGTTGAGCTCCTGCCAGCTCTGGCGGGTCACGCGCAGGCGGTATTCATGGTGGTGAGCCCTGACCATGGGCAGAAAATCGGGCAGGTAGCGAAAGCTGTCCGGTACCAGCGCCGCGACGTTGGCGTTGCGCAGAGCCACGGTATAGCCGCCATCGGCGCGCTTTCTGAACGAGACCTTCTCGGTCGCCACCGCGCACTCCGGGCCGCCTGGCAACGGTGCGGTGCGCATCACCGACCCCAGCACCCGCAGCTGCGGCAGGCGGATACCCAAGTTGCCGCAGAACAGGCTTGACCAGGCACCGGCCGCGAGCACCACGCTGTTGCATCTGATTTCGCCCAGCTCGGTAACCACGGAGCTGATCTTGCCGCCCGAGGTTTCGACACTGCGCGCGGCGCAGCGCACGAACAGCTTCGCGCCGCGTGCCCGGGCGCCCTCGGCGATGGCCGCAGTGGCGATGTCCGGCTCGGCGCGGCCGTCGCTCTCGGTGAACAGCGCGCCGGTCCAGGAGGACGGCACCTTGGCCTGGAGGCGGGCTTGAATCTGCGCGGTGTCGAGCAGCCGCGCCTCGATGCCCAGCGGTTTCGCCTGATCCAGCCAGGCGACCTTGGCCGCCAGCTCCGCGGCGGACTCGCAGGCGTAGAGAATGCCGGAGCGGGTGAAGCCGGTGTCGTGCTGCAACTTCCCCGCCCAACCGTCCCACAGCTTGAGACTGGCGATAGCCAACGGCACCTCGGCCACATCGCGACCCATGGTGCGCACCCAGCCCCAGTTGCGCGACGACTGCTCATGGGCGATGCCACTCTTTTCCACCAGCACCACCGACACGCCCCGTTCGGCCAGGAAGAACGCGGTGCACACACCGACGATGCCGCCACCGATGATCACCACATCGGCGCTGTCGGGCAGTGAGGTGTCGCTGTCGACGTGGGAAATGAGCGGGTACATGGGACTTCCTGCCAATGTCGATACCCAAGGTTTACGCTCCGACACGGCCAACGGCAACCCTTCTGGCAGGGATGCGGCCATGCTCTCACATGCTGAGACGAAGGCATGACCCGGGCTGATTCTGCGATTTTTTTTCAGTCATTATTTGCAACACCTTAGCCGCCATGAGACGTGGCCTGCGGCCATTACCACCGGGCACGTTGTCGCAGGCAAAGCCAGTCCAAGCGGTTGCGCTGAATCGTTTCAGATGCGATAACAAACAGGCAAACGGCGCGAAAATCGCGAATAAAGCAGATCAAAGGGCCCATGCACGCCGTACATCGGCGATCCTCATGTGCCCGCCCCCGCCGTTTGTGCCATCCCTTCGTGGCGTTCTCCTGCTCCTGACCGAGCCTGCCTTTCAACCTCATCGAGGCCATTCATTCGGCGCGCCCAAGCGCCGTGCTGCACACAAGGAACGGACCATTGAGCAATCAATCCACTCCGAACACCCGCCTCTCTCGCCTGTGCGACAAGATCGGCATTCCCTATCCCCTGTTCTGGGGCTTCGTCGGCCTGCTGATTTTCATGATCGGCGACGGTGTCGAACTCGGCTACCTCTCCCCTTTTCTCAGCGACCGCGGCATGCCCGACGGTGAAATCGCCATGGTGTTCACGCTGTATGGCGTCACCGTGGGTATCTCGTCATGGCTGGCCGGTGCCCTGTCCAATATCTGGGGCCCGAAACGGGTGATGATGCTCGGGCTGTTGATCTGGAGCGTGTTCGAAGTGCTGTTCCTGATCTACGGCCTGGAAACCCTGAGCTACCAGATGATCTTGCTGACCTATGGCCTGCGCGGCTTTGGCTATCCGCTGTTCGCCTACGGATTTCTGGTGTGGATCGCCGCGGCAACGCCGTCGCGCAAGATGGGCCTGGCCGTGGGCTGGTTCTGGGTGGCCTATGCAGCCGGTCTGCCGACCTTGGGTTCATTGGTGGCGAGCGTGAGCATTCCACTGATCGGTGCGCTGCAGACGTTCTGGCTGTCGTTCGCGCTGGTGGTGGTTGGCGGCGTGATCGGTCTGGTCGGCATGCGTGAGGCCCACGGCATGCGGCGCCTGGCACCCGAAGGTGAAAAGCCGCTGGTGTCGATGGCCAAGAATGTCACCATCATGTGGTCGCACCCCAAGGTCACGCTCGCCGGTGTGGTGCGCATCATCAATACCTCGTCGATGTTCGGCTTTCTCGTGGTGCTGCCGGGGTTCTTCATGGACACGGTGGGTTTCACCCTGGAGCAATGGCTGCAGCTGCTGACCATCGTCTTCGTGTTCAACATCATCGGCAACATGGGTTCCAGCGTCATCAGCACGCGCATCGGCTACCGCAATACCATCCTCTGGCTGGGCGCGGTGGGCAGCACGATCACCACGCCGCTGTTCTTCTTCATGCCGCAAGCCTTCCCGGATAACTTCCTGCTGGCCTCGGTGTTCGGCGCGCTCTATGGCCTGACACTGGCGTGCTTCGTGCCGCTGTCGGCACTGGCTCCGGCACTGGCGCCGCACAACAAGGCAGCGGCGCTGTCGGTGCTGAGCCTGGGCGCGGGTGCTTCCACCTGGGTGGGGCCTGCGGTGGTGGCGATCTTCAACGAAAGCTTCGGCCTGGAAGGGGTGGTATGGGCGTTTACCGGCCTGTACGCGTTGAGTGCGGTGCTGACGGTGTTCCTGAAGGATCCGGAGCCGGTGCACGAGCCCTTGTTCAGCAAGGCCAAGCGCCGGATCAAGGTGCGCGCGCCACGCCTGGATTATCGCTGGGCGCATGCCTCGAAAGATTGATCGGCACCGTCAGGGCCGCTCGTAGACCGTCACCCGGTTGCGGCCGGCGCGCTTGGAGGCATACAGCGCCTGGTCGGCCCATTCGATCAGTTGCTGGTGCTCGTTGCTGGGGTAGCCCAGATCGGCGACGCCCAGGCTGATGGTGAACCGCACCGGGCCGCTTTCGTGCTCGACCACTTCGGCTTCGATAGCCAGCCGCAGGCGATCGGCCAATATGGCACCGCCCGCCTTGTCGGTGTCCGGCAGCAGCACGGCGAACTCTTCGCCGCCGTAGCGTCCGGCGATGTCCGAATCACGGACCATCGCGCGCAGCACCTGCGCCACGCGCTGGATGACCTGGTCGCCCACCTGGTGGCCATAGGTGTCGTTGACCCGTTTGAAGTGGTCGATGTCGAACATGATCAACGAGGTCGCGTGGCCATAGCGCCCGTGTCGTGCGTACTCGACCTTGAGTGCTTCCTCCCAGTGACCACGGTTGTACAACCCGGTCAGGCGATCGGTGCTGGAAAGCTTCTGCAGTTGCAGGTTCGACGCCTGCAACTGACGGCGGTTGGTGGCCACGTCGGTCACATCGTAGATGACCACGCAGATGTGCTTGATCTCGCTGTTGGTGGAGCGCAACGGCAGGATGGTGGTGTTCTGGTACATGAACGCTTCGTGCCCGGTGATCGGCTGATAGTTCTTGAAGCGCACCAGGTACGGGCGTTGTTCCCAGATGGTGAAGGCCGGCGTGCCGAGGGTGACCACGCTGCTGACCTTCTTGCGGAACCACTCGCGGTCGATCTCCGGGAACAGGCTGAAGAAGGCCTGGCCGATGGCGTCCCTGGGTTGCACGCCGGAGCGGTTTTCCATGAAGGTGTTCCAGACCTGCACCTGGTAGTCGCTGTCGAGCACCACCACGCCAACGTCGATGCTCTGCGTGATCGCCAGCAGCCAGTGAAATTCGTCCAGTTCGATAGGTCTGTTCATGGCTCAGTTCATCAGGTAGTCGAGCTTGTCGCGCAGCAACTGCACCGAGTCTTCGGTGAACAGCAACAGCAAGTCGAAATGAATGCAGTGGCCTTCCAGCGCGTAGCTGATTTCGACAGTCAGGGTCTTTTTCCAGCGGTGCCTGCCGACTTCGATCAGGTCGTCGATCGCGCCGTGGTCGCCGAGAAGGTGCGGATGGCTCTGTGAGAACATCACGTCCAACTGCTGGGCCAGGCCGCTGAGGCAGGCGCCGATGATGACCGACGAGAGGTCCAGAAGCATTTCCTGGTCGGAGTAGTCCAGCGCACTGCGGTTCATCAGTCGAGCCAGGTCGGCGATGTCGCAGTCGTGGAAGATCAGCATCGCTTCACCGGCGATGCCGCCGCCGATGAAGCCTTGGCAGATTGCCGTGATCGGCTGTGTACTCTGCACGTCGGCCAGGACCATGTGCAACTCGCTGGCTTCGAGCAGGTTGACGTTGGGTACGGGCAAGTGGATGAACACGCCGAGCACCTTGGCCAGCATGGCAGCAGCCTGGCCCATGGCAACGTTGATGGCCTCGCGCAGAGCGTCGATGAAGCCGATGTGGATGGTGCTGTCGCTGCCGCCGCGCAAGGGGCCGCCGGTAGTCTTTTCCAGCAGGCCGGCCTGGAGCAGGACTCGGCGCAACTCGTCGGGCTCGGCCGGCTTCTTGATGAAGGCCAGCGCACCGAGTTCGCGTACCCGGCGCAGCGCCTGATCCTGCACGTCGCCGGAGACGACGATGACCTTGCAGCGCAAACCGTGCTCACGCAGTGCTGCCAAGACCTGGTAGCCGTCCATGTCGGGCATGGTCAGGTCGAGCAACATGACATCGCCTTTACCCTCACGGATAGCCTCGAGCGCCTGGCGGCCGTTCACCGCTTGGGTGATGGTGGTGTCCCAATCCGCTGGCAGGGCGCGCAGCAGCTGCTTGCGGGCCATGTTCGAGTCATCGCAGATCAGCAGGGGAATGGGCGGCATGGCCTCTCGTTCTCTTCATGGGGCGACGCGCATGATCGCCATTGATGCACCATTGCTCACCTTACCTCCAAGGCCCTGTTCGCCGCTACCTTGCGTGCTGGCTATTTGCTTTCTTTCGGCGCGAATGCCGATGTGGCTTAGCGCGGTCTGCCTGATTCACCGCATCGACCGCCGACGCGGCTTGCGCCGCTGCTACAAGGGTTGCGAATCGACCACGACAGGCCTCTGTAGCAGCGGCGCAAGCCGCGTCCGGGCTCACCGCGGTCTGCCTGATTCACCACATCTGCGGCCGAGGCGGCTACAGTAGGGGGTTCGGGGGGCAACTTGCCCGGTATATGCTCAAGTTGTATGATGTCTGTTAACAACCCGCCCACAGGACACGGAGACAACAATGCCTAACATCCTCGGTCACAACTTCATCGGCGGCAACCGCAGCGCCAGTGGCGAGCCCAAACTCAAGAGTGTCGACGCCACCACTGGCGAGGCGCTTCCTTATAGCTTCTACCAAGCCACCGATGCCGAAGTCGACGCCGCCTGCCAGGCCGCCGACGACGCTTTCCTGGAATATCGCCAGCTGAGCCCCGCTCGCCGCGCTGAATTCCTCGATGCCATCGCTGACGAACTCGATGCGCTGGGTGATGATTTCGTGGCAGTCGTCTGCCAGGAAACCGCCCTGCCTGCCGGCCGCATCCAAGGCGAACGCGGTCGCACCAGCGGCCAGATGCGCCTGTTTGCCAAAGTGCTGCGCCGTGGCGACTTCCTCGGTGCCCGGATCGACCTCGCCCTGCCCGACCGCAAGCCGCTGCCGCGCGTCGACCTGCGCCAGTACCGCATCGGCGTCGGCCCGGTTGCCGTGTTCGGCGCCAGCAACTTCCCTCTGGCGTTCTCCACGGCCGGTGGCGACACCGCCGCCGCGCTGGCCTCGGGTTGCCCGGTTGTATTCAAGGCCCACAGCGGGCACATGGCGACAGCCGATCTGGTCGGCACCGCCATCATCCGCGCGGCAGAAAAGACCGGCATGCCCAAGGGCGTGTTCAACATGATCTTCGGTGCCGGCGTCGGCGAGCCGCTGGTCAAGCATCCGGCCATTCAAGCAGTCGGCTTCACCGGCTCGCTGAACGGCGGCAATGCGCTGTGCAAAATGGCCGCCGAGCGTGCCCAGCCGATCCCGGTGTTCGCTGAAATGTCCAGTATCAACCCGGTCGTCCTGCTGCCGGACGCCTTGGCCACCCGCGGCGAAACCGTGGCCAAGGAACTGGCGGCGTCCGTGGTGATGGGCGGTGGTCAGTTCTGCACCAACCCGGGCTTGGTGATCGGCGTTCGCTCGCCGGCCTTCAGCGCTTTCCTCGAGCAGCTGCAAACGCAGATGGCTGCCCAGGCGCCGCAAACCATGCTCAATGCCGGTGGTCTGCGCAGCTACAGCAAAGGTGTCGAACACCTGCTGGCCCATGAAGGCATCACGCACCTGGCCGGTAACCCGCAGGAAGGCCAACAGGCTCAGGCGCAACTGTTCAAGGCTGATGTGAGCCTGCTGCTCAATGGCGACGAACTGCTACAGGAAGAAGTCTTCGGCCCGGCCACCGTGGTGATCGAAGTCGCCGACGATGCCGAGCTCAAAACCGCGCTGCAATCGCTGCGCGGACAGCTGACCGCCACCCTGATCGGCGAACCGGCCACCGACCTGGTCAAGTACCAATGGCTGGTGCCGGTGCTGGAACAGAAAGTCGGCCGCATTCTGGTCAACGGCTACCCGACCGGT
The DNA here is from genome assembly GCF_014842725.1 of Pseudomonas sp. CFBP 13602. Lineage (NCBI taxonomy): Bacteria > Pseudomonadati > Pseudomonadota > Gammaproteobacteria > Pseudomonadales > Pseudomonadaceae > Pseudomonas > Pseudomonas sp. CFBP 13602. The sequence continues at coordinate 20,045 of NZ_JACYVT010000011.1, read as the reverse complement.
GTGGAAGTGTCCGACGCCATGGTCCACGGCGGCCCTTACCCAGCCACCTCGGATGCGCGCGGTACCTCTGTCGGCACCCTGGCGATCGACCGCTTCCTGCGTCCGGTCTGCTACCAGAACTACCCGGACGCGCTGCTGCCCGAAGCGCTGCGCAATGCCAACCCGCTGGGCCTGCAACGCCTGGTGAACGGTGAGTGGAGTTCGCAGCCGATCGCTTGATGCAACGGCCGCAACAACCAGACGGCGCGATCTCGATCGCGCCGTTTTTTTTTGCCTCGGTGATCCGACTTTTTGTTTCAGCTCTGCGACGAGGTGCCGATATGGGGGGATCAAGAAGACCTTTTCATGGCGACCACCCATAACCACAACGACGGTCGTCCGGTCTGATCCTTTACTGTCAGGAGCACATTTATGAACGGCTGGTTCGGCAATATCAGCGTTACCCGAAAACTTGCGCTGGGCTTTGGCCTGGTGCTGGTATTGACCGCGCTGCTGGCGCTGACCGGCTGGACCAGCTTGAGCAGCCTGATCCAGCGCAGCAACTGGATGAGCGACATTTCCGAACTGAACAACAGCCTGACCAAGCTGCGCATCGTGCGCCTGCAGTACATGCTCGCCAACGGCGATGATGCATCTGCGCAAACCGTACAGACCCAACTGGACGCTTTCGAGACCCAGCAGAAGAACTTGATCGACGGCTTCAAGAGCCCCGAGAACCTGCAGCGCCTCAAGGCCCAGTCCGAGCAGATCGACGCGTATCAGAAGTCGTTGAACCAGATGCGCGACGGCTACAAGGCCAGCAATGTCGCGCGGCAGAACATGACCGCCACGGCGACGGCTGCCACCGAGCTGGTCAACCAGATCAATCAGGCAGTGCTTGCAGTGCCCGACGGCGACCTGCGCTTCGACGAATTCCAGGCCATCACCCGCGTCCGTGAACTGATCCAGCAGACGCGCTACGACGTGCTCGCCTATACCAGCAACGTCAATGAAAAATCCGAACAGGCCGCCTTCGCCCAGATGGACCGCGCCGTGGCCGAACTGCAGCAGCTGTCCGCCCGCCTGCCCACCGAGCAGTCTCGCTTCCAGCAACTCAACGCCGCGCTGGGCAACTACCGCACTGCAGTCGCCGGCTTCAAGGCGGCAATCGCCAACATCGCTACGGCGCGTGCCGAGATGACCGTGGAAGGCGCCGAAATCGTTCGCCTGAGCGACGAGCTGTACAAGATCCAGATCCAGCGACGCGATGCCGAAAGCGCCGAAGCGCGCAGCTATCAAATCGGCGCCGCGCTGCTGGCCCTGATCTTCGGGATCCTTGCCGCGTGGATCATTACCCGCCAGATCACCCGCCCGCTGCAGCAGACACTCGAAGTCGTCGAACGCATTGCCGGCGGCGATCTGAGTCAAAACCTGCAAGTCACCCGCAAGGACGAGCTGGGCGTGCTGCAACAAGGCATCCAGCGCATGGGCGCAACCCTGCGCGAGCTGATCGGCGGCATCCGCGACAGCGTCACCCAGATCGCCAGCGCTGCCGAAGAATTATCCGCCGTCACCGAACAGACCAGTGCCGGGGTCAACAACCAAAAGGTCGAGACCGATCAGGTCGCCACCGCCATGCACGAGATGACCGCGACCGTTCAGGAAGTGGCGCGCAACGCCGAACAGGCCTCGGTGGCCGCCACCACCGCTGACGATGAAGCGCGTGAAGGCGACAAGGTGGTGGGCGAAGCCATCGCGCAGATCGAGAAACTGGCCGACGAAGTCCGTCGCTCCACCGAAGCGATGAACGCCCTGCAGAAGGAAAGCGACAAGATCGGCAGCGTCATGGACGTAATCAAGGCAGTCGCCGAGCAGACCAACCTGCTGGCCCTCAACGCAGCCATCGAGGCGGCCCGCGCAGGCGAGGCCGGACGCGGCTTTGCCGTGGTGGCCGATGAGGTTCGCGGGCTGGCCCAGCGCACGCAGAAATCCACCGAGGAAATCGAAGGCCTGGTGGCCGGTCTGCAGATGGGCACGCAACAGGTGGCCAGCGTGATGTTGAGCAGCCGTGGCCTGACTGACAGCAGTGTCGAGCTGACACGCCGCGCCGGCACTTCGCTTGCGAACATTACCCGCACGGTGTCCAGCATCCAGGCGATGAACCAGCAGATTGCAGCTGCGGCCGAACAGCAAAGCTCGGTTGCCGAGGAAATCAGCCGCAGCATCATCAACGTGCGCGATGTATCGGAGCAGACGGCCGCCGCCAGTGAAGAAACGGCCGCCTCAAGCGTCGAGTTGGCACGCCTGGGCAACCAGTTGCAGATGATGGTCAGCCATTTCCGCGTCTGAGCACGCACACCCAAATACTGACGCGGCTCACGCCGCTGCTACGGAAACCGATCCCCTGTAGCAGCGGCGCAAGCCGCGTCCGGCCGCAACACGACCCAACCCGCTCACTCCACTTCCTTCAACACCCGCTCTTCATGAAAGAACGCGTTCGGGTCCACACCCGCGCGGAAAAAGTACCCGTAATCCTCCAGGTAATACAGCGTCTCCACCCGCTTGAGGTTGTCTTCCAAGTGCGAACAGCGCAGCTTCTTCGCCTGACCGCTCAAGCGGCCATTGACCTGGGTCGCGGGCAACTGCTGCTCGACACGGCAGTCGAACGCCTGACGCGGCTTGCCGTACTCGCCGACCACGCTGTTGCTCATCTTGCCATCGGTCACATAGCCCAGCTGCGCACCCACCGGCATGTTCTTCCAGTCCCCGCTGAACGCAATGGCATTCAAACCGACGTTGTCCACCATCGGCGCTTCGCCGCTGTAGACGGTTTGCTGGGCCAACGCTACCAAGCCGCGAAAGCTCACCGCCTGCCCCTCGAAATTGCTGCCTTTGGTGCGCACCGAGAGCAGACCCGACGCCTTGTCCTGGCTGAACGATTTTTCCTCGGTGAACGGTGCGCTCTGCCCTTTGAGATGGGCCGTACCGGTTTCCACTACCCGTTTCAGCACCTTTGCCGGTTTCGGCAGGTTCAACTGCTTGACCGCCGACAGCGCCGGCGCCTGCACACGCGGGGTGGCCAGCACCAACGGAGCCTTGCTCCGCGGCTTGAACGCCGGCAATCCGGCCAGGCCTTCGGGCTTGCCGCAGGCAGCGTCGAACACCCGTCGATAATCCGGATCGCTGTCCTTCACGTTGTAAGTCTTGGGCTCGAAGAACACCCCACCATCGGTCACCGTGTTGTGCTCATCCAGGTCATACCCGGCCAGCAGGCTGAACGTCTGCTTGGTGCAGTCCAGGGCATAGCGCTCGCGTTTCTGTGCATAGGGCGCGTTGTGTGGCTGATCGTGGCCGATGGTCGGCGAGTCGTAGGCCGCCCAGAACTGCAACTGCCCCTCGACGGTAGCCAAACTGTTACGGTCGATCAGCACCCATTGCTCATCGCCCTTGCCCAACAGCACCCGCCAATCGGGCTGGGGAGTGGCGGCGCAGGCGCGCTGGAAAGCGGGATTGGCATTCAACGCCGCTACCTGCGCAGCCGGGATCGGACGGGCCGGCGCATACTTGCCATCGGGGCTGGCGAAATAGATGCGTTTCACCCCGTCCAGATAGATGAGGCTGGCGCTGGGGCTGGAACACGCCGCCTCGACTTGCAGCAAAAAGCCGAACGGCGACGTGTCGGTCTTGGGCTGCAGCAACATGAAGCTCAGGCGATCACCGTTGCGCAGCACACTCTGCGGCACGGGCGGCTGCGACATCGCCTCCTTGAACATGTCCTGCGCCTGTTCGTTGCCAAGGCTGCCGTCGTCAGGCCCCTTGCTGGAACAACTGGCCAGAGTGACGAGGGCGGCGAGCAATGCGATGCGCTTCATGATGAGTCCCGGGAATGGCGATCAGGCGTCATGGTAAGCGGCGTATCGAAAGCGGCGCAATCCACCCGCCGCCGCTTCAGCAGGCGTAGGCCGCCAACTTGTCCTGAATGAAGTCCAGAAAGCACTGAATCCGCAACGCCAGCTGTGAGTTGCGGTAGTACACCGCATTGATCGGCTGGCGGTAACCGCTGTTGGCATCGGCCAGCACCACCTGCAAGCGCCCCTGGCGAATGTCTTCGTGGGTCATGAAGTGCGAGAGACAGACGATCCCCTGCCCTTCCAGCGCCAGCTGCCGTAACGTTTCGCCACTGGACGCCGCCATGCGTGGCTGGATCTGCAGTCGATCGCCCTCGGCATGGCGCAACGGCCAGTGGTTGAGCGTTTCGGTCTGGGTGAAGCCCAGCAGCACGTGCTGACTCAAGGCCTCGACCGTTTCCGGCACGCCGTGGCGCTCGAGGTAGGCGGGGCTGGCGAGGATGTTCAGCGGGCTGCAACCCAGCGACCGGGCGTGCAGGGTAGAGTCGGCCAATACCCCGATACGGATGGCGACATCGGTGCTGTGCTCGATCAGATCAATGATCAGATCATTGCTGTTGAGCTCCAGCAGAATGTCCGGGTAGCGCTGACGAAACTCCGCCACGTACGGCACGATCGCGTGCAGCATGAACGGTGACGCGGCATTGATGCGCAAGCGCCCGGCCGGCGTCTGGTGACGCAGCGACAAGCGCTCTTCCAACTCATCCATGCGCGCCAGGATCTCCTTGGCCTGCTCGAAGAAAAACCGCCCCTCTTCGGTCAGGTCCATGCGCCGCGTGGTGCGGTTGATCAAGGTGGTGTCCAGCTTGGCCTCGAGCTTGGACAAGGTACGGCTGACCGCCGAAGGGGTCTGACCGAACTGCTCGGCGGCGGCAGAAATGGAGCCGCTCTGAATGACGGCGACGAAGACTTGCAGCTCATCGGATCGAGATTTCAACCCAGGCCTCATCGGATCTACCAGGACCTGCGAAACATACACCAATCCTCGCCCCTGGCGAGCGTGCCGTCAGCCCAGCACCTTGGCCAGGTGTGCCTGATACCGCGCGACATCGTTGTCGATGTTCGGCATCTTCATCACGTCGACGCTGAGGAAGGTCGGCAAAGCGGTCATGTCGAGAAATTCGTTGGCCTTGTGGAACGGGAAATACACCGCGTCCACGCCTTTGCCCTCGAAGAAGTCGGCCGGATCGTCGAACGCCTGCTGCGGCGCGTTCCAGGTGGCCGAAATCATGTACTGCTTGCCCTTGAGCAAGCCACCGCTGCCATATCGCTGCGAGGCATCGGAACGCGTCCTGCCGTCATTGGCATACAAGCTGCCATGGCCTTCGGTGAACACCTCGTCGATGTATTTTTTCACGGTCCATGGCGCCCCCATCCACCAGCCCGGCATCTGGTAGATGACCACGTCGGCCCAAAGGTATTTCTGCACTTCTTCGGCAATGTCGTAGCCACGGTCGATGAAGGTCTGCTTCACGTCGAAGCCGGCGCGGTCCAGGTAGGCCACGGCGGCGTCATGCAGGGTCTGGTTGTAGCGACCGTCGGAGTGGGCGAACTGCTTGCCGCCGTTGAGCAGAAGAATCTTTTTCATGAATGTGGCCTCGTTGACTGTGCGAGAAATATCGATGGGCGCAGTCTAGAGGCCTTGCCCGCGAGGAGTAAGCGGGCAGTGCGCAAATCTCTCTTGCTTGAGAGTCACGAATGAGTGGCCATTGTTGCGTAGTTGTCGGCAGCAACGCGCCCTGGCCCCACCGTCGCGGAGCAAGGCTGCTCGGTTGCCGCCAACGCTGTTGCTACTCCTTGGTCAGGTCCACCAGCGGCGTCTGCCGCACTTCGGTCTGGCGCTCGCCCTGAATCGTCTGGATGGTTTTCAGCGCCTTGTCCACGGCCGGTTTGTCCGCCAGCAGGCTGTAGCTGATGCTGAAGTGCTTCTGCTGTTTGGGCTCGATGGTCGGGACCAGATTCAAAGGCCGCTGGTAACGGCGGTTATAGGAAAAACTGGTGCCCGGCTCCAGCCCGGTCACATAGCCCTGGCCTTGCGTATCGGTGTTCTTCCACAATGAAAACACCGGCAACTGCTGGACGTTGAAACCCACCGCCACGCCCAGGCTGCCGGCCTTGTTGTGCAGCACGGTCAGGGTGTCGCCCTTGGCATCGGCATAGGGCACCACGTTGTACACGGTTTCGTCATAGTCCCTGGTGGGTGCGCGATAGGTCTGCCAATCGCCCAGATCAGCCTTGGCCTTGTCGTTGAAAGGCGACACCTGCTTCACCGCCGCCGCAAACCGCGCGCCCTCTTCCAGGAACGGTGTGCTGAAGTTGCTGTGGTACAGCGCCTGGTATTCCTTGGGGTAGTCGCCGTTGTTGGTCAAGGTGTCGTTGAGCACGAAACGGGCCGTCCCCGGCTCGGTCACCAGCTCGGTCTGCGCGGTGAAATCGACCTTCTTGAAAGCCTGCTCCTGCAGCTCGCCACGCACATGAATCGCATACGGCGGCGCCTCGTCGATGTGCACCGTGACCTTGCTGGCCGGAATGTTCGCGGCGCGACCGTGCAGGGTCAGCAGCTCACCGTTGTCCATGCCCGGATGGCCGACCCATTCGTAGCCGCAGCGTGTCACCAGTTCGTTGAAGCCCTCCAGCCAGCCCAGGCCTCCCCGGCCGTTGAGCTCGATGAAGGCCGGATTGACCACTTCTTTCACGGGCGAATCCCAGCCCATGCGCGCGTCGCCCACCTGGGCGTGGAGCACGTTCATGCCCCGTGTGGGCACCAGCGTCAGCTTCATGGTGCCGTTATCAATGTCGATCAGGCTGACACCTTCCTGGCGACCCCCGTGCAGGGTGCGCATCGTGATGGAGAACGGCTTGTCGACCTTGACGCCCAACTGTTCGCTGGTGATGCGCTGGTTCTGCGCAGGCTTGTCGCTGTCCAGCAACACGAAGTCCCAGGCCAGAGCGTGGGCGCTGAGGGTGAGTGCGGAGATGGCACAGGTGAGGGGAAGCAGTTTCATGGGGGGGCCCTTTCTTGGAGTTATGGATCATGCGGTGAATCGATTCAGCTATCAGCCGAGTCTAGTCCCCTTCCGCCCATTTGGAAATCCGCGTGTAGCAGCGGCGCAAGCCGCGTCCGCTGCACCGCGCACCCTCCCCCGTTTGCTATGCGACCGTGTTACTCGGCAGGACGCTGATACGCCTTCACGATCGCAGAAAAATCCAGCTGCCCCTCTCCCCGCAAGCTCATTGCCTGATACAGCTGTTGGGCTACGGCACCCAGAATCACCGGCTGGCGTGCCTGCTTCGCCGCTTCGGTAGCCAGCCCCAGGTCCTTCAACATCAGCTCGGCGCCGAACCCCCCACTGTACCCGCGGCCCGCGGGCGCTGTTTCAATGACCCCCGGCCAGGGGTTGTAGGTGTCCGAACTCCAGCAGCGCCCGGTCGAGCTGTTGATGATGCCCGCCAGTACCTGTGTGTCGATGCCCAGGGCATTGCCCAATGCCATGGCTTCCGACACGCCGACCATGGAGATGCCCAGCAGCAGATTGTTGCAGATCTTGGCGATCTGTCCGGTGCCGACCTCGCCACAGTGGACGATGTTGCGGCCCATCTGCGCCAGCACCGGCTGCAGCTGGCCGAACAATTGCGCCGACGCACCGACCATGAAGGTCAAGGTACCCGCCTGAGCGCCACCGGTGCCGCCCGACACAGGCGCATCGGCCAGATCAACGCCCTGCCTGGAGGCTGCGGCAGCGATATCGCGCGCAGTCTGCGGATCGATGGTGCTGCAATCCACTGCTGGCGTACCCGCGCGAATGCCAGCAAGCACGCCTTCCTCACCCAGGTAGACGCTGCGCACGTGCGCCGCTGCCGGCAACATGGTGATCACCAGTTCGCCCTGGGCAGCGGCGTTCTTGGGCGAAGCACTGACGTGGCCGCCCAACTGCGCCAATTCCGCCAGTACGTCCTGGTTCAGATCGAACACATGCAGCGTGTGGCCTGCCTTGAGCAGGTTGCGCGCCATGGGCGCGCCCATGTTGCCCAGGCCTATGAAAGCAATGTTCATGGCAATGCCCTATTTCAAGTTGATGGTGGTGTTGACGCCGTCGTTCACGCTGTCATCGTCGAACCAGCGCGCCGTGACCGTCTTGGTCTGCGTGTAGAACTGCACCACCTGCTTGCCGTAGGGCCCCAGGTCGCCAAGTTTGGAACCGCGCGACCCGGTGAAGCTGAACGACGGCACCGGCACGGGAATCGGGATGTTGATACCTACCTGGCCTACGTCGATCTCGCTCTGGAACTTGCGCGCCGCAGCGCCGCTCTGGGTGAACAAACCCACGCCGTTGCCGAACGGGTTGGCATTGACCAAAGCGATGGCTTCGTCGAGGGTATCCACCTCCAGGGTGATCAGCACCGGCCCGAAAATCTCCTGGGTGTAGATCTGCATGTCCGTGGTGACCCCGCTGAACAAGGTCGGGCCAACGAAGTTGCCCTGCTCGTAGCCAGGCACCTGCACACCGCGACCGTCGAGTTCCAACGTCGCGCCTTCCTCGACGCCACTGTCGATCAAGGCCGTCACACGCTCGAGCGCACGGCGGGAAATCACCGGGCCGACGTCGGTGCCCGGTTCATTGCCAGCGTTGACCTTGAGCTTCTGCGCCAGCGCCTTCATATCGGGAATCCACTCGCGCGACTTGCCCACCAGCACGGCGACCGAGGTGGCCATGCAACGTTGCCCGGCTGCACCGAAGGCGGCGCCGACCAAGGCGTTGAGCGTTTGCTCGCGGTTGGCGTCCGGCAATATCACGGCGTGATTCTTCGCGCCCATCATCGACTGCACGCGCTTCCCATGCCGGCCGGCCAGGTCATACACATGGGTGCCGACAGCGGTCGAACCGACGAACGACACCGCCTTGATGTCGGCATGGGTGCACAGCGCATCGACGACGTCCTTGCCACCGTGCACCACGTTCAATACACCGGGCGGCACGCCTGCTTCCAATGCCAGCTCCACCAGCTGGACCGTGGACAGCGGATCCTGCTCCGAAGGCTTGAGCACGAAGGTGTTACCGCAGACGATCGCCATGGGGAACATCCACAGCGGAATCATCGCCGGGAAGTTGAACGGCGTGATTCCCGCGCACACACCGATGGGCTGACGCAGCGTGTAGGTATCGACGCCACCGGCGACGTTCTCGGCGAACTCGCCCATCTGCAGGCTGCCGATGGAGCAGGCATGCTCGACCACTTCCAGGCCGCGGAAGATATCGCCCTCGGCATCGGCAATGGTCTTGCCCTGCTCGGCACTCAAGGTCTGCGCAATGCGCTTGGAATGTTCCCGGATCAATGCCTGCAGCTTGAGCATGATGCGCATGCGCGCACCCAGTGGCGTCAGGCGCCAGGTCTTGAATGCACGCTGCGCGGCGGCTACTGCAGCATCGACCTCGTCGGTCGTGGCGAAGGGCACCCGCGCCAGCACTTGCTGGGTGGCCGGATTGACGATGTCGCGCCATTCCTGGGTGGTCGAGGCGACCCACTGCCCATCGATCAGCAGTTTTACATCGTCGATCTTGCTGGCATTCGGTTGAACGGACACGTTCATGGATGACCTCCGCGTATTTATTGTTGTGGCGAGACGGTTCTGCGATGGAGTATAGATGCTGCAAACATCTAACAAGAACTCACAATAAAGCCGGTCCAACATGCAAAAAGACCTTAGCAGCCTGAACTGGGACGATCTCAAGTTCTTTCTCGAAGTGGCTCGTACGCGCAAGGCCAGCATCGCGGCCAAGCGCCTGGGCGTGGACTACACCACCGTATCGCGGCGCATCGGCTCGCTGGAAAATGCCTTGGGTACCCTGCTGTTCGAGAAGTCGCGGACCACAGGCTTCGTCCTCACTGCCGAAGGGCAGCGCCTGCTCGCTTCGGCCGAGTCGATTGAAAGCACCCTGCACATGGCCTGCGAGCAGGTTTCCGGGTCCGGCGTGGCGCTGTCAGGGCATATCCGCATGGGCTGCACCGAAGGCTTCGGCAGCTTCTTCATCACCCCGCAGCTCAGCCACTTCGTCGACACATACCCGGCCATCTCGGTCGATATCCTGCCGCTGCCGCACTTCATCAGCCTGTCCAAACGCGAAGCCGATATCGTCATCGCCTTGGAGCGTCCCGAACATGGGCCCTACGTCTGCTGCAAACTCTGCGACTATCGGCTCAAGCTGTATGCCACGCGGACCTATCTAGATCGTCATCCCCCCATCGAAAGCAGCGCCCAACTCAGCGAGCACCGGTTCATCAGCTACGTCGACGACCTGGCCTTCAGCTCCGAGCTGCTGTACCTGAACAAACTGCTGCCCAACGTCAACGCCGGGCTGCGCAGCACCAGCGTGATTGCCCAGTACACCGCAGCGCTCCAGGGGCATGGGTTGGTCATATTGCCGTGCTTCCTCGCCGCGCAGGACGAACGCCTGGTGGAAGTCCTGCCCGAAGAAGTCGATATCACTCGGCAGTTCTGGATGTACTGCCGGGAGGACCTGCGCAAGCTCAAGCGGATCATCCTGCTGTGGGATTACATCCGCGACGTCACCGACCGCAACGCTGCACTGCTGATGGGACACTCGCGCACCACCGAGCCCCTGTAGCAGCGGCGCAAGCCGCGTCACGCACGTCTCACGACTTCCACTCGAGCATCAGCCCACTGAGTCTCTTGACCCTGCGCCGCACAGCCTCTTCGAACACACCCCTGCGGGTTTCGATCAAGGTGAACCAATGCTTGGCCCGCGTGATACCGGTGTAGATCAGCTCCTTGGTCAATACCGGATTCAAGGCATCAGGCAGGATCAGCGCCGTGTGCGCGAACTCCGACCCTTGGGATTTGTGCACCGTCATCGCATAGACCGTCTCGACGTCATTCAAGCGACTTGGCAGCACGAAGCGGATGCCCCCCTGCCCGTCGTTGCGCGGAAAGGCCACGCGCAGCACCATTCGATCGCGCTCGCCACCCTCGGGCAGCATCAGCGCAATGCCGATGTCGCCGTTCATCAAGCCCAGGCCATAGTCGTTGCGTGTCATCAATACGGGCCTGCCCTCATACCAGGGTTGGCCACCCTCAATGAGGCGCGCTTGGGTCAAGGCCTGGGTCGCGCGAGCGTTCAGGCTTTCCACACCCCAAGGCCCCTTGCGCACGGCGCACAGCAACTGGAACTCATCGAACGCGTTCAGCAACCCACGGGCCCAGGTGGCCCAAGCTTCATCTTCCAGACGTGTTTCGGCCGGCGGCCGAGAGGTACCGATCTGCTCCAGATAACGTCGATAACCTTGTGGTCCGTCGGCGTCGCGACCGTGTCCGTCCAGCAGCAGGCGCAGCAACGCCACATCGTGCTCGCCCTTGAGCGGCAGCCAATGAACATCGGGATACTGGCCTTCCTGCAGCAAGGCACGCGCGCCGTCGGCGTCCTGCAAATTGACCCTGGCTGCCAGCTGGCCAATGCCGCTGTCCTCGCCGAATCGGCGCGAGTGCCGCAGCATGACCACCTGCTGCGCGAGGGCGTGATCACGTTCGTTGCCTTCGAGCAGCCCGCTGCGTGCGAGGTCCTCGCCGCTGACCTGCTCCAACCAGGCGCGCGTCGCCGGGCTGTAGTAGCCGGACTCGGCCTGGCTGCACAGGTCGCCCAGCACCGCACCCGCCTCGACCGAGGCCAACTGGTCCTTGTCGCCCAGCAGCACCAGCCGGGCATGGGCCGGCAGCGCATCGAGCAGATTGGCCATCATCTCGAGGTCGATCATCGAGGCTTCGTCCACCACCAGTACGTCCAAGGGCAAAGGGTTGGCTGCATCATGACGAAAATGCCGCGTGCCCGGACGGCTACCCAGCAGGCGATGAACCGTGGTCACCTCGGTCGGAATACGCGCCTTGATTGCGGTGTCCACCTGCAGGCTCTGCACCTGCAAGCTGATCGATTCGGTCAGCCGCGCCGCCGCCTTGCCGGTCGGTGCCGCCAGCCGGATACGCAACGGTTTGTCCTGCGCCACCGCGGGCCCCTGCAGGAGTGCCAGCAGGCGCACCACCGTGGTGGTCTTGCCCGTTCCCGGGCCGCCCGTAACGATACTGAAAGCACCCCGCACGGCCAGTGCGCAAGCCAGTTTCTGCCAGTCGATCCGAGCGCCGTCGGTGGCCCCGAACAATTGCGTCAGACGTTGCGCAAGGTCCTCCGGTACCGGCTCGCGCGTGGCCAGCCGCTGACGCAGCGCATCACCGATACGCCGCTCGTACGCCCAGTAACGACGCAGGTACAGGCGCTGGCTCGAAAGCACCAGAGGCGAGCTGCCTGTCGGGTCATCGGCGCCCCCCACCAAGGAGCTGTTGGCCAGGCTGGCAAGCCAGGCTTCGGCACCCAGGCCTTGAAGCAACTGCGATGGCAGCAGGGCCGCGCCCCCTTGCAAGTCGCCCTCGGGTGGCAGGGACAAGGCAAAATCCGGTGCCTGCAGCGTCGCCGCCAGATCCAGGCAGACATGCCCATGCCCCAGCTGGTGGCTGGCGAGGGCGGCAGCAAGCAATACGAGAGGGTTGCCCTGCGGGTCGAGGTCGGCAAGAAACGCTACGAAGGCTTTGTCCAGCGCACGCAGCCAACCGCGCTCCACCCAGCGCTCGAGCAACGCCAACAGGTCGGCCGTGCGTGTTCGGGGCTGCAGCTGAGCAAGGCTGTGTGCATCCAGAGGGGTGGGCAGCAGGTCGGCAAACGAGCGGGTCATGGTGCACTTTCCTCGAACAGGTCGGCCTGGACATCACGGCGTCCGCCTTTGAACAGCGCATCGAGTTCCTCGATGAGCTCACGGGGTGGCCGGGTGAAGTACACGCCCTGGCTGGGTGCCCCAATGCCGCGCAGAAACACGAACGCCGCACCGCCCACGTGTTCGTCGTAGTCGTACCCTGGCAGCCGCGCCTTCAACTGGCGGTGCAAGGCGAGCAGGTACAGCACGTATTGCAGGTCGTAGCGGTTGGCCAGGATGCATTCGGTCATCGCAGCGTGGGTATAGGCGGCATCATCCGGACCCAGCCAATTGGATTTGTAGTCGGCAACGTAATACTGTCCCTGATGCTCGAAACACAAGTCGATGAAGCCCTTGAACATGCCGTTGAGCATGGCGCCTTCGGCTGGCATTCGAAGCGCGCCGGGATGCGTGTACTGGCGCACCAGGGTATCGAGACGGCTTACGTCGACCTTGTGGCTGGCGAACCAGAACTCCATCTCGATCTGGTATTGGTCGAGATCGGCCATGCGTACCGGGGCTCGTTCGGACCCAAGCTGCAATGGCTCGTCGATGAAGCGCCGCAACCAATCGTCCAGGGTAGGGATCCAGCCGCTCCAGCCGCGCCGACTGCAACGCCGCGCGACGTTGTCGGCCAGTCGCTCCGGGGCCGCGGCAACGCTGGCAAAACCTTCGCGCCCTGCCCATTCCAGCAAGCCGTGCAGAAAAGTGCCCGGCCCGGGGCCACGGGGAAAACGGTGAATGTCGCCACTGGTGGCCGGCACCTCGCGCGGCACCTGCGCGTCCAGGCGCTCATCGTCCATCAGTTTCTGCTCGAGAGCGCTGTCGGGCGCCTGGTCATCATCCGCGCCCAGGGTGTCGCTGATGCGCAACGCGCTGTAGGACGCTATCCACCAGTTCTCCCGCGCACTGCGCTTTGGCAGGCGCACCTTGAGCAGCGCGGCGTCGCTGCGCAAGGGTACGTAACGGCTATCGTCCACCTCTGGCACTGGCACACTCACGATGTCTGCGCACCCCGCACTCGACGCCTGCAGCCAACTCGCAAGCTGGCCTGCATCGGCAAGCGGCTGCCCGCCGCCAAGCAGATACCCGATGGCCGAACGATGGAACACCGACTCCTTGGTCGCACCGCGCTTGAGGTCGGCGATGCCGAGCCAGCAGCCGTGCTGAGCCCGGGTCAGGGCCACGTAAAGCAAGCGCAGGTCCTCGGCCAAACGTTCGTCGTCGGCCAAGGCCACCTGTTCGGATGTAGGGTTGAGCGTCAATTGCACGCGGTGAGCCGCGTCGTGGTAAACCAACGGCAATCGCTTGCCGTCGACCGGTTTGCAACTGCAGATGAAAGGCAGGAAGACCAGTGCGTACTCTAGCCCCTTGGACTTGTGGATAGTCACCACCTTGACCAACTGCTCGTCGCTTTCCAGACGCAGGATATGCTCCTCCGCTGCGCTGCCGGAAAGTGCCAGCTGTTCGCTCAGATGACGGATCAGCGCCTGCTCGCCGTCCAGCTCGCTGGACGCCTGCTGCAAGAGTTCGCACAGGTGCAGCAGGTTGGTCAGGATACGCTCGCCATCGTCACGGCCGATCAGCGCCAGTGGCAGGTCGAAATCATGCAGCAGGCGGCGCAGCATCGGCAGCACGCCCTGGGTGCGCCAGATGTTTCGATAGCCACGGAACTGCATGACCCGCGCTTCCCATTCCAGCTCGCTCAGGTTCAATTGCTCCAACTCGTGCAAAGAGCGGTTCAGTGTGACGCTCGCCAAGGCGGCTCGCAGTTGCCGCTCCGAGTCAGGCTCGGCGCACGCCTTCAGCCAGGCGAGCAAGTCATGGGCTTCCTGAGCGGCAAATACCGAGTCCTTGTCCGACAGGTACACACTGCGGACTCCACGGTTGGTCAACTCAGCACGCACGGCCTGGGCTTCTTTGCCATCACGCACAAGAATGGCGATATCGGCCGGCAGAATACCGCTGACCCTGCGTTCCCCCACCTGAAAACCGGCATGCCCAGCCTGCCCCGCATTCAACAGACGCACGATTTCCGCCGCGCAGGCACTGGCCAGCGCCTTGCGGTACGCGACGCCGGAAACGGGCTGGTCGCTGGGCAGATGCCAGAGCGTCAAGGCCGGTACGGCCTGCCCGTCCACGATCAAGGACTCCTTGCGCCCCTGGGCCCGCACATCCAGAAATGGCACAGGGTTGTCATCGCCTTGGCGGAACAGGAATGCACCTCGCCCCTGCGCACGCTGCTCGGCCTGCATGAACATATGGTTGACCGCGCCGACCATGGCCTGGGTAGAGCGGAAGTTGGTACCCAACGTATGCAGCCTGCCCTCGGTTGCCCGACGCGCCTGCAGATAGGTATGGATATCGGCACCCCGAAAGGCGTAGATCGCCTGCTTGGGGTCACCGATCAGGAACAGGCCGGTCTCCTGCTCGTTTCGCTCGATGTGGTAGATGCGTTCGAAGATGCGGTACTGAACCGGATCGGTATCCTGAAACTCATCGATCAGGGCCACGGGAAACTGTTCACGAACCAGCTCGGCCAACTGTTCACCACCAGCGCCCTGCAAGGCCCGGTCCAGCCGCACCAGCATGTCGTCGAAGCCCATCTCGGCACGCCGGCGCTTTTCTTCCTCGAAGCGCGCGCCGATCCACTGCGCTGCATGCCTCAGAACCGCGCTCTCAGGCGTCGGCAAAGCCGCCAGTGCCGCAGGCAGCTCGACCATCGCGTGCAAGCCGGCGTGCTCCGGCGCATCGCCTTTCCAGGCTTCGGCCATGCCGTCGGGGGTCAAGCGGGTAAAACCGGTACCGATATCCAGGTCGTGTTGGTTTGGATCCGTAGCCCAGGCGGTGATCTTTTCAAACCAGGGTTCGAAGTAGCGTGCCTGCATCTTGCGGCCATCGACTGCCTTGGCCGCCACCGCCTGCAGGCAGATTTCACGCAACTGAGTGGCCCACTGAGGCCAAGGTTCCTTGAGTTCGACCAAGGCTCGCTCACGCTCGGCCAGACAGCGGTCGATCAACTGGCCGGGCTCATCGCCCGATGCATCTTGCTGTACATGCGCGAACAGCCCCCGCACCCGACCAAGCAATGCCGCAGGCCCGCCAAGATGAGCGCGTACCCAATCCAGCGCAGCGCCATGCATCGGGTAATAGAACCGCCGCCAATAGTCACGCACAACCTCGCCCAGCAGTTCGCTGTGATCGGTTTCCAGGCTCTGGGTGAACAGGCTGCCGCTGTCGAACGCGTGTTCGCGCAGCATGCGCTGGCACCAACTGTGAATCGTGGAAACGGCAGCCTCGTCCATCCACTGGGCAGCGATATCCAGTCGGCTGGCACAGGCCGGCCACTGGCCAAGTTCGAATTCGTCGCGCAACTGCTCGACGAGCGCATCCGGTGCCGTTATCTCGTTTCGGAAAAACCGCGCGGCTTCGGCCAGACGGATCCGAATGCGCTCGCGCAGCTCCTTGGTTGCGGCATCGGTGAAGGTCACTACCAGGATCTGCGGGGGCAGCAGTTCGCGTCCGAAGCCGTTGATGTCTCCACCATGCCCAAGTATCAAACGCAGATAGAGTGCGGAAATGGTGAATGTCTTGCCGGTGCCGGCACTGGCTTCAATCAATTGGCTGCCACGCAGTGGAAAAGCCAATGCCAGTGGACGTTCGAGCGATGTCATGAGCGAGCCTCCTTGTCATCGACCGATCTCCAGGGCGCCTCCAGCATGGGCTGGTACAAGGCTTGCGCCCAGCCTTCGAATTCTTCCCCGTCCATCAAGGCATCGAAATCAGCGAACTGGCGCATCAGTGCCATCGCCTCCCGACGCTCGCCATTACTCGTCACACCATCGCCCTCGTACGCTTTGCGTGCTGCCAACAAAGCCTTTTCCTCATCGTTGTGCGAAAGCCAGGCCACGGCCGTTTTCACGGCTACCGGCAGGGGCCGGGTCATGCCCGCTTGCCAGGCCAGCAGCAGATCGCTCAGGGCGTTCCGAGCCTGGTCCAGGGGCAGTGGCTCGAGCAGCAGGGTATCGTCACTGGCAACTACCGCAGTGGTCAGCGGCAATCCAACGGCGCAGGATGCCAGGTGCAAGACCCAAGGGCGTACCAGCCGATGCCATTTGCGCGAACGCACGCCGCCAATGGCGTTGGCAATCGTTGAAACGCTGAGGTAGCTGCCGTCTTCACGCTGGTAGACACCCGCCAGCCATCCCTCCAGTACGACGCTCTGGGCCTGGAAAGTGATCGGCAGGGCACTGTCCAGTCGCGACGGCCACATGACGAGCAACTGACGGTAGCGCTCGAGCAGATCGGGCAGTGGCTCGATCAACTCCTCGCGCAACCGAGTGCCGAATTCCGCCATGGGCAACAGGCCGCTGCCCTGCAACTTGCGCGCATGGCTTTCCAGCGTCTCGGCAATGGCGTCGGCACTGGCCATGCCGGCACCGAGCAGGCTGTCACTGAGCGTGTAACGCTCCAGCGCATCGAGCACGAAGGGCTCGATGTCGGCCACAGGCTTTTCCGCCGACTCGAAGAAGACTTTCAGCCGCTGGCTGAAGAAATGCCTGACGGGATTGCGCAGAAAGTCCTGCAACTGAGCCACGCTCAGCGGCTCATCCTGACGATGAGCCTGCAGAGGCGACTGCGCATGGGGTGCCGCCACTTGCGCATGCAAGTGCTGCCACTCCCTGGCAAAGCTGAAAAGAGCCGGGTGGCCTTGATGAAAATACCGAGCGCTGAAAGGTTGGAGAGGATGCTCCAGCGTGAGTGCCTGCAACAGCTTCTCCCCGCTGGCCGAGTTGTCCAGCGCCTCATCGCCCGACAGCCTCCAGCCACTGGCCAAATGATCTCGCAATTGCCCGACCAGTACCGAGGGCGGTCGTTCGCTGTTGTCTCTGATACTGCGCCCAACCCAACTGATATACAGCTGTTCGCGGGCCGAGAGCAGCGCTTCCAGTAATAGATAGCGATCGTCCTCGCGCCGCGAACGGTCACCGGGGCGATAATCGCTGCCCATCAGGTCGAAATCGAGCGGTGGTTGCGCCCGAGGGTAATCGCCATCATTCATGCCCAACAGGCACACGATCTTGAATGGAATTGCACGCATCGGCATCAAGGTGCAGAAGTTGACGGAGCCCGCCAGAAAACGCTGGCTCAAGCGGCCCTGATCCAGTCCCGCGAGCCAGGCTTCACGCACCACCGTCAGCGGCAATGCTTCGACCAGCCCCACGGCCTCGCAGGTTTGCAGCCACTCTTCACGCAGCTCTTCGAGCTGGTTGAGCAGGTACTCGTCATGCTCGGTGTCGGCAGTGAAGAACAACTGCAGCATCTGATGCAGACGCACACCCCACTCGGCCGGGCTGACCGCGTGATCAAGTTGCTGACAGGCTACTTCCAGGGCATCCAGCAGCGCTGCCAGCGGGCCGATAAGCGCTGCGTCCAGGCCGCCGATCTCGTCGTAGGGCTCGATATCACTGCAGACCACACCGGTTCCGACGGCATAGCCGAGCAACATTCGCCGCAGCCCAAAGCGCCACGTGTTCTGTTCCAGCTCGATCGGCAAGCCCAGGTGCTGGCGGTGCGCCGCGTGAAGGCCCCAGCGAATGCCTGCGCCTTCGATCCAGCGACGCAAGGTCGGCAGATCACGCTCCTGAATCGCGAACCGACGCCGCAGGGCAGGTACGTCCAGAAGGTCGAGGATCTCGCTCACGGGGAAGCGGCTGTCCGGCAGCTTGAGCAGGTGCTCGACCGCTATGAGCAGAGGATCTCGCCCGCGCTGCCCCTGGTCGGTCAGCGTAAAGGGAATGAATCGGCGGTCTTCCCGGTCCAGTTGGCCAAACACTGCGCGAATGTGCGGCGCATAGCTGTCGATATCCGGCACCATCACTATCACGTCACGGGGGCGCAGTCCGGCATCGGCACTGAACCGTGCCAACAACTGGTCGTGAAGGATTTCCACTTCGCGCTGCGCACCATGCGCGACGTGGAAGCGGATGCTCTTGTCGGTCTTGATATCCACGGGTGGCCAGGTGGATTGCGTTTCACCCAGAGGGCGCAGCTCCAGAATGTCGTCCTGCAACTGACCCAGTAGATGCTGTGGCTCGCTTTCGCTGAAGAGGTCGATGCGACCATCCCGAAACGCCGACTGATAGCTGGCGGGATCATCATAGCTGTCGAGCAGATTGATGTAGTCACGGCCCTGCTTGCCCCAGGCAGCAAGCAATGGGTGTGCATGCTGATGAAGGCTGTCGGTGTCCAGCACCGCTGGCATGCCCTGCTTGCGAGCCTGACGTTTGTATTGATGACGCAGAAGGTCTTTGTCCGCCACGATATCTGCCCAGTGGTGCCTGCAGGGATTGTGCACGCACAACAACACCTGGCTGAATCGACCCAGCGCCGCCAGTGCCTCCAGACCCTGTGCAGGCAACGAAGAGATACCGAACACGATGACCCGCGAGGGTAGCGCTGCCGGCGGCTTGTCGAGCGCCGCCGCAGCTTCCATGAAACGTTGATGCACCCCTGCACGGCTTTGCGCCATGCCTTCGGAGCCTACATCCTGCAGCAGTGCCCGCCATAACTCCGCCTGCCAGCAATTGCCTGCCGGCAGAGGTTTGCTCAGCCCCCTGCCATTGCGCAGCTGATGCTTGCCTTCCGCCCAGTCCTGCAGCCAATCCGCGCGGTAGACCTGGTATTGGTCGAACAGGTCCGCCAGACGCTCGGACAGCTGGTAGCGCTTGCGCAGGTCGTTGTCGTCGAGCAGGAAGCGCTGCAGGGGTTCGAAATGGGGCTGGTCAATCAGTTGCGGCAGAAGACGCATCAAGCGCCAGGTGAGCGGCGCCTTGTCGAGCAGCGAGGACGACGGGATCTGGTCCTGCCCCAGTACGCTTCGATACAACTGCCACATGAAACTACCCGGCAACTGCACGTCTACCGCCGCAGAAATGCCTACGCCGCCCTCGTCATCCGGGCCTTCGTCCGCAGCAAGCGCGAGTTTGAGCCACTGGGCGATACCGTTGCTCTGCACCAGGATGATTTCATTTTCCAGAGGACGCAGTGGGTACAGGCGCATCCAGCTCACGACAAGGCTGCGCAGTTCGTCCAGACGATTGCCGTGTACGACCATGAAACCGGGGGTAAGGGGTGACACAGCCGACATGGGCGAAGTCCTTGAGGTGAGCGTGAATCAAGGTTCAACCTTATCAGATGTGGCTTTGCGAGTTGAGCCAGCCGGATCTGCCCCGCCTGTAAGAGACAGCTGAATGTTGAATTGATAAGTAGGAGGGGTCTTACAAAAAAAGCCGCGCAAAAGACAAAACCCCTACCTGCTTACGCAGATAGGGGTTTCGGAATTGAATCTTGACGATGACCTACTCTCACATGGGGAAACCCCACACTACCATCGGCGATGCA
>NZ_JACYVT010000010.1:0-179623 GCF_014842725.1 Pseudomonas sp. CFBP 13602 | reverse complement strand
TTTCCCCATGTGAGAGTAGGTCATCGTCAAGATTCAATTCCGAAACCCCTATCTGCGCAAGCAGGTAGGGGTTTTGTCTTTTCCGGCCTTTGTTTTTCGCGCGTCCCTGAAGCGTCGAATGCCAACAGCGGGCCATGAAAAAGCCCCGCAGCGGCGGGGCTTGGTCTGAACCTTTGGTCTATTGACTGACCTCGGCTTCAAGTGCCGCAACCGCTTTGGTCAACTCGTCGTGGCGGCGGATGAATTTCCAGTCGGTTTCATCAATGTAGATGCCGTCACTACTGCTGCCGCCTTCAAGGTCGATGGCGACATGGGCGGATACCTGCGGCTTTACGCTGGCCAGAATCGGGGTAAAACCCAACTGCTGGCTGGTTTCGAGCAGGGCCGCCTGATTGCGCTCGTCGATGTCGGCGGCCTCATCCAAGTAGTAAGGCAGACGAATCCGGCCGGCCTGGTCGCGGTCCATCAGGTGCAGCAACAGGTACATGTTGGTCAGCGCCTTGATGGTCATGGTGGTGCCATTGGACGCTGCGCCATCGATGTCCGTGTGGATGACCGGCTGACCGTTGACCTTGGTGATTTCGAAGGCCAGCTCGAACAGGTCCTTGAGGCCGAGTTGGTTGTGGTTGGCCGCGACCATGCGGGCCAGATACTCCTTCGCCTCCTCGTTCTTGCTGTCCTGCTCGACACTCTGGTTGAGGTCGAACACGGACAGGGTCTCGCCTTCTTCGTACTGGCCTGCGCTGTGGATGATCTGGTCGATGTGCTTGAGGGCATCCTTGTTGGGTGCCAACACGATGCGGAAGCTTTGCAGGTTGGACACCTGGCGCTTGTTGATCTCGCGGTTGAACAGGGCCAGTTGATGTTCGAGGCTGTCGTAGTCGCTGCGAATGTTGCGCAGGGTTCGGGCGATGTCAGTGACCGCGGCACGACGCGCCTTGCCCAGGGTCAGGGCCTCGTCGGTGCGATGGGCATAGGCGTTGATCAGCAGCTGCAGGCGTCGCTCGACGTTGTCTTCGCTGTCGAACTTGGCCACGCCCTTGAGGCGCACCTGGGCGTACAGGGCTTCGATCTGTCCATCGACACGTTGCAGGCCTTGCCAGCTGTCCTGATAGTCATTGAGCAGGGGCAGCAGGTTGTCCATCGAGTCGTCGACCTGCTCCATGAAGGGCGTACCGAAGGGCAGATCGGCGGGTAGCAGGTGGCGGCGGCGCAGGGCGTCGTCCAAGGTGCGCTGCTTGCTTTCCAGATCGGCGATTTGCCGGCCCACCAGTTGCAGTTTGGCCGACAGTTGTCGGACCCTTTCGGTGAAAGCGTCACTTGCCCGTGCCAGTTCATCCTGAGCGGCCTCGAGTTGGGCCAGCTGCTCGAGCTTGTCCTGTTCCTCGACGCTCAGGGTTTGGGTACGGCGGTAGTCTTCCAAGGCCTTCTGCGCATCCAGGACCTGCTGATACAGCGTCTCGGATCGAGATTTGCTGGCTGACAGGTCGGCCGCCACGCCTTGCTGGGTCTTGAGCTGCTGCAACTCCTTTTCCAGACGTGCACTCTGCTCACGCAGTGCGGCACGATCGACCAACGCCTGCAGCACAGGCGGCTCGATGGTTGAAAGGTCGATGGACATGCCTGGCAGTTCGAAGCGATCGCCCTTGAAGCGGTCGAGCACGGTCTGCACTGCATCGACCCATGCGTTGCCGTCCTGCAGAACGAGACCGTGTGGCCCCACGGGCAGGCTGAACAGGGCGCCGTTGAACAGGCGCATCAGCCGGTCGACATCCTGTTGCGAGAACTCCTCGCGCAGACGGGCGTAGCTGTTGTTGTCGGCATGTTCCAGTTGCTGGCGGATGGACTTGAGGCGTCGTTCGATATCGCCGACGCGCTCCTGCAGGTCTTGTGCGCTGAACTGCCGGGAGTGGGCCAGGGCACCGGCCAGCTCGTCGTGGGCATCCTTGGCAGCCAGCAACTGCTGCTCCAGCATGCGCACGTCGGTGACCAGCGCGAAGCGGTTCTTGAGGACCGAGAGTTCGCCGAGCCAGCGTTGGATGGTCGAGATTTCGCGCTCCAGGCGCATGAGCTCCTGTGTGCTGCCGCGCTGATTCAACTGTAGCACATCCTGTTCGTTGCGGTAGTGTTCGGACTGGATGACCAGCTCTTCCTTGCGTGCCCCGGCGTAGTCCTGCCAGGTACCGAGCAGGCCGTCGAGCAGGGGTGACAGGCGGTGCAGTTTGCCGCGCAGCACGTCACGCTGGGCGACGCCATTGGCCAGTGCCTCGACTAGCGGGCCGGCAGTGACCAGGGCGTTGTAGTCCTGCTCCATGCGGCGCACGTCGCGGAAGGCTTCTTCACAGGCGGCGATGTAGTCGACGCTACCTGAACGCAGGCTGTGCTCGAACGCATCGAGGAACAATTGCTTGAGTTTCGCCGCGGTGATTTCGCGCATGTGCAGCAGGTTGATGAACAGCGCGCGAAAGGTCTTGAGGCTCTGCTCGCTGGTCGAACGCAACGGAATCAGGGTCAGGTCGAGCGGTACGCTGGTGTGACCGCCCACCAGTAGGCGGCGCAGTTCCTCGGGCTTGAGCTCATAGGCTTTCAGTCCCTGGCGTTCCAGGTTGCCGAACAGCTCCTTCTGACGCAGGCAGGTTCCGTCCTGTTGATAGTGGGCAAGGTCCAGTTCACCCGCGTAGGCAAAGAACTGATGTCCGAAACCCCCGCCGGGGCCGCGACCGACCACGCCAATCACGTGGGGGCCGTGAGCCAGGACGACTTCGCAAAGGATGTAGCTGGTATCGGTCGCAAAATAGAAGCGTCGCGATTGTTCCAGCGTGTACTTGCCGAAGCTCATGTCGGACATGCGCGCCAGAATCGGAAACTGCAGCGCATTGATCGAGGCACTCTTGCCCAGGTTGTTGGCACCGTAGACCGACAGCGGCTGCTCCAGCGGAAACAGTCCGAGGCTGTAGCCTGCGGTATTGAGCAGGGCGAAGCGGCGGATGCCGTAGCGTTCCTGAGTCATGTGTCGAACTCCTCTCGTTCCTGGGCTATTGCACGGGCCAAGGCCTGTTCGTCGGTGCTGTCGTCGCTATCGTCGTCGACAAGCATCGGCACCGGCAGGGGCAAAGCGCTGTGCAGGCTGGCGGCAAGGTCGCGGTCCTGCTGCACGGAAAGGCACACGTCGAGAAACCGATGCATCGGCGCCAGGAAGCGGTAGATGCCGTTGTCTTCGGCGGTGAAGCCCAGTTGGGTCATGCGTCGGAGAATCTTCTCTTCCAGTTCTTCCTGGGTCTGCACTTCGGCCTGCAGGAACAGGTCGCGGTACTTGTCCAGAAGCGCCGGCAGCTCATCGCGGCCAAGGCTTCCGCCATCCAGCACAGCGATCGGATCACGGCCTTGGTCAGCCAGGTGCTCGACCAGGATGAAGGTAAACAGGGAAAGGCGCTGGGCAGTTTTGTTGACTTGCGCGGCGGCCTGCTCGGGCACGAAGTAGTAGAAGCCGCGGGTGTCGCACACCAGCTCGTAGCCCAGGGCCTTGAACAGGCCACGGTAGAGGTCCTGGAGATTGGACAACTGTGAGTACAACTCGGGATCGCGGCGGCTGATGTGGAAGCCTTTGAGCAGTTCGCGGAAAATCGGCGCCAGATGGGTCAGTTCGTTCAGGTCAAGATGCATGATCAGTGCTCGCGGAGTGTGCCGAGGCGGCCGCGATGGCGGGCTCGGCGCTGGAATGCAGGGCGAAGGAGCGCAGGCTGAGCTGATGCTCGCGGGTGTGGTAGTCGCGGCGTTCGAGGCGCTGTCGGGCAAAGCGTTTGTCACGCGAGAGGCGTGAGAACCAGTACAGCAGGTCGTCGGTGGCGCCATCGGGTTCCTGGTCGAGAAGCCAGAGCATCAGGTCGGGCATCGGCAGGGCATTTTCGCAGCGTTCGAGCATTTCCTTGACGGTACGGGGTGCGCGCTGGGTGCCTTCCGTGTCGCTCTTGTGCGCCTTGGGAAAGGGCGCCGGCTTGGCTTCGAAGCGGGCCAGGGCGTAGACGTAGGCCTCGACTTGGCTGGCGCTGCCCAGGAATGTGCTTTGCGGGCGGCTGAACAACGGCAGGGCGGCTTGCGGCACGGCGTCCAGGCCCTTGCGGCGGATGGCCGAAAGCGCGAGGGCCGCGCCGCGGGTCACGGCGTTGTGCCGACGTGCTTCCTCGCGCAGTGGCAACAGCAGCTCGCGGGCGTGGCGCAAGGTCAGTTGAGCGCAGGTCTGCATTTCGAGAATGCGCGCGTGGGTACGCAGCAGCATGTCGTCGTCGACCAGATGACCGAGGCGTTGCTGTTCACCGAGCAGGCGCAGCAGGACGTTTTCGACCTTGCGCACGCCTTGTTCGAATGCGCCATCGGCGTTGACCAGCTGGATCATCGGTTCGACGTATTCGTCCCAGGTCGCCAGTACCTCGGCGTAGCGTTGGCGCAGGGCTACCTGGCGGTCGCGGGTCTTGGCCCGCTCGGCCACGGCGACCAGGGCCTGTTCGTCATTCGCCAGTTTCTTCAGGACATCACGCACGCGCATGTCGAGCAGCCGCAGTTGCCGCGCCAGGTCGTTGCCATCGCGGATGTCGAATGCATCCTGGATGTGTCCGGCCAGGCGTTCGAGGTGGCGCAGGTAGGCTTCGATCTCCAGGCACAGACCCAGCCGGTGCTCGCGGCGCAGGTAGGCAAGAAAGTCGTGGATCTGCGCATTGAGCTCGAAGCGGTTGGGGCTTTTTGCGACAGGTACGAGGATGTCCAGCCGGATCCACGTGTCGAGCAGGCTGGTGATCTCTTGGGCAGTGCTTTCCAGGCGCTGGGCAGCCAGTTGCTGGCGCAGTTCGACGAGGCTCAGGGTGCCTTGGTCGAAGTGCTCGCACAGCGGCTCCAGGAGGGCCCAGTGGTCGGCGAGGGCGCGCAGCACGCGCTTGGGTTCGATCATCGGCTGGTCGACTCATGCCAGTAAAAGGGTCGCGATTGTACTGCATGACGAGGCGGGTATTTGCGCTGCGGGCGACGGCGTGCGCAAAACTTGGCGGCACATTGTGTCGAACATCGGTAGAATCCACCGCCTCGACTTACCCACAGATGGCTGACCTTTTGCTCAACGAGTCCCGTCGCCGCGCCTACCTTGACGCCATGCAGGTAGTGCACTGGCTGCCCCGCACCGAACTGCCGTTCGCAGCGCCATCGTGTGCCAGCCTGCTGGAGCATGTCGAGGCGTCGCCGCTGCCAGTGCAGGCTGTGGATCAAGGGGCGGCGGCAGCGCTGCCGATCGTGCCATCAGCAGTGGAGCCAGCCAGGCCCGAACCTTCCAAGGTGCAGCGGCTCAAGATCGAGGTGCCACGGCCGGGCAGCATACGCCCGGCCGTGGCAGCCGTGGCCGAGGTGGCCGTGGAGGCGCCGGTCGCCAAGCCAGCGAATCTTCCGCCGCGCTTCGCCCTTCAGGTGTTGCGCGCCGGGCCCTGCGTGGTGCTGGTGGAACTGGCCACGGGGCAGGCGTTCCAGAGTCGCGACCCTTCCTATCTCCTGCTCAAGGACATGCTGCGTGCTGCCGGTTTGCCCGATGCGCCACAGATTCTGGGCGAACCGATCCGCTGGCCGCTGCTGCAGCGCGGTCAATTGGACCAGGGGCCGGATGCAGCCTGCGATTTCGTTCAAGGCTTCGTCATGGCTCAGCTAGAACAGGCGCCGTGCACCTGCCTGTGGCTGGTCGGGCTGCCGGCGATTCGTTTTGCCGGGCGGGCCAATGCCGAAGACTACAACCGAGAGTTGGAGGTGGAGGGGCTTGGCGCCGCCTGGGCGTTGCCGGGCCTTGAGTTGTTGATGGATGAACCCGAGCGCAAGGCGGCCGTGTGGCAAGCCATGCGCCGTTTGATACCGCGTTGGAAAAACCGTGATGAGTGATACCGTAAGCTTTCGGCGAATGACCGAGGCGGATCTGGATGCCGTACTGAAGATCGAATTCGCTGCCTACTCCCATCCGTGGACGCGGGGTATCTTTCTGGACGGCCTGAAGTCCTACGAGATCTGGTTGATGTTCGACGGGCAGCAACAGGTGGGGCATGGCGTGCTCAACGTCATCATCGACGAAGCCCATCTGCTGAACATCACCGTGAAGCCTGAAAACCAGGGCCGTGGACTGGGCTTGCAGTTGCTCGAGCGGCTGATGACGCGTGCCTACGAGCTGGGCGGGCGTGAATGCTTTCTGGAACTGCGAGCCAGTAACCAGTCGGCGTATCGCTTGTACGAACGCTATGGTTTCAATGAGATCGGCAAGCGGCGCGACTACTATCCAGTGGCCGGGGGGCGCGAAGACGCGCTGGTGATGGCCTGTACCTTGTTCGAGTAGCAGCTGCAGTCACCGCCCGAAATTGCTTCGGGCAGTGATCGGTAGGCATGCTGGACTCAGCGTTTACCATCGAGTGGGTCGATCAGCGCCAGTTCTTCTTCATCCAGGCCATCGCCGCCACCGATGTCGTCTTCATCGACGAGGCTAAGTTCCTGATCAGCGGGTCCGCTGTCGCCTGGCTCATCGGGCGAACGTGCGCCATCCTCACGGATCAGTGTTTCGGGGCTCATGTCGTCGTCGGTCGGATTGTGGTCATCCATCGAAGCGCCGGTCAGTCCTGCTTCGCGGGCGCGTTCGTCAGGCACCAGATGCTCCAGCTCATCGGCAGGAATGGTGTCGCCGATCCTGCCGGTGGGACCGTCGGCGTCATCGAAATCCAGCTCTCGAACCTGGCCCATGCGGTCTTCAATGTCATCGATCGCAGCGGGTTGTGGGGCATCGTAGGGGCGATGGGAATCAGTCATTACGGCAATCCTCTGATGTGTGTCTAGATAGGGTTGACCCCCGTACGAGTGGAAAGATTCAGCGTGATTTGTCGGGACCGACCGTGACCTTGTGCGGCGCTGGCCAGTCATAATCCAAATCATTCTTGAGGCTTGAACATGCATGATCTACAGGAACTGATCGACAACAACGCGCGCTGGGCCGAGGCGATCAAGGAAGAGGATCCGGAGTTCTTCGCCAAACTAGCACGCCAGCAGACACCTGAATTCCTCTGGATCGGGTGCTCGGACGCGCGCGTGCCGGCCAACGAGATCGTCGGCATGTTGCCGGGCGATCTGTTCGTCCACCGCAACGTTGCCAACGTGGTGCTGCACACCGATCTGAACTGCATGTCGGTGATTCAGTACGCAGTCGACGTGCTCAAGGTCAAACACATTCTGGTCACCGGTCACTATGGCTGCGGCGGTGTTCGTGCGGCGATGCAGGATCGTCAGCTGGGGCTGATCGATGGCTGGCTGCGGACCATTCGCGACCTGTATTACGAGCACCGCAAAACGCTGGCGACCCTGCCTACCGAAGAAGAGCAGGTCGACCGATTGTGCGAACTCAACGTGATTCAGCAGGTGGCCAACGTGGGGCACACCAGTATTGTCCAGAACGCCTGGCACCGTGGCCAGGAGCTGTCGGTGCATGGCTGTATCTATGGCATCAAGGACGGCCGCTGGAAGAGCCTGGATGTGACCATCAGTGGCTTCGATCAGTTGCCACCACAGTATCGTTTGCGCGCGCTGGATTGATGGCCAGGAACGAGTGAGCCGCATTCGGGTTCTGAATCGGATGGGCGACGGCTTGGGTCGTGGCCTTTTCGGTAATCAAACGCGAAGCGAGGGAGGCACCATGAAGTCTTATGGCTGGCTGGCACTGATGGCAGCGATGTCGATCGGTAGCGCCAATGCGGCATCCAAGGAAGTCCAGATCAACCTGGTGAGCGCCGAGGGCGCACCCCAGCCGATCGGCACGGTGATGATCGAGGAAACGGCCTATGGCCTGCAGTTCACTCCGCAGCTGAAGTCGCTGCCCGCAGGCGTGCATGGATTCCATGTGCATGCCAACGGCAGCTGCGCGTCGGCGATGAAAGACGGCAAGATGTCGGCGGCGGAAGCGGCAGGCGGGCACTTCGATCCACAGAAGACCGGCAAGCACCTGGGACCTTACGATGCGAAGGGACACTTGGGTGACTTGCCGGCGATCTACGTGAACGCCGACGGTACCGCAACGTATCCCGTGCTGGCCCCGCGTTTGAAAAAGCTCAGCGAAGTGGAAGGGCATGCACTGATGGTGCACGCCGGTGGTGACAACCACGCCGATTCACCGGCGCCGTTGGGCGGTGGTGCGGCGCGGATGGCCTGTGGGGTGATCTGATCACTGTATGAGGCTGGGGAGCAGCGGGCTCGCCGCCCGCTCCGCTCCCACACGTTTCAGAGCTGGACTGGCGTCAACACAGGCTCGCCGGCGAAGAACGCAGTCAGGTTGCGTTCGACCATCTTCACCGTGTCTTGCGTGGCTTCGGGAGAAAGGCCGGCCACGTGAGGCGTCAGGACCACATTGCGCAGCGTTTTCAACGCATCAGGTACGTTGGGCTCATCGTCGAAGACGTCCAGCGCAGCACCCGCGATGGCCTGCCTTTGCAGAGCGTCCAATAGATCGGGCGTCGACACGACGCTGCCACGGGCGATATTGACCAGATAACCCTGTGGACCGAGTGCTGCCAGTACGCCGGCGTTGACGATGGCGCGTGTCTGCGCGCCGCCGGGCGTGGCAATTATCAGGATGTCACTGACCGCAGCCAGGTCCGTCGGGTTTGCGCAATAGCCATAATCGACATCATCGCGCGGGCTGCGATTGTGGTACTGCACGCTCATGTCGAAACCCAATGCGGCGCGCTTGGCGATTGCCAGGCCAACAGCGCCCAGCCCGATAATGCCCAGACGCTTGCCGGCCACCGACGGGCGCATGGTCTTGGCCCATTCGCCTCGGCGCACCGACGCATCGGCGCCGGGGATGTCGCGCATCAGTGCCAGCAGCAGCGCCAGGGTGTGATCTGCCACCGACG
The DNA here is from genome assembly GCF_014842725.1 of Pseudomonas sp. CFBP 13602. Classification (NCBI taxonomy): domain Bacteria; kingdom Pseudomonadati; phylum Pseudomonadota; class Gammaproteobacteria; order Pseudomonadales; family Pseudomonadaceae; genus Pseudomonas; species Pseudomonas sp. CFBP 13602. The sequence goes on along the minus strand of NZ_JACYVT010000010.1, from coordinate 170,714 downwards.
ATGCATTGACTCCGGCCCCATTGGTCACGGTCAGGCCGTGTGCCTTGGCGGCTGGCAGGTCAACGTTCTCGTAACCCGCACCGAGCACACAGATGATGCGCAGTTTGGGCAGCGCTGCCATTTCATCTGCCGTCAGACCCAGTGGCCCGCGTGTGAGCACCGCATTGATGCGATCAGCGTGTTGCTCGATGGCCTCTGCGCGGGCTGCCGGTGAGGGCGCCATGATCAGCTCGTAGCCTTGATCTTCGAGAATCGACACGTAGTCGTTGATGGTTTCGACCAGCACCAGCACGGTTGCGCGCATGTAGACCTCCGGGTGGGAAATGACGGTCATGGTAGCAACTTAGAGATGGGCGAAAGTGGGTGCGCGAAAAAAAGCGCACCCCTACCCCTCAAGTTGTTTGGGGCGCTTTTTATTCGATAACAATAATGTTAATGCAAATCACTCTATGTTAATTTCCGCCCCGAGATATACCGTTACAAAATGGGCTAGCTTTCGCGGGATCTTCAGGGGAGGGGAAGGTAGATGGCTTGCAATAACAAGATGAATCTCGGCATGAATTCTTTGGCTTTGGTTGTTGCCACATTTGGTTGGCAGGCGATGGTCTGTGCCGAGGAAGCACCGGCCAGGCCTGTGAGCAAGGGCACAGCGCTGCAATTGCAAGACCTGGTCATTACCGAACAAGCACCGGAAAGCCAGCAGACAGTGGGCTATCAGGTACGCAACAGCACCGCGGGTACCAAAACCAGCACGCCTTTGTCCGAGACTCCGCGTTCGGTCTCGGTGGTAACGCGTCAACGCATTCAAGACCAGGGCTCGCAGACCCTGACCGACATTCTTGGTTACGTACCGGGTATCTTCGCTCCACCTTTCGCTGTCGGTGACGGCCTGGCCGGTGATCTGTTTTCCATCCGAGGTTACAACGCCACGGACTATGGCTACGGGTTACTGAAGGATGGTCTACGCCTGCAAGGCAACCGCTACGACACCACGACCGAGCCCTATGGCCTGGAACGTACCGAAATCTTTCGAGGCCCCAGCTCGATTCTCTATGGTGAGAATGCGCCCGGCGGATTGGTCAATCTGGTGAGCAAGAAGCCGACCGAAACTGCGCAAGGCGAAGCGAAATTCACCTATGGCAGCAATAACAGGCGCCAGCTTGGGATCGATGTATCCGGCCCGTTGACGGACGATAACCGTATCCTGGGACGAATGGTGATGCTGGGCCGCAATGCCGATACGCAAGTCGACTCGGTGCCGGACGACCGCCTCTACATCGCGCCGTCGATGACTTTCAATTTCAACCAGGACACGGCACTGACCCTGCTGTCCAGCTACCAGCGCGACCGCACCAAACTGCTGCTGGGCTATCCGGCTGCAGGAACGCTGCTCAACAACGTCAATGGCAAGATCGGCAAGGACCAGTTCAACGGCAACCCAAGCTGGGACGACTTCGAGCGCGAAACCTGGACCCTGGGTTACGAGTTCAGCCATCAGATCAACGAAGTCTGGCAGTTCCGGCAGAACTCGCGCTACATGGAATCACGTTTGAACCGCCATGAAACCTGGCCGAACAATCTGAATCAGGCTGGCTTCGGAAGTATATTGAGCAGCACTGCGTATGATCGCGACAACAAGTCGATCACTTATTCGGTGGACAACCAATTCGAAGGGCACTTCACTTCGGGGGCGCTGGATAATACGGTATTGCTGGGCGCCAGTTACGACCGTACCTCGTTCAATCAGGATTGGAACGCAGGCCTGGGCGGTACTTACAATGTATTCCGGCCGGTGTTTTCGCCGGTGCAACCCAATGCCTCGCAATACGTGCAGAATTCCCAGCTCGATCAGCACATGTACGGTGCGTATGGGCAATTGCAAAGCAAGTACGATAATTGGATTTTCCTGCTGGGCGGGCGTCAGGACTGGGTACAGAGCCAATACCGCAACCGTGCCAGCGCGGCTCGCCCAGGCAGCGCAGCGGTAGCGGCCACGGATCTTGACGGTTGGGATCATCGGTTCAGCTGGCAGACGGGCGTGATGTACCAGTTCGAAAACGGTATCTCTCCCTACGTCAGCTATTCCACTGCATTCACGCCTGTACAGCAATCGTCGCAGCCCAACGGCGATCTGCTCGATCCGATCCTCAGCGAACAGTATGAAGTGGGTCTGAAGTTCGAGCCCGCGGGCTGGAATACCACCTTCAGCGCTGCGGTTTTCGATTTGACCAAATCTCGCGACGTAGTCGCAGGCAGCAACGGTTTCAGCCAGCAAGTTGGCAAGAGCGAGTCCAAAGGCGTCGAGCTTGAGGTCAATAGTGATGTAACGCGTAATCTGAGCTTGGTCGCGTCGTACACCTACACCGATGCGCGAGTTACCAAGGATGCGCCGGGGTCATTGTTCGAGGATCGTCAACTGACGGGCATTCCGCGCAATCAGGCGTCAACCTGGATGACGTATCGCTTCCTGGAAGGTGCGCTGAGCGGTTTACGCCTGGGCGGCGGCGTGCGCTATTTCGACAGTACCTTTGCCTACACCGCGCCGACACTGTACGGCAAGCTGAAGGCGGGCGATGTGACGCTGGTTGACGCCTTGATAGGGTATGACATCGACAAGCATTGGTCGGTGGACGTGAACGCGAAGAACGTGTTCGACAAGGAATACGTGTCGGGCTGCAACAATGCCGGTCGCTGCTATTGGGGTGATGAGCGCACGGTGCTGGGGACCGTGGCGTATCGCTGGTAATCCGCTTGGCTTGCCAGACAACCAGAAACCTTGCCAGACAACCAGAAACAAGAAAGCCCGCACGAGGCGGGCTTCTTGAGGTGACTCACAGACTGCTGTAGACATCTGTGGATCGTACTTGGTGGCTACACAGGGACTTGAACCCCGGACCCCAGCATTATGAATGCTATGCTCTAACCAACTGAGCTATGTAGCCAAGTGGCGCGCATTATTCGCCTGAAACGAAATTGTGTCAACACCCCTTTGCAAAATATTTATGCGTGCGATCAAACGCTTAGGCTGCGCGTGGCGTGCGAGGGCGTGCGCAGTGCGGCGATCAGCCACCGAACCAGCCCAGCTTGATGACGAAGATGATCGACAACACGACCAGTGCCGAATTGAGTTCGCGCCACCGGCCACTCAGCAGTTTGACCGCTGTCCAGGTAATGAAGCCGAAGGCGATGCCGTTGGCGATCGAGTAGGTGAGCGGCATGGCCAGGGCAGTCACCAGGACCGGGGCGGCGACGGTGATGTCGTCCCAGTCGACCTCTGCCAGCCCAGATGCCATCAGCACGGCTACGAACAGCAGGGCGGGCGCGGTGGCGAATGCCGGAACGCTGCCGGCCAGGGGCGCGAAGAACAGCGCGAGCAGGAACAGCACGGCGACCACGATGGCGGTCAGGCCGGTACGGCCGCCAGCGCTGACGCCGGCGGCCGATTCGATATAGCTGGTGGTGGTCGAAGTGCCGAGCAACGAGCCGGCCAGCGCTGCGGTGCTGTCGGCGATCAGGGCGCGGCCCATTTTCGGCATGTGGCCATCCTGGCCCATCAGGCCGGCGCGCTTGGCCACGCCGATCAAGGTACCGGAGTTGTCGAACAGATCGACGAACAGGAAGGCGAAGATCACGCTGATCAGGCCCACATCGAATGCGCCCTTGATATCGAGTTGCAGGAAGGTCGGCGCCAGTGACGGCGGCATTGATACCACACCCCCGAACGGGGTTACTCCAAGCAGGATCGACACCACGGTGATCAGCAGGATGCCGATCAGCACCGAGCCACGGACCTTGAGTGCCTCGAGTGCGACGATGATGAAGAAGCCGAGGATCGCCAGTACCGGTTCGGGTTTCGACAGATCACCCATGCCGACCAGAGTGGCCGGGTTGGCAACCACGATCTTGGCATTTTGCAGCGCAATGAGTGCGAGGAACAGGCCGATGCCCGCAGCGATGGCCGACCGCAGCGGCAGGGGAATGCTGTTGATGATCCATTCACGGATGCGGAAGATCGACAGCAGGAAGAAACACACCGCTGATATGAAGACCGCACCCAGTGCAACCTGCCAGCTATGGCCCAGGTGCAGGACCACGGTGTAGGTGAAGAACGCATTGAGGCCCATGCCCGGTGCCAGGGCAATCGGGTAGTTGGCGATCAGGCCCATGATCGCCGAGCCGATGGCGGCGGCCAGGCAGGTGGCCACGAACAGTGCGCCCTTGTCCATGCCGGTTTCGCCAAGAATGCTGGGGTTGACGAACAGGATGTAGGCCATGGCCAGGAACGTGGTGACCCCGGCGAGGATTTCCGTGCGCACGGTGGTGTTGTGCGCTTTCAGCTTGAAAAATGAGTCCAGCATGTTGCTCCCCTGGGGCGATGGGCGCCGTGGATCGTGCGGCGACGGTGTGTGTAGCGAGCAAGCCCGATCGAGCGTTGGCCGTGTGCTGAAACATAACTGCTTGGTCAGCTTTTGCGGTTTGCCTGTAGCAGGTTCCGGGCCATATCGACGAAGCGGCTGTGCATGCGCCCTGGGTACTGCGCTGCGGCCTGCTTGCCACTTCCGGTTACACAACTGCTGCACTCATTGGAGGCATGCGCGGGTGGGTCGGTGCACCAAAGCGAAGCCGCAGCCGATGGGGCGTGATCCGCGCTGCAAGTAATGGTGGAGAAAGTCTGTTGGTCTGAATCTTGCTGCAGTGGCATTTTGCTGGCGCCACGTTTCCGTAGGTACCTGCATTCTCCGTGGAGCTGTCGGACATGCATGCTTTGTTGTCGCCGGGTATCCGGTTGCTGGGTCGCTATGGTTTCGCCCGCAAGTTTCAGCTGCTGTTTCTCTTGTTCATGCTGCCGCTGGTCGGCAGCCTGTGGTTGCTGGGCGAGGATTTTCGCGACCGGCTGGCGGTGATCGATGCCGAGCGCAGCGGCGTGCATCAGTTACTGGCGCTCGACAGCCTGGATGCGCAACTCTCGGCGCAGCGCAATCGTGCCGCGCGCTGGAAGGCGGTGGATATCCAGCGTCAGCCGACGCCCCAGGCCCAGGCCGCGATCGCGGCGTTGGAGGCGGCCGCACCGGGAATTCAGGCATCGCTCGATAAACTGGCCGCTGAGCTGGCACACGAGAAGGCCCCTGCCGACACTCTGGAGCGAATGCAAACGGTGCAAACCGCGACCAAGGGCCTCGACTTGGCAAGCCTGCGCCAGGTGGGCTGGTGGCCCGATGGATACGATCGTTTCACGGCGGCGCTGACGTCGGTGCAGGTGTTGCGCGAGCAGATCGCCATGGCCAGCGGGTTGATCGTCGATCCGTGGCGCGAAAGCTATCTGTTGATGCAGATCGCCACTCAGCAAGCCCCTGATCTGATCGAGCGTGTGGGGCGTCTGGGCAGCATTGGCCAGTCCTCCCTGGTCGCCGGGCAATTCAGCCTGCAGAGTCGTTTGCAGATGCGTGACCTGCGCAGCCGTATCAATGATGCGCGCGAGCAACTGGTGAAAGCCGGTGGCACGCTGCAGCAACGCCTGCCGCAGCAACTGCGCGGCTGGGACGAGCAGTATCAGCAGGCACTGGGTACATTGGACGGTGAGTTGAAGCGTCTGGATGACAATCTGTTCGGCGGCGACATCAAGCTGTCTGCGGCCCAGTTCGAAAGCAGTGTGGACAGCATGCTCGGCGCCCTGAACGGTTTGCGTCACGAGTCGCTGATGTCGTTGGAGGTGCGCCTGGATCATTATCATGACCAGGCCGTTCGCCAGCTGATTCCGGGCGCGACGGTGTTCGCCCTGCTGCTGTTGGCGGCGCTGTACCTGTTCGTGTGCCTGCAAGCATCGATCCGCCGCAGCGCCAGTGGCATTACCACCTTGGCGCAATCGCTGCGCGACGGTGACCTGAGTGTGCAGGTGGCGGTGCAGGGGCGCGATGAGCTGGCGGCGATCAGTACGGCGCTCAATGCTGCCGTGGTGCAGTTGCGTGGCAGCCTGCTGGGCGTCAACCACGAAACCGTGCAACTGAGCCAGGCGGTGGTGACGCTCAACAGCCAATCCAGCGGCACGCTCGACGAGGTCGAGGCGCAGCAACAGCAGATCAGTCAGATCGCTGCGGCCGCCACCGAGCTTGCGGCCACCTCGCAGGGCGTGGCGCGCAGTTGCGAACTGGCTTCGGGCAGCGCCCAGCAGACCCGGCAGATCGCCGAGGACAGCAGCCGTGACAGCCAGCGCACGACGGCCAGTATTCAGCAGCTCAACCAGCGCTTGAACGACACGGCGCAGGCCCTGGGCCGTGTCAGCGAGCAGGGCCAGCAGATTCAGTCGGTGGTGGATGCGATTCGCGGCATTGCCGAACAGACCAATCTGCTGGCGCTCAATGCGGCCATCGAGGCGGCGCGGGCGGGCGAGCAGGGGCGCGGGTTTGCAGTGGTGGCCGACGAGGTACGCAGCCTGTCACAGCGCACCCAGGCTTCGACTGGGCAGATTGCCGGTACGGTGGAAAGCCTGCGCTCGACGGTCAAGCAGGCCGTGGAGCTGATGCAGGCCGCGTGTGGCCAGGCGCAGGTCGATGCGCAGTCGGTCATGGGCCTGGGTGAGCGCCTGGGTGAGATTGCCGGGGCGGTGCAAGGGGTGACAGATACCCTGGCTCAGATCGCTACGGCGGTGGAAGAGCAGGCGGCCACGGCAGATGAGGTGAGCAGCAACATTCAGCAGGTGGACCAGGCGGCGGTGCGTCTGCTCGATGGCGCGCGGGCGGTGAACCAGGCGGCGGATCGACTGGGGCAGGGGAGCCGAGTGCTGAGCGAGAATACGGCGCGGTTCAATCTGGGGTAGGGCGAAGGGACCGCTCCTACGGGTGAGTGCGTGTGCAGTTCGTAGGAGCGGTCATTGGCCGCGAAGCAGTCGATGCGGTCTGTCTGATGGACCGCGGGACGGCTTTCGCGGCCGCGGACCGCTCCTGCGGGTGAGTGCGTGTCAGGCCTGGGCGGTTTCGGCCGGGGAGACGATGCTGGTTTTCATGCCACGCGAACGGCCTGAGCTGAGGTAGGCGGCGATCGATTCCTGGGTCACCTCGCCGAGGAATACGTTCTCGGCGTCCAGCACCGGCAGCCACGAGCGGTTGAACTCGTACATGCGCGACAAGAGGATGCGCAGGTGCTCGTCATAGGCAGCCGTGGCGTTGAACTCGCGCAGGAAGTCGACGCAGCTGCCGGCCTGGCGATGCAGGTCGCGTCGGCGAACATAACCCATGGCCTTGTTCTGCGCATCGGTCACCACGACGTAGCGGCGGTCGTGTTCGTCCATCAATTCCAGCGCATCGGCCACCGGCGTTTCCGGGCTCACCGAAGGCGCATTGTCGGCGGCGTCTTCGGCCTTGACCAGCAGCAGGCGCTTGAGCGTGCTGTCCTGGCCGACGAAGTTGCTGACGAAGTCGTCCACCGGATGGGCCAGCAGCGTGTCGGGATGGTCGATCTGCAGCAGCTTGCCGGCGCGGAAGATGGCGATCTTGTCGCCCAGCTTGATGGCCTCGTCGATGTCATGGCTGACCATGATCACGGTCTTGTTCAAGGCCCGCTGCATCTCGAAGAACTCGTTCTGGATCATTTCGCGATTGATCGGATCGACCGCGCCGAACGGCTCGTCCATCAGCAGCAGCGGCGCTTCGGCGGCCAGGGCACGGATCACGCCGATGCGCTGTTGCTGGCCGCCCGAGAGTTCGCGCGGATAGCGGTGCAGGTATTGCTTGGGCTCCAGCTTGATCATGCTCATGAGTTCGCGGGCACGCTCGGCGCAGCGCTTCTTGTCCCAGCCGAGCAGGCGCGGGACCACGGTGATGTTCTCCTCGATGGTCATGTTGGGGAACAGGCCGATCTGCTGGATGACATAGCCGATGTTGCGACGCAGGGTGACCTCGTCCAGGCCGGTGGTGTCTTCGCCGTTGATCAGGACTTTGCCGGAGGTTGGCATGATCAATCGGTTGATCATTTTCAGCGTGGTGCTCTTGCCACAGCCCGACGGCCCGAGGAATACGCAGATCTCGCCTTCGTTGACGGTCAGGCTTACCGCGTCGACGGCTTTGACTTCCTTGCCGTTGCTGTGGAAGGTCTTGGTCAGGTTCTGAAGTTCGATCATTTCAATAATCCTTTGGGGGTCAGGGCGCGTTGCAGCCATTGCAGGAGCAGGTCGGCGATGATCGCCAGGACACTGACCAGCACGGCGCCGACGATGAGCATCGACATATCGCTGCGGCTGATGGAGGTGAGGATGAGAACGCCCAGGCCGCCGGCGCCGATGGTGGCAGCAATGGTCATGACACCGATGTTCATCACCACGGCGGTGCGCACGCCAGCGAGGATGACCGGTACCGCGATGGGCAGCTCGACCATGCGCAGGCGCTGGCCGAAGGTCATGCCGATACCTTTGGCGGCTTCACGGATGCCGGGCTCGACGCCGGTCAGTGCCAGGTAGGTGTTGCGCAGGATCGGCAACAGCGAATAGAGAAACACCGCAGTGATGGCCGGTAGCGGCCCCAGGCCTTGGCCGAACTTGGAGTAGAACGGCAGCAGCAGCCCGAACAGGGCGATCGAGGGAATGGTCAGCAGCACCGTGGCGCAGGCCTGCAGAGGCCCCGCCAGTGCCGGAAAGCGCGTCATCAGGATGCCGATCGGCACGCCGAAGACGATGGCCAGGCTGACTGCAATGCCGACCAGAGTGATGTGCTGCCAGGTCAGTTGCAGCACCAATGGCCAGTCGAGGTGGGAGAAGGTGTCGAGGAAACTCATGGCTTCTCCTGGGCTTGGTCGGTGATCGGATGGGCCTTGAGAAACTCCGCCGCTACCACCGTCGGGCTGCGGTGCTCGACGTCGACCTGCGCATTGAGTTCGCGCATGGTGGCATCGTCGAGCATTTCGGCCAGGGGCTTGAGCTGCGCAGCCAGTTGCGGATGGGCATCGAGCAGCTGCTGACGGACCACCGGTGCGGCGGTGTAGTCGGGGAAGTACTCGAGGTCGTCTTCAAGTAGCTTGAGCTTGAAGGCGTTCAGACGCCCGTCGGTGGTGTAGACCAGACCGGTGAACACCTGCCCGTTGCGCAGCGCGGTGTAGACCAGGCCGGCGTCCATCTGGCGAATGTCACGGCGGGTGAATTTCAGGTCGTAGGTTTGGGTCAGTCCCACCAGGCCGTCCGACCGGTTGGCGAACTCGGTGTCCAGGGCCAGGATATGGCCTTTCTTCGGCTCGTCGATCAGCACCTGGTTCAGCTGGCTGATGGTGTTGACCTGAGGATAGGCCTTGGCCACTTCTTCAGGCAGCGCCAGGGCATAGGTGTTGCTGAACCGCGAGGGCGTCAGCCACACCAGGCCTTTCTGGGCGTCCAGTTGCTTGACCCGCGCGTAGGTGGCCGCGCTGTCGAGTTTTTCGTCGATGTGGTTGTAGGACACCAGAGACACCCCGGTGTATTCCCAGAGCATGTCCAGCTGACCGCTTTCCTGGGCGCTGCGCGCCAGGTTGCTGCCCAGGCCACCGGTGACGCGTACGTCATAGCCTTTGCTGCCCAGGTACTGCGCGGTGATGGCTGCCAGTACGGTCTGCTCTGTGAACACCCGGGCGCCGAGGCGGATCACCGGTCTGTCTGCGGCGTGCACGACGCCTGCGCACAACAGGGCCAGGCCCAGTACGATGCTTAACTTTTTCATTGAATTCATTCCTTCGCTCAGCGAGTCAGCCCACGTTCGAACCACAGGCGGCTGACCAGGGTCACGATGCCGTCCAGGATCAACGCAAGCAGCGCGGTGCAGGCAGCGCCCAGCAACAGTTGTGGCTGGTTGTTCAAGGCGATGCCGGGGAAGATCAGGCTGCCCAGGCTATTGGCGCCGATCAGGAACGCCAGGGGCGCGGTGCCGACGTTGATCGCCAGCGCCACGCGTACCCCGCCGACCATGATCGGCACGGCGTTGGGCAGCTCGACCTTGAACAGCACCTGACGCGGCGTCATGCCGATGCCGGTGGCGGCTTCCTTGAGCGAGCCCTGGACGTTTTTCAAGCCCTCGTAGGTGTTGCGCACGATGGGCAACAGGGAGGCAAGGAACAGCGCGAAGATTGCAGGACCACTGCCGATGCCAAGGATGCCGAGGGCGATGGCGAGTACTGCCAGGGGTGGAATGGTGTTGCCAATGTTGAAGATCTGCATGAAGCGTTCGGCACGCTTGACCATGCTGGGTCGGCTCAACACGATACCGGCGGGGATGCCCACCAGCAGTGCGGCAAACATCGAGACCAGCACCAGGATCAGGTGCGCTTGCAGGTAGAAAATCAGATCTTCGCGGTAGTGCTCGATGGTACTTATGCCGATCCAGTGGACCAGCAGGGCCAGGACGGCAACGATAACAGCGCCCCCTAACAGCCCTTTGCCATAGCGATTAGCCACAGGCGGACTCCTTTTTTCAGTCGGCGCCTACCGGGCCTGCGATGAGCGCTCGGGCGAGCGGTCGGCCCAGGTAGGACGCGAATAGCAGCTCGCGCGGTGCGAGCCATAAGCGCAGCCTCGTCAGGCTAACTTGCTGATTTTGCAGCCCCTGACGACTCAACGAATCAGGGAGTGGACGTCTCCGTGCGGCGAGAGGTTCCCACAGTGAGGCAGCATTTGGCCACCTTTTATGACCATAAAGCTTGCATGAGATGGCGTTCAAGGGGGAGTTACCCAAGGCATTTGACGCGGCTTGCGCCGCTGCTACAGGGGTTCGCGGTGTTTGTAGCAGCGGCGCGAGCCGCGTCAGGGGGGGTTGCGATTTCCCAGACGATAGATCAACAGCGTCACCGAGTCGGCATTCTTCAGCAGGATCTTTGAACGAATGTCAGCGTCGATCAGAAACCGCTGGCGTGCGTCGTCCAGATTGGGTGAGCCCACCAGGCGCAGGATCAGGGCGCGCCCCTTGCGGTCTTCGTTGAGGATGTCGCGCACCTGCCCGGTCGTGTCGTCGCGGACAATGAACAACTTACGCTTGGGGGTGAGGTGCGAGAACGATTCGTCGTGCTGACGCTCCAGCCACGCACGCCTCACGCCTGGCTGCAACCGATCGGCATAGGGCATCGCCGCTTCGATATAGTGGATGTCCCGGGTGTTGCATGCAATATGGGTGAACTCATGCAGCAGGACCATCGCCTTGCTCAGGGCGTTCGTTTCAGCGATGGTGTATTTCGGATCGAGTGGCAGGAGACGTGCCGTCTCAAAATCAAAGAATTCATCTGTCAGAAACATCTGACCTTGTGGATCCTGTACGGATACGAAGGCAATGCCCACGGCTGACTGCGCGCTCAAGCGGCTTGCCATCACGTAGCGTCTCGAGGTTACTGGCGAGTAGGCGTGCGATGCCATGACCCGGGCCATTTTTTCCAGTACGCCTTGGACCCGCGCGATCAATGAGTCCGTGACCTGAGAGACGCCGAAGAACTGCTTGAGCACTTCCAGGGTATGGGTTTCCACGCTACCGACCAGCCGTGCTCTTCGCAGGCTGTCCAACGCATTGCCCAGATACCCCAAGGCATCGCGGTGGGCCCGGTGCAGGACGCTGGCGCGGTGCGGGCGCAATTGGCGGATCTGCCGGCAGCCCACGGCATGGATGACGATTTCATCACGGGTCAGCGTCCAACGCACCAGTTGGCTGCCCAGCCTGCTCGGTACGCCGCCAGCACTGATTGCAAGGTTCTGCCCCGGATCGATTACCCAAGCCTGCTCGGTATCCAGCAGCAACCTAGGGCCTAGTTCATCGTCGCGCTGCCCGACCAGGTACCAACGATCCTGTTCCTGGCGAGCGCGATATGCCTTGCCGTTGAGGCCGATGTAGTGCGTCTGGTCGCGGATGTTCAGGTAAGTGCACGTGGACGGCTGAAAAACGAACGTGCGCAGCGTTTCGATGGGGGCCTCGTAGCGCGCGAGTGACAGGCCGTACTCCGGGGCGCTGCGCACGGTTTGCCAGAAGCGCTCGCGTACGTTGTCTTGAAGTGCACGCTGCGTCATCCCCTGACTGATCGCCAGTCCCTGTACAAGCACGCAGGTCAACTGCGCCAGTGTTTGCCCCCAGCTGTTGTGCTGCACGTTCTGGGCGATGTTCAGCACCGCCAGTTCGGCTTGCCAGGCGGCCACGGCAAGCCCGACCTTGCCCGGCAGGAACATGCTCAGTTGCTCCCAGGCCAGGCTCATCACATTGATCAGCGCCTGCCAGCGAACTTGCTCCGTGGTAACCAGTTGAGTGGCGGCGAGAGCCTGCAGATAAAGGCCGTTCTCGACGAATAGGTACCGCAGTGCGTTACCGGCAATAGGGTTGCAGGCCAGCTCCGGGCCTGTCGAGGTGCTCTGCGTCAGGGTGAAGTCGGTGTCCCCAACGCGGCCCAGGTGCGGCTCGCTGAAGCCGCCATGGGCATAGCGCGGGCGCAGGCTGACAGGCATGCGCGCGAGCAGTCGCGCCTGCAGGGCAGTGTCGCTGGCAAGGGCGGCAAGCAGGGCCGTACCACTGTCGAAGGCTTGAAGGGTATGGGTGGCTTCATAGGGCAGGTACAGCACCAGCGGGCCGTCTTCACCGGCCCTGAACAGATAGCAGCCGGGCAACGTGTCTGGTTTCATTCCCGGCTTGGGGATCAATTGCAGCGGGGTCAGCAACACGACATGGCCGTTCAGCGGCTGTCGCAAGATGGGGTCCGGCATGCAGGCCACGCGAGTGACCAGTTCGACCGCCTGCATGGGCAGGTTGTGCTTGAGCCGGGCTCGCCAGGCGCACTCCAGCAACTGCGCCGGTAGCTGGCGGGCGTACAAATTTAGCCGGCGAGGGTAATCGAGGTCTGAGGGGTCGAAGGTCTGTTTGAGCAGGGCCTGATAGTGCGAGCCTAGATTCACCTCCCGTACCAATCGGCGGCAGTAGTCGGCATTCAACACGGCGGGCGCCACATGGCCCTCACCCAGTTCGATGCGGGCGATGGCGTCGTCCCAGTCCCGGAAGTGATTCAAGGCGTATTCGATCAGGCTTTGTCGCCGCACGACCGAGGCGGCGGGAAGGCTGGAAGGAATTTCACCCGAGGGTACCAAGGCAGGCACGTATCGCGCCGTGGTGATGAAGATCGCTTCGGAGTCGAAGCGTTTTGCAGTGAAGTCTTTGTCCAGATGGTGCTGCAGCACGCCGCGGGCATAACTGCTGATATCAGGAACGCCGAACAGATAGTCGTCTTCGGCCGGGCTGGCCAGCAGATTCAACCCCAGCACGCGCAGGTAGTGCTGCTGGTCGTCGACTGCCGCCCGCTGCAACCAGGCAGGCAGGGCAGCTTTGGCGGCCAGGCCACGTGCCATATCTTCCATGCGCTGCATCTGCCGTTGCAGGCTGTCGAACGCCATGGCCTCGCGAAGCAGAGCAGGCAAGGAGTCGGAGGGCCATGCTTGGTTGCGCAGTTGGTCGAAGGCTTGCAGCTTACTTCGTTGTCGGGCCTAGCTTTCCAGGCTGTTCAATGTATTCAGTGCATCGCCCGCAAAGGCTGTCCAGTTGCTCAGGCCAGGCCCGAGGTCGGTCGGCTGCTCAGACCATTGCATGGCGTCACGATGCGCGGCATCCAGAGACTCGAAGAGTTGAAAGCCCGTTTCATGAGCCCAGATCACAATGGTTCCGCTGGCATCGGCTGCCTGGCTCAACATCATTGCATCGGCATTGGCTTGCGCAGGATGACCGCTTCTGTGCTGCCAAGCCTGTACGGAATCACCGCGCAGAAACGCTTCGACCAGCGGCGAGGTCGCTGATCGACTCTGCTTGAGTAGCGCCCATTCGAAACTGAATAACCAGCGCCGCAACGAGCGTTGGTAGGCCTGCCCGGTGGCTTCACGGTGACTCAGTGCAGTTTTCAGCTCGCGGTAGAGGCTGCGCCGAGCTTGGCTGGTGATGTGCTCGATCAGCAGGCATGGCAGCTGATTCAGAACCTGACGTGTGCCTTCGGCAACCACCGTGAATACCTGCCAACGCCTGCCAGCAACGGCGGCGAGTGGTTCGTTTGCCCAGATACTGGCGACCCATGACGTTGCGGCAGTGGGCCGTTCCAAGTCCATGAGGTAAAGCGAACGGGCAGGAGGTCCATTTGGCAGAATGCACGCCAATTGCAGCTCCAGGGCTTGAAGTGCGGCCACACGCAAGTCAGGGCCGCGCTTGAGATAGCCGGCGTACTGGATTTGCAGCTCGGTCAGATGATTTACCACGCGCTGCGGTTTTTGCAGGTCGGTTTGCGCTGCGCCGGTGAGGCGCATCAAGCTGGCTGGGCTGTCCCGTGGGTCGGCAGCGAACGGCGCGGCGAGCCTCTGCAGGCTTGGCGCCAGGCGCTGATGCAGGCCCAGGGCTTGCTCGCAGAGCGTGTGGCGGTCTCCCATGAATGCAGCAGGTGGGCTGTTGGACAATATCGAGTGCTGTACTTGCAGCAGACGTCGGGTGTAGCTCGCCAGACCGAAAGAGGAGGGGGGCTCGGCTACCAACTCAATATCAATGATAGGCAGTGTCTTGAACGTCGGCTGTTGTGCGTTGGGTACGCAGGGCAGCCATTGGGCACGCTGCCCCAGATCGGTCAGTGCTGCCAGGAGTGCCGAGCGGTCGGTGTAACGCACCAGCCCGCTCGTGGCGCTGAACAGGTAGCATGCAGCCGCCGCGCTCTCGTTGGCCAGTACCAGGGTATTGATCAACGGCTGCTGGCGGCCCTCGGCAGTTGATCCATGGAGGATGAAGCCGGTAAGAGGCGATGGCTGGACTTGGCCCTTCAGCCAAGCCCAGAGTTGATCATGCTCAACGGCTGGCAGCGTGCCGTCCCATTGCGTACGGGCAAGATCAGTGATCAGCTGCGTGCGCAAGTGGCGGGTCAGCCGTTCGGCGGGCAGCTCTGATCGGGGGGCTCCTTCACGCCAGTAGTGGGCGAGCAGACTGGCCATGGCGGCCTCTGATCCACTGCTCACCAGCTCCTCTGAGCTTGGTTGATCCAGTAACAACTGACGCCACTCGCGTAGCTGCTCACTCAGACGATGCTGAATGTCCAGCATCAAGGTATCGAACACCGACCCTTCCATGAGCGTGACCTGCATCTCGTGGAGTTCGCCAAGGCGCATCAGCCGACGTTCTGCCTGCGAAAGCAGGTAGCTCAGCCCCGGATCGTTATCAGGGCTGGCCAACCGATCCAGCAGGTAACGCTTCAAACGACGCCGATCATCGAACAACTTCAAGCCGCAGATTGGGTGGTAGTGGGCCACCCAATCGTGCTGCGTCGTACTGATCAACAGGCTCAAGGGTAATTCGACGGCAGTTCCTTGCGCGGTGATGATGCTCAACCCGTCCACGCGCATTTCGTCTTGTGCCTGAGGTTGGTGATCGCGCTCGGGCTTGGCAAGTTGGCGCAACCATTGAGTCCCTTCAGGCGTCAGGAGTGAGTGGGATGAGTCGCTAAGGTGGCGCATGAAGCGTTGTGCCAGCGCGCGGCTGTGAAACCAGGGCAGTGGTGGGGTCGTCATTGGCAGCTCCAGGGGCAATAGGCACCGCTGCGGGCTTCGACGTGTCGAGCCCTGCGATGGAGGCGATACGTTGCCTGCGCTGCAGCGCTGCGCGGTGGTAGATATTGCACAGCCCTGCGCCCAGACCTGGCCGCAACCGATGTGGCGCACAGTGGCCTCAACGCTTGGAACTGGGCTATAATCCGCGCCCATTTTCTATCCCTCGCCAGGCGATCCCCCATGACCCAACAGGCCGCCGAAGTCGCGAAGCGCCGCACTTTCGCCATCATTTCCCACCCGGATGCGGGTAAGACCACCATCACCGAGAAGCTCTTGCTGATGGGCAAGGCGATTGCCGTGGCCGGTACGGTGAAGTCGCGCAAGTCCGACCGTCACGCGACCTCCGACTGGATGGAAATGGAGAAACAGCGCGGGATCTCCATCACGACTTCCGTGATGCAGTTTCCCTATCGCGAGCACATGGTCAACCTGCTCGACACCCCGGGCCACGAAGACTTCTCGGAAGACACCTACCGCACCCTGACCGCAGTGGACTCGGCGCTCATGGTGCTCGACGGCGGTAAAGGCGTCGAACCGCGGACCATTGCCCTGATGGATGTCTGCCGCCTGCGCGACACGCCGATCGTCAGTTTCATCAACAAGTTGGACCGTGACATTCGCGACCCGATCGAGTTGCTCGACGAGATCGAAGCGGTGCTCAAGATCAAGGCCGCGCCGATCACCTGGCCGATTGGCTGCTATCGCGACTTCAAGGGCGTCTATCACCTGGCGGACGACTACATCATCGTTTACACGCCGGGCCATGGCCACGAGCGCACCGATGTGAAGATCATCGAGAAGCTGGACTCCGACGAAGCGCGCGCGCACCTGGCCGACGAGTACGACCGTTTCGTGGAACAGCTGGAACTGGTTCAGGGTGCCTGCCATGAGTTCAATCAGGACGAGTTTCTGAACGGTCAATTGACGCCGGTGTTCTTCGGTACGGCGCTGGGCAACTTCGGTGTCGACCATGTGCTCGACGCCGTCGTGAACTGGGCGCCACGCCCTTTGCCGCGAGTGGCGAACGAGCGGACCGTGGAACCGGTGGAAGAGAAATTCACCGGCTTCGTGTTCAAGATCCAGGCAAACATGGACCCCAAGCACCGTGACCGTATTGCCTTCATGCGCATTTGCTCGGGCCGTTACGAGAAAGGCATGAAGATGCGCCACGTGCGCACGGGCAAGGACCTGCGCATTGGCGACGCCCTGACGTTCTTCTCCTCCGAGCGCGAGCAGCTGGAAGAAGCCTTCGCCGGCGACATCATTGGCCTGCACAACCACGGCACCATCCAGATCGGCGATACCTTCAGCGAGGGTGAAAGCCTGGGCTTCACCGGCATTCCGCACTTCGCCCCGGAGCTGTTCCGTCGAGTGCGGCTCAAGGATCCGCTCAAGTCCAAGCAGTTGCGTCAGGGCTTGCAGCAGCTGGCCGAGGAGGGCGCCACCCAGGTGTTCTTCCCCGAGCGCAGCAACGACATCATCCTGGGTGCGGTCGGCGTGCTGCAGTTCGACGTGGTCGCCAGCCGGCTGAAAGAGGAATACAAGGTGGAATGTGCCTACGAGCCGATCACCGTATGGTCCGCCCGCTGGATCGAGTGCGCCGACAAGAAGAAGCTTGAGGAATTCAGCAACAAGGCTGCGGAAAACCTGGCCCTCGATGGCGGTGGGCACCTGACGTATCTGGCCCCGACCCGGGTCAACCTGGCGCTGATGGAAGAACGCTGGCCAGACGTGAAATTCCGCGCCACCCGCGAGCACCATTGATCGATCCGATCCGGGCCTCAGTGACGGATCTGGTTCCAGGTCCGGGTACGTAGCTGCTCGATATCGGCGGGCATGGGTTGCAGCAGGAACAGCTTGCTCATGACCTCGGCGCTGGGATAGATCCGCCGATCACCCTTGAGCGCAGGGTTGACCCATTCATCGGCGCCCTCGTTGCCATTGGCGTAGTGCACGCTGTTGGTGATGTCGGCCATGACCTTGGGTTCGAGCAGGTAGTTGAGAAAGGTGTACGCAGCATCCTCGTTCGGCGCATTGGCGGGGATGGCGACCATGTCGAACCACATGGTCGAGCCCTCGCGCGGCAACGTGAACTCGATCTCCACGCCCTGGCCCTGCTGTCTGGCCTGGGTCTGCGCCTGCAGTACGTCCCCGGAAAAACCCACTACCGCGCACAGCTTGCCTTCGGCCAGTTGATGGCTGTACTCCACCGAATCGAAATAGCGTACGTAGGGCTTGATGCTCAGCAGCAGCGCGCGGGCCTTGTCGTAGTCGGCAGGGTTCTGGCTGTGTGAGGGCAGGCCCAGGTAGTTGAGGGCCATGGGCAGCAGTTCGGGACCGATATCGAGGATGGCGACCCCGCATTTCTGCAGGCGAGCGATGTTTTCCGGTTTGAACACCAGGTCCCAGGAATCCACTGGGGCATCATCGCCGAGCGCCGCCTTTACCTGCTTGACGTTGTAGCCGATGCCGCTGACGCCCCACAGGTACGGAAAGCCGTAGCGGTTGCCGGGGTCGTTGGTTTCCAGGGCGCGCAGCAGCGCGGGGTTCAGGTACTTCCAGTTCGGCAGGCGAGTGCGGTCCAGCGGCGTGAGGTTGCCGGCGCTGATGTGGCGGTTCATGAAGTGGTTGGAAGGGAAGATCACGTCGTACTTGCCGGGCGCTTCGCGCAGGCGTTTTTCCAGGGTTTCGTTGCTGTCGAAGGAGCTGTATTGGGTTTCGATGCCGGTCTGGCGCTGGAAATTGGGCAGGGTGTCGGGGGCGATGTAGTCGGGCCAGTTGTAGATGCTGAGCGTGCCGGCGGCGAACGCCATGGGCGTGACGAGCGTCAGTGCGGCGAGGGCCAAGCGAAGCATGTGGTGATTCCTGAGCCGCCGTTGATTGCCTACTGTAATCATAGAAACGAAGTGGGGGAAGGCCCGTGGCTGCATAGAGCTGCGCGCTGCGCCGCGACAGCGGTATAGTGCCCGGCGCACCCTGTCATCGAGGAGATCGCCGTTGCGTTGGGTATCATGGATGCTGGCCACCGTTGTATGCGCCGTACAGGCCGCCGTCGCTGCGCCGCCGGTGGCGACTCTCGACCGCAGTCACTGGCCGGAACGCATCGATTCGCCAGTGCTGTTCGACGTGGCGTCGCGCGCGCACATCCTGCTGTTTGCACGCTCGTTGCTGGCCAGTGAAAGCCAGGACGAAGCACAGCTGACCGCGCGCCTGGGCCTGCGTCAGATCAACCTGCTGGCGATCAACGACTTGCGCCAGCGGCTCTGGCAGCGGCTCTGGGCCAATTTCGACCTCGCCCAGCAAAGCTGCGAACAGGATGCCTCGTTCTGCTATGCCATCGACAGCGAAGGCGACCTGCGCGCCCAGGCGGCCGACCTGGGAATCGATCCCGAATCCTTCTACTCCGGGTTCGCCGTGCCGGGCCAGGTGTTCAGCGAGGCCTATCTCAACGAACTGTTGCGTCTGGCCGCGGTTTCACCGCAGACCACCAGCGAGGTGCAACTGTTGTCGGAGCAGGAGTTCGATGGCAACGGCTTTGCCGACCGGACGTTCCTGCTGACCTTCGATGGCGGCCCGAGCCCGGTCGATGGCTCCACCGATGCGTTGACCGGGTACCTGCGAGCGCAGGATTGGAGCGCCACCTTCTTCGTGCCCGGACAAAGCCTGCAGGCGCGTGCCGAAAAGACCTCGGTGGCCCAGCTGCAGGCGCTGTATGCCGGGCAGTGCGTGGCGACCCTGGGTTGGCAATACGTGTCCCATGGCCAATGGGACAAATGGCAGGACTCGATACTGCGCAGCATCGCCCTGCTGCAGACCGACCTGCCCGACAGCTACGTGCCCTGGTTTCGCCCGCCGTACGGCCAGCGTCGTGCCGACAGCGCTGCATTCTTTGCCGGAGCGGGGCTGAAAGTGGCGCTGTGGAACATCGATTCGATGGACGATGACAGCCGCCTGACGGCCATGCAGGCTGGCGAGCGGGCGCTGAGCCTGATGCTGTTGTGGCGACGCGGCATCGTGGTGTTCCACGACAACCTGGCCAAGGCGCAGACCGCGCTGCCCTGGCTGATGCGGGAAACCGCCCAGACCGGTATCAACTGGCAGGCCTGTGCGGATGTGCAATAGGCTCAGTCGGCAAACGCCAGCATTTACGGGGGGTTGGCAGGTTTTTGGGAAAAATTGCGCGGGCGAGGAGGGGCAGGTCAACTTCTGACTCTAACGGCGTCCGCGCCACCCGCCAAGCGTTATTCGCACCGCTGAAAAATAAACTTCAAAAAACCGTAAAGAGCTTTTTTCCTTCATGGGTTTTGCGGTATTACGAAGACAGACCGCCGAACCCTGCATCACAGGTGGCGTCTTCGACAGACTCTCCACCTGTGCGCAGGTCCTGCTCCTTGATGTGGGAATCCGGCGGCCTTTTCGCGGCGCAGCACCGTCCAGGTATTGCGTTGTCAGGCTCCCAAAAAGGTGACCGAGTATGGATGAACAAGGACGCAGCACCTCTTCCAATCAGCCAATCCTTTATGTGCTCGATACCAACGTACTGATCCACGATCCAAACGCTCTGCTGAATTTCGAAGAACACCGTGTCGCCATTCCCATGACCGTGCTGGAGGAACTGGACAAACTCAAGGATGGCAAGCAGACCGTCGCTGCCGAATGCCGGCAGGCCATCCGCCTGATCGACAAGACCCTGGGCGATGCATCGCCGGCCGTGGTCGAATCCGGCGTGCCGATCATGCGCGTCAGCGGCAACACCAAGGGCTTTCTGTCCATTCTGATGGACAAGCGTCCCGAGCCCTCGAACCTGCTGCCGCAGAACCTCAACGACAACATCATCATCAACCAGTTGATCGACCTGCACACGCGTCACCCCGACCTGAGCGTGATTCTTGTCACCAAAGACATCAACATGCGCCTCAAGGCGCGCGCCTGCGGGATTGCCGCCGAGGACTACAGCACCGATCAGTTGGTGGACGACGTATCGCTGCTTTCGCGTGGCTATCACAACGTGACCGGCTCGTTCTGGGACCGCGTGAGCAAGGTCGAGACGCGCCAGGACCATGGCCGCACCTGGCACCGGGTGCAGTTGAGCGAAGTGCTGCCATCGGTGCACATGAACGAGTTCATCATCGACGAGCAAGGCTTCGTCGGCTGGATCAAGGGCATCAAGGACGACGAGCTGATGATCCTCGACCTGCACCAGGAGCCCTTGCTGCATCAGGAAGCCTGGGGTCTCAAGCCGCGAGACATCTACCAGGGGCTGGCCCTGTTCGCCCTGCTGGACCCGGACATCCATCTGGTCAACCTCTCGGGCGCAGCGGGGTCGGGCAAGACCATCCTGGCCCTTGCCGCGGCCATCGAGCAGACCATGGTGACCAAGCGCTACCGGCGCATCATTGCCACCCGCAGCGTGCAGGGGCTCGACCAGGAAATCGGTTTCCTGCCCGGTACCGAGGCGGAAAAGATGGAGCCTTGGCTGGGCGCCATCACCGACAACCTCGAAGCTTTGCACATGGAGGATGAAAATACCCACGGCAGCGTCGACTACATCCTGAGCAAGGTGCCGTTGCAGTTCAAATCCCTCAACTACATTCGAGGCCGCAGTTTCCAGCAAAGCCTGATCCTGATCGACGAGTGCCAGAACCTGACCCCGCATCAGATGAAAACCATCATCACCCGTGCCGGTGCCGGTTCCAAAGTGATCTGCCTGGGCAACCTGGCGCAGATCGACACCCCCTACCTGTCGGCCCCCAGTTCCGGGTTGACCTATCTGACGGAGCGTTTCAAGGACTTCCCGCAAGGCGTGCACATCACCCTGCAGGGTGTACCGCGGTCGATCCTGGCCGAGTACGCCGAAAGCCACCTGTAGGTCAACAACCCTGCGCAAACGGACTCGCTATCGGTGCCTGGGCACCGACAGTGAGCCTAGCCTTCGAATTCATGAGGGATCTCCCGCGGGCCTTCCTGCAGAACGAACCGGTAGGAACGCCCGGTTTTCTTTTCGAACGACAGCGTTTTGCCCGGCCGGATGTGATGCTTGGTGGGCGGGGCACAGTGCTGTCCGTTGCGATCGCAGTCGTTGAAATGATCCAGTACCACCGTGGCGTTGCCTTTGTTCGGGATCGTGAAGCGCTCGGCCTCGTGCAGCACTTCGGTGGCGTAGGTGGTCTGCGCCGGCTTGACGAACATCACCGCGCCATAG
Organism: Pseudomonas sp. CFBP 13602; assembly: GCF_014842725.1. NCBI lineage: Bacteria > Pseudomonadati > Pseudomonadota > Gammaproteobacteria > Pseudomonadales > Pseudomonadaceae > Pseudomonas > Pseudomonas sp. CFBP 13602. The sequence continues at coordinate 148,977 of NZ_JACYVT010000010.1, read as the reverse complement.
CCGGCAAGGATGCTCACCCCGGCCGACAGCGCCTCATTGTACTGCTGGGCTTGCTCGCTGGTGAGGCCGAAGCCGTCGCCGGTTTCCGGAAGGACCGGAATGAAACGCAGGCGAAAGTAGCGTTCGGCCTGGCGTTCGCCCCGGTACAGCAGGCGCACCTGCTGCATGCCATTGGGCGGCACGATCACCCGGGCTGGGCTGGCGATCAGGGTGCGCTGTTCGGCCGGCAGGCCATCCAGAGGCACTTCGGTCACGGTGCCGTCGGCGGCGTAGACCAGCTCGGCCACGCTGACCTTGACGAACGCTGCCGTGTCACCGCTGTTGTAGATGCGCTTGAGCGAGGTGCTGCGGTTGCCGTCGAAGTATTCGTAGAGGCTGCCGATGTTCAGCTGCGGTGCGGCCCAGGCGTCGAACGTCGTCAGGCCGAGCAGTAGCGCGAGGTATTTCATGGAAGGCTCCTCAAGGGTTGGCGTCATAGATGATGGTGACCCACCCGCTGTATCGGGCGCCGGGGTAGCGCAGCATCTCGACAGCATCGTCACTGCTGACATCGAAATGCAGCGTGCCCGGGGCATTGCTGGCGGTACCTGTGGGCACGATGGTCTTGGCATTGGCGATACGGTCTAGCAGAGGCAGACGATCCACCGGTCGTCCGGCGTAGCCAAACCCGCCTGGCAGCGAAATGGCGACGTTGACCGGCACGTAATGATCTGTGGTCTGGTTTTTGAGCCTGCATAGATTTCGATTGGTGTCGTGCTCGCACGCCAGGTAGACGTTGAAAGGGCTGCCGGCCCACAGGCGCAGCGGTGAGTCGTGATACAGCCGCACCGGCGCCTTGCTGGTGTTCATCACACTGGCCCAGCTGCCTTGGGGAACAAGCCTGATTTCGGTGCCGTGGGCCGGAAAGTCGACACGCATTTCATGCATTACCTTGAAGCTGATGCGCACGCGGAAATGATCGGTACTGGCGTCCAGGATATTGCCGAAGTCGAAGTCCTGGCCCAGCCCCACACGGTAGTCGGCAATGCCTTCCCAGTCGCCGGGGGCCAGTGAGCCCACCGCAGGGAACTCGGGCCTTACCGAGATACCGGTGTTGGTGAATTCCGAGTCCTCCACGTTCGGGTTGGCAGACTTGGTCGAAAAACAGGGAGCCGGATTGGTGCTGTTCATGACATACCAGAGAAACCGCGAATAGCCCGGGCCACCGCCCAGGCTGCCAAATACACCGCAGCCACTGGGAGCGCCGTTGACGACCGTCTCGTGCACCCAACTGACCCGCTGGCTGAACTGGTAGAAGGACAGGAACATGGTGGCGGTTTCGCCAGTGAGCTGGTTCTGCAGGGTAATGGCGCGCCGCGCGGGCAAGCGCACGTAGACCTTGTCGCGCGCATCGGGTGAGTTCACATCCACCCGTTTGCGATAGGTAATGGGCAGGTTGGTCGACCATGAGGTCGCGCAGAAACTGCCCATTCCAAAATGCGCGCAATAGTCGGCCCGGGGTGTCGTATTGACGAACCGGGTGCCGTCGATGCGGGCAGTGAAGGCTATCTCGTTGGCCGTAGCCTGGGGTGTGAAGGGCAGGGCCAGCAGCAAGGTGGCTGCCAGGGCGCGAAGCATGTTCATCCTGCATCTCCTTCATGATGGGTGCCGGTTGCCGCGAGGTTGTCTGGGCTGCACTGTTGATCGCCCACCATCAACACTTCGTTTTCACGCTGGGCGTTCTTCTCGTCGAGCTTGAGGAAACACAGGCGTGCGCCACTGCGGCGCACCTCCAGGGTGGGCGTGGATTCGCTCATTTCCACGGCGAAGAAACCGTCCGCCTCGCTCAGGCTGCGGCTGGCATGATTGATGACCATGGCACCCTTGATCGGCGCACCACCGGCATCGAGCAGACGCCCCAGCACGGTCACCGTGCGCATGATGCGCACTTTCTGGTAGGTCACTGCGCCACGGTTGAGGTGGTAACTGAAGCTCGACGGCTGGATCACCGCGGCATGGGCTTCCAGGCCTTCGAAGTCCATCAGCACCTGGCCCGGTCGATAGGCGCGCAACGGCAGGATATTGCGCCCTGGCCGCAGTGTGGCGCTGGGGCCCTGCAGGCTGTCGGCGCGCACGCGCAGGTTGTCCAGGTCGGATTCGACGTCGACGATCATGCCGGCTTCGTAGGGTTGGAAATCACCACTGATGGCGGCTTTGCCGGCCCCCACGGCGACGGTGCTTTCCAGGTTCAGGCCGCCACTGACGGCGTGGTCGTAGGACGAGTTCTGCACATAGGCATCGCCGTACACCATGCTGTTCTGGAACTGCACATTGGCCGCCAGGGCGGCCCCGTAGCGATCGCCGGTGAGGGTGCCGGCGACGTTGCGCAGGGTGTGATGCTCCAGGCTTTGCTGGTAGGTCACCGAGACGTTGCGATCGCGACTGCCGTCCAGCGCCGTGCGGCTACCCAGGGTGGCGGACAGGCGTCGCCCTTCCTGCCCCAGGCTCATGCTCAGGGTGAAATTGACCCCACGATTGCGGGCGCCGTCGGTGGCGAGCGTGCCGGGACGGTCGAACACCGAGGCACGCCAGTTGGCGTCCGAGCCCATCAGTTTGCCGTGGTACACCAGGCCCAGGTCCACGGAGGTGCCAGCGTAAAGACCGTCGTCGCGGGCGATGCGGGTATGGGTGCTGAAGCGCCGATCCATTCGGTGCTGCCAGGACAGTGAAGTCTGGATGACCTGTTGGCCAGGTCGCGGCTCGCGTTCGCCGCGCAGCCGTGGGTAGCGCTGCCAGCTCTGGTTGCGGCTCAGCACCAGGTTGCCGGCACGGTAGTTCCACAGCGCCTGCAGGTCGTAACCCTGGCCGTGTTGGTCGGTGTGATACACATTGGCGTACAGCTTGGTGCTTTGCAGGGCGTCCCAGTCGGCGGAAAGCCCGTATTGGGTGTAGTCGCCCACGCGCTGCAGCGAGCTGCCGAGCACCACCCGCGAGTGCGCCAGGTAGTTGAGCAGCACACCGCTGCTGAGGCTGTCATCGCTGTCTTCTTCCCAGTTGCTGAGCAAGGTGCGGCGCTGGCCCAGATAGAGGTTGTAGCGCCATGGCTGGTCGGGGTTGCTCCAGTTCGACGGCTTGTAGATGAATGCTTCGTTGCTGGCGGTTGTCTGCCCATCCTCGATCAGGCGCACTTCGACGTCATAAATGCCGCCGGGCAGCACTTTGGTATCGATGGCTTGCAAGCCCGGTTGCACTGGCTGGCTGTTGATCAGCACGCCATTGCGGTAGATCTCCACCACGCCCGGGCGGTTCGGGGTGACATAGATGGGGGTAGCGCTGGGGGTGGCGTTGTCCACGCCCAGGCTGTCGCTGCTGCCGTACATGACACCCAGGGCGGTCAGGGGCGTGTCGCCCAGCAGGCGCGGCTGGCGGGTCAGGCCCTGGGCGTCGGGCATGAAATAGCCGAGGCGATAGAAGTGGCCCTGGTCCACGCGCTCGGCGTAGAGCTGGTCGACACGATGGCGGGTACCGTAGCGGTCGTCGTCACTGCGATCGGCCTGCAGTTGGGCCAGGGTGGTCCAGTCACCGAGGCTGCCTTGGCCCTGCAGCGCGTAGCGCCCGACTTGTTCGAAGCGTCCGGCGGAAATGTTCAGCTGATTGCGCAGAATCATGCCGTGACTGCCGTGCTCGGGCAGGGCGTGATAGCGTTGGTCTTGCGCAGTGCGTTCCACCGTACGGGTAAGAATGGACAGGCGCGAGTCGTACAGGCTGTAGTGCAAAGCCACCAGGTCGTCGCGGCAGCTCTGCGTGCAGTTGCCCAGCGGCACGGGGTCGGCCAGGTAATCGGCCCATCGCTGGCGCAGCGGATCGGGCGCACGGCCTTCTTCGTCCGCGGTGAACTCGATCAGTTGCACGCGCTCCTGGCGGTCCAGGGTGATCAGCGCTTCACCCAGGCCGCGTCCATCCAGATCGACGTGCACGGCCAGCGGCACGTCGTAGAAATGCTCGTTGAACTCTCGTGGCAACCCCTGGGCCTGGCTCGACAGGGCCGTAGTGGCGATGTTCGTGTTGCCTGTCACGGTGATCGGGGACAGTGCCACCAAGGACAGCAGGCCCAGCGCCAAAGGGCTGGTGAACACCGTTGGGGTGATTCTAGTCATGGTTGTCACACAGGCAGAGGTCGCCCTGCCGGGCACACGGGTGCCCGGCAGGGCAACGTTCAGAACACGGGGTTTGAAACGAGGTCAGACCGGATCAGGCGTTTCGAAGACCAGGTTGACGGTGCCCTGGTAGGCGCCTGGAACGTAACCGGCAGATGGCTTGGCGCCGGCGGTCACCAGAAAGTCGACCACGGTGCCGGCAGCAGCATCGGCTACGTTGGCGACGATTTCAGAGCTGGTGCTCAAGGCCTGGTTGCCCACCTTGACGTTCAGACCAATGGAGTTGGACCCGCTGGTCATGGTCGGGCTGTTGAGCAGTTTGGCCTTGATGGCCCCGCTGGTGCTTTTCATGGTCAGTTGCTTGCGGATCGGCTCCAGGCTGCCGTCCACCGGCTTGAAGCTCATGTTCTGTGGCTCGTTCATCCAGTTGCCACCCAGTGGCTCTACGATGAATTTGTCGGTGGGCACGGTAGCGGTCACGGTCACGGTGTGATCGATACGCTGGTCGGCCATGGCACTGCCGGTGAACAGCAGGGCCAGTGGCAGCGCGAGGACTGAAGATTTCATTGGGTACGACTCCTTGATTTCGATATGAGCAGCAGGTGCGCACTGCTGGTCGAACCGACCCTGGGCTGAGGTTCTTCGGGTCGGTTGGCAGCGCGAGGGAGGATTGTGCCGGGCGCAGGGCAGTCAAAAAGTCGGACGGTTCCCAAACTTTGTGGGATCCGTCCTACAACGCGACGCTCGAGGTTTTGTGCAACGCAGCTGTTCCGGGGCTACAATCGTCGCTTCTGGAACAGGAGCAAGGCAGTGCTGACTCATCTCGATTCCCAAGGTCGCGCCAACATGGTCGACGTCACCGACAAGGCCATGACTTCCCGCGAAGCGGTGGCCCAGGCGCGTATCCGCATGCTGCCGCAGACCCTGCAGATGATCGTCGAGGGTGAGCATCCCAAGGGCGATGTCTTCGCCGTGGCGCGCATCGCCGGCATTCAGGCAGCGAAGAAAACCAGCGACCTGATTCCGCTCTGTCACCCGCTGATGCTCACCAGCGTCAAGGTCGAACTGGCCGCCGACGGCGCGGACGCCGTGCTGATCACCGCTCGCTGCAAGCTGGCCGGGCAGACCGGGGTCGAGATGGAAGCGCTGACGGCGGCCAGCGTGGCGGCCCTGACCATTTACGACATGTGCAAGGCGGTCGACCGCGGCATGGTCATCGAACAGGTGCGCCTGCTGGAGAAACAGGGCGGCAAGAGTGGGCATTTCAAGGCGGACGCTTCATGAACTACACCGTGTTGTATTTCGCCCGCTATCGCGAGCTGCTGGGCACGGGCGAGGAAGTGGTGACGGGTGAATTCGCCAGCGTCGACGCGTTGCGCGAATTTCTCATCCTGCGCGGCGACCGCGAGGTACTTGCGGAGAAAGGCCTCATGTGTGCTCGCAACCAGGAGATGTGCGGGCTGGCCGAACCTTTGTTCGATGGCGATGAAGTGGCATTCTTTCCCACCGTGACCGGAGGTTGAGATGAGTGTTCGCGTACAACATGAGCCGTTCGACCCCGGCGCTGAACTCAATGCCCTGCACCAGGCCAACACCGGCGTGGGCGCCGTGGTGAGCTTTGTCGGCTACGTGCGCGATTTCAACGACGGGCTGGAAGTGCGCGGGATGTTGCTGGAGCATTATCCGGGCATGACCGAAAAAGCCTTGGACAAGATCATCTTCGAGGCGGCGCAGCGCTGGCCGTTGCTCAAGCTTGCGATACTGCACCGGGTGGGCGCGCTGGCGCCGGGCGAGCCGATCGTGTTCGTCGGCGTGGCCAGCGCCCATCGTCAGGCGGCGTTCCAGGCGTGCGACTTCGTCATGGACTATCTCAAGACCCGGGCGCCGTTCTGGAAAAAGGAGAATACCGAAGATGGCCCGCGCTGGGTGCAGGGACGCGAGAGCGACGAGGCAGCAGCGCAGCGCTGGGAGTGATTGTCCGCCCATGCGCTGAGGCAGGTTGGAACGCGGTGCGGCTTTCGCGGCCACGGACCGCTCCTACAGGGGGCTTGAGTACATTCGTAGGAGCGGCCATCGGCCGCAAAGAGGGCGGCGCGGTTAGGCAGCTAAATCGCGGTGCGGCTTTCGCGGTCGCGGACCGCTCCTGCAGCGGTCAAGGGTGCTTGCGTTCGACGGGTTTCAGCAGCTCGGCGGACGGCATTTCGAAGTTGATCTTGCGACCCAGCAACGCCTCGATCGAAGGGAGCTGATAGGAGTCGTCTTCGCCGGCGAAGCTGATCGAGACACCGCTGCTGCCGGCCCGGCCAGTACGCCCGATGCGGTGAACGTAGTCATCCGGCACTTCGGGCAAGGTGAAATTGATTACATGGCTGATGCCGTCGATGTGGATGCCGCGGCCCGCCACATCGGTGGCCACCAGTACGCGAATCTTGCCCTCGCGGAAGCCTTCCAGGGTTTTGATGCGCTTGTGCTGCGGCACATCGCCGGACAGTTGCGCGGCATTCACGCCATCGCGCACCAGGCGCTCTTCGATGCGGCGGACTTCGTCCTTGCGGTTGGCAAACACGATGACGCGCTCCCAGTCGTTGCTGGTGACCAGGTTGTAGAGCAGTTTGTATTTGTCGCTGCCAGCCACTGCATACACATGCTGCTCGACGCTTTCGCTGGCCACGTTTTCCGGCTCGATCTCGACGATGGCCGGGTCGGTGGTCCACTGCTGGGCGAGGTTCATCACGTCTGCGGTGAAAGTGGCGGAGAACAGCAGGGTCTGGCGTTCCTGTTTGGGCGGCGTCTGGCGGATGATCTGGCGCACCTGGGGTATGAAGCCCATGTCGAGCATGCGGTCGGCTTCATCGAGCACCATCACCTCGACCATGTCCAGGTGCACTTCGCCGCGCTGGTTGAAGTCCAGCAGGCGGCCGGGGGTGGCAACCAGGATGTCGCAATGGCGTGCTTCGAGCTGCTTGAGCTGCTTGTCGAAGTCCATGCCGCCGACGAACGTCATCACGTTCAGGCCGGTGTACTTGGTCAGGTCCGCGGCGTCCTTGGCAATCTGCACCACCAACTCACGGGTCGGCGCGATGATCAGCGCGCGCGGCTCGCCCATGAAGCGCTCCTTGGGCGGAGGGGTCTGCTGCAGTTGGGAGATGATCGACACGAGGAAGGCAGCGGTCTTGCCGGTGCCGGTCTGGGCGCGGCCGATGGCGTCGCGGCCCTCGAGCGTGTAGCCCAGCACCTGGGCCTGGATCGGTGTGCAGTACGGAAAACCCAGGTCGTGGATGGCGTGCATCAGCTCGTCGGTGAGCGCGAAGTCGTGGAAGCGTGTCTTGCCTTCCTGCGCTTCCACCTGAAAATCGGTACGGCTCCAGGCAGGCGCGACGGGTTTGGGCTGACGGACCCGCACAGGCTTTTCATCGGCGATCACGGTCGGTGCGGGTGCTTCGGGTTCGGGGCTGACGCTGGGGGCTGGCGCAACGGCGGCCGGCTGGGTCGATGCGTGGGTGTCGACGGGTAGGGCGCGGGTGGCGCCAGTGTCGGCTGCAAGGGGTTGCGCCTCGCTTTTGCCGAACATCTTCTTGAGTGCTTTGAGCACAGGCTTCTCATCGATTGGTTGAGGAATGAACGTCAGGCAGTGTAATGCAAGAATCGAGCACGACGATAGAAGAGTGGTGGGGACGTACGGTGGCCGCTGTGTGGCCGGTACTGCGCGGCGCCTGCTTCGCGGCCGATGACCGCTCCTACGAGACGACCGCGAACCTATGTAGGAGCGGCCCGCGGCCGCGAAGGGTGCGCTGCGGTTCGCCGGACACACCGCGGCGCCTGCTTCGCGGCCGATGACCGCGCCTACGAGACGACCGCGAACCTATGTAGGAGCGGCCCGCGGCCGCGAAGGGTGCGCCGCGGTTCGCCGGGCACACCGCGGCGCCTGCTTCGCGGCCACAGGTCGCGCCTGCGGATGTGCAAGGTGTCAGTGCAACCGTTCGGCCAGCCAGTCGCCGATGTCGGCGATCTCTTGCGGTAACACTTGGTGACCCATGGGGTATTCCTGCCACGCTGCGTCCACGCCCCAGCGTTTGAGGTATTCATAGGCGCTGCGGCCCATGGCGTTGATCACCACTTCGTCATTCTGCCCGTGCAGGCACAGCGCCGGCGTGCGCTGCTGGCTGGCGGCCAGTTCGATCTGCTCGTCGAAAGTCGGAGCGTAGGTCGACAGCGCCAGCACTCCCCCAAGCGGACCCTGCCAAGTGATATAGGCCGTATGTAATGCCACCGCGCCCCCCTGGGAAAATCCTGCGATGAAGATCCTTTCCGGCGGGATGCCGCTGGCCTGCTGCTCCTCGATCAGCCCGCAAAGCATCTGCGCAGACGCCTCCAGCTGGCTTTGGTCGATGGCCCGTGCAGGACTCATGGCAATGATGTTGTACCAGCTGGGCATGGCGTAGCCGCCATTGATCGTCACTGCGCGGGTGGGTGCCTGCGGCAGTACGAAACGTGTTCCCTGCAATCGTTGCTGCAAGGCTTCCGCCACGGGCAGGAAGTCATATCGGTCAGCGCCCAGGCCATGCAGCCAGATGACACAGGCGTCGACGCTGTTGTCGGGTTCGATGATCAAGGGGTCGGTCATGGTTGCTCCGTTGTGGGGCGCCCGCTCTGTTTGAGTGCAGTGCGACGAGGCGCGATGGTGCGATCTCTGAAGAAGATGTCGCAAGGCTACAAGTTTTTCTATTGACGTGCATTTAAACGCTGATGCGATTCACTATGGTACGACGCTTGCTATGTAACTGGCGTAATACCAGCATCGTCATCGGCGGTAACACTATAGAACCGTTATGGACTGACGCAGAGCAGTCAACGACGATGCGGAAAAATTTGCCGATGATCACCAGAGACGCCGCAGACCACTGCGTCGAACCTTGCGGGGAGCGGGGGCAAGCGTTGCATATCCCGGTCGGGCCATCCGGTCGGTCGGGTTCATCACTTGTATTGCGATTGACGCTTTGACCCAACAACAAGCCGACACGGGTCGACAGCGCCTCATTTAGGTGCAGCGCAATTCAAGCTCGGACACAACAAGAGCAACTGGAGGTTTTGAATGAAGATGTTGAAATCCACCCTGGCTGTACTGACCGCTGCGACCGTTCTGGGCGTAAGCAGCTTCGCTCAGGCGGGTGCCACTCTGGACGCCATCCAGAAGAAAGGTTTCGTACAGTGCGGCGTCTCCGACGGCCTGCCTGGTTTCTCCGTTCCTGATGCTTCGGGCAAGATCGTCGGTATCGACGCCGACGTCTGCCGCGCTGTCGCCGCTGCCGTGTTCGGTGATGCTACCAAGGTCAAGTTCAGCCAACTGAATGCCAAGGAGCGCTTCACTGCGCTGCAGTCCGGTGAAATCGACATTCTGTCGCGCAACACCACCTGGACCAGCTCCCGCGATGCGGGCATGGGCATGGTCTTCGCCGGCGTTACCTACTATGACGGCATCGGCTTCCTGGTGAACAACAAGCTGGGCGTGAAAAGTGCCAAGGAACTGGACGGCGCCACCATCTGCATCCAGGCCGGTACCACCACCGAGCTGAACGTGTCCGACTACTTCCGTGGCAATGGCCTGAAGTACACCCCGATTACCTTCGACACCTCCGACGAAAGCGCCAAGTCCCTGGAAGGCGGCCGTTGCGACGTATTGACCTCCGACAAGTCGCAGCTGTTCGCCCAGCGCAGCAAGCTGGCCGCGCCGAACGACTACGTCGTGTTGCCGGAAACCATCTCCAAGGAGCCGCTGGGCCCAGTGGTACGCCGCGGTGATGAGGACTGGCTGGCGATCGTCAAGTGGACCCTGTTCGCCCAGCTCAACGCTGAAGAGGCAGGCGTGACTTCGAAGAACGTCGAAGCCGAAGCCAAAGCCACCAAGAACCCTGACGTGGCACGCTTGCTGGGCGCCGATGGCGAATACGGCAAGGATCTGAAACTGCCGAAGGATTGGGTCGTGCAGATCGTCAAGCAGGTCGGCAACTACGGCGAGATGTTCGAGCGCAACCTGGGCGCGAACACCCCGCTGAAGATCGATCGTGGCCAGAACGCTCTCTGGAACGCTGGCGGTATCCAGTACGCACCTCCGGTGCGCTGATCGGCCCGGCGCCTGACGGCACGTTGCCGTCGGGCGCTGTTCTCCATCTCTCCTGGGGCTTTCCATGCAAAATCAAATCGGCGCACCCAAGCAGGGGTTATCCCTGACTGATCCGCGTGTGCGTGCGTGGCTTTTCCAGATCATCACCATTGTGGCGGTGGTCGGTATGGGCTGGTTTCTGTTCGACAACACACAGACCAACCTGCAACACCGGGGCATCACTTCCGGCTTCGACTTCCTTGAACGCAGTGCCGGCTTCGGCATTGCCCAACACCTGATCGACTACACCGAATCGGACAGCTACGCGCGCGTGTTCCTGATCGGCCTGCTCAACACCCTGCTGGTGTCGATCATCGGCATCATCCTGGCGACCGTGCTGGGCTTCGTGATCGGCGTGGCGCGACTGTCGCCCAACTTCATGATCAACAAGCTGGCGACCGTCTACATCGAGGTGTTCCGCAACATCCCGCCGCTGCTGCAGATCCTGTTCTGGTATTTCGCGGTGTTCCTGACCCTGCCGGGTCCGCGCGCGGCACATGGTTTCATGGACAGCTTCTACGTCAGTAGCCGTGGCTTGAACATGCCGGCCGCGCTGGCCGCGCCAGGCTTCTGGCCATTCGCTATCAGCGTGGTGGTAGCCATCGTGGGCGTCGTACTGATGTCCAAGTGGGCCACCAAGCGCTTCGAGGCCACCGGCCAGCCGTTCCACAAGTTCTGGGTGGGCCTGGCGATCATCATCGTATTGCCGGCCCTGTGCGCGCTGATCTTCGGCACGCCGGTGCATTGGGAGAAACCCGAGCTCAAGGGCTTCAACTTCGTCGGTGGCTGGGTATTGATCCCGGAACTGCTGGCCTTGACCCTGGCCCTGACCGTGTACACCGCGGCGTTCATTGCCGAGATCGTGCGCTCGGGCATCAAGTCGGTCAGCCACGGCCAGACCGAAGCGGCCCACTCGCTGGGGCTGCGCAACGGCCCGACCCTGCGCAAGGTGATCATCCCGCAGGCCCTGCGCGTGATCATTCCGCCACTGACCAGCCAATACCTGAACCTGGCGAAGAACTCTTCCCTGGCAGCGGGTATCGGTTACCCGGAAATGGTTTCGCTGTTCGCCGGTACCGTGCTCAACCAGACCGGTCAGGCGATCGAAGTCATTGCCATCACCATGAGCGTGTACCTGGCGATCAGTATCAGCATTTCCCTGCTGATGAACTGGTACAACAAGCGCATTGCGCTGATCGAACGGTGAGGATGAGCGCATGACGACCCATATTTTCAAACCCGACCAGCCACCACCGAGCAAAGTCTTCGGACCTGTTGCGTGGATGCGCCGGAACCTGTTTTCCAGCTGGCTCAACACGCTGCTGACCCTGCTGTCGCTGTACCTGATCTGGCTGATCGTGCCGCCGCTGTTGAGCTGGTCGATCTTCGACGCAAACTGGGTCGGCACCACCCGTGCCGACTGCACCAAGGAAGGCGCCTGCTGGGTGTTCATCCAGCAGCGTTTCGGTCAGTTCATGTATGGCTATTACCCGCCCGAACTGCGCTGGCGCGTCGATCTGACCGTGTGGCTGGCAGTGCTGGGTGTGGCGCCGCTGTTCATGTCGCGGTTCAAGCGCAAAGCGGTCTATGGCATCGGCTTCCTGGTGCTTTACCCGGTCATCGCCTACTTCCTGCTGCACGGCGGCGCGTTCGGCATGCCGACCGTGGCAACCAGCCAGTGGGGTGGCCTGATGCTGACCCTGGTGATCGCTACCGTGGGCATCGCTGGCGCCTTGCCGCTGGGGATCCTGCTGGCGTTGGGCCGGCGTTCGAAGATGCCGGCGGTGAAGGTGGTCTGCGTGACCTTCATCGAGTTCTGGCGCGGCGTGCCGTTGATCACCGTGCTGTTCATGTCTTCGGTCATGCTGCCGCTGTTCCTGCCCGAGGGCATGAACTTCGACAAGTTGCTGCGGGCGCTCATCGGGGTCATCCTGTTCCAGTCCGCCTATGTAGCCGAAGTGGTGCGCGGTGGCATGCAGGCGATTCCCAAGGGGCAGTACGAGGCGGCCTCGGCCATGGCGCTGGGCTACTGGCGCAGCATGGGCCTGGTGATCCTGCCGCAGGCCTTGAAGATGGTCATCCCGGGCATCGTCAACACCTTCATTGCATTGTTCAAGGACACCAGCCTGGTGATCATCATCGGCCTGTTCGACCTGCTCAACAGCGTCAAGCAGGCGGCAGCCGACCCGGCATGGCTGGGCATGGCAACGGAGGGCTACGTGTTCGCGGCCCTGGTGTTCTGGATCTTCTGTTTCGGTATGTCCCGCTACTCCATGCATCTGGAGCGCAAGCTGGACACTGGCCACAAGCGTTAGGAGCTTAATCATGAGTGAAGCGATCAAGAAACCGGCGGGCGCACCGGGCATCATCCAGATGCAAGGCGTGAACAAGTGGTACGGCCAGTTCCACGTGCTCAAGGACATCAACCTGAACGTGGCCCAGGGCGAGCGCATCGTCCTGTGCGGGCCCTCGGGCTCGGGCAAGTCGACCACCATCCGTTGCCTGAACCGCCTGGAAGAGCATCAGAAGGGCACCATCATCGTCGACGGCGTGGAGCTGACCAACGATCTCAAGCAGATCGAGACGGTACGGCGCGAAGTGGGCATGGTGTTCCAGCACTTCAACCTGTTTCCTCATCTGACCATCCTGCAGAACTGCACGCTGGCGCCGATGTGGGTGCGCAAGATGCCCAAGCGCCAGGCCGAGGAAATCGCCATGCATTACCTGGAGCGCGTGCGCATCCCGGAGCAGGCGCACAAGTTCCCCGGGCAGCTGTCCGGTGGCCAGCAACAGCGCGTGGCCATTGCGCGGGCGTTGTGCATGAAGCCCAAGATCATGCTGTTCGACGAACCGACTTCGGCGCTCGATCCGGAAATGGTCAAGGAAGTACTCGACACCATGATCGGCCTGGCTGAAGACGGTATGACCATGCTCTGCGTGACCCACGAAATGGGTTTCGCGCGCACCGTGGCGAACCGGGTGATCTTCATGGACAAGGGCGAGATCGTCGAACAGGCCGCGCCGAACGACTTCTTCGACAACCCGCAGAGCGACCGGACCCGGATGTTCCTGAGCCAGATCCTGCACTGATTGCCGTTTGCGGCACACGAAAAACCCGGGCCTGTGCCCGGGTTTTTTCGTTACTGGCCTGACACACCGCGGCGCCTGCTTCGCGGCCGATGACGGCTCCTACGGGGAATGTGGGAACGGTGTAGGAGCGGTCCGTGGCCGCGGAGGGTGCGCTGCGGTTCGCCGGATACACCGCGGCGCCTGCTTCGCGGCCGATGACCGCTCCTACGGGGAATGTGGGAACGGTGTAGGAGCGGTCCGTGGCCGCGGAGGGTGCGCTGCGGTTCGCCGGATACACCGCAGCGCCTGCTTCGCGGCCGATGACCGCTCCTACGGGGAATGTGGGAACGGTGTAGGAGCGGTCCGTGGCCGCGAAGGGTGCGCTGTGGTTTCGATGGCACACTGCTGGCTGGGCATTTGCCATTGCTGGCAATACGCTCTACGCTTCCTCGTTCAAAGCCGTATCAAGAGACCATCAGGCGTTCGCGTTCTGGCAATGGTCCGCACTTTCGTTTCTGGACCCTTATGCCTACTGCCAACTGTACCGCTTCGAGCAGCGACGTCGTGACGCCGTTGCATAAACCCTGGTTGCTGATCCTTGGCCTGGTGCTGGTGGCGCTGAACCTGCGTCCGGCCTTGTCGAGCATGGCGCCTTTGCTCGCGCAGGTCTCGGCCAGTCTCGGCCTGAGCGGCTCGACGGCCGGCCTGCTGACCACGCTTCCGGTTCTGTGCCTGGGTCTGTTCGCACCCTTGGCGCCTCTGCTGGCACGGCGTTTCGACAGCGAACGGGTGGTCTTGGGTGTGTTGCTCGTGCTGGCCGCCGGCATTGCCCTGCGCAGCCAATTAGGGGTGTGGGGATTGTTCATCGGCAGCCTGGTGGCCGGCGGCAGCATCGGGATCATCGGCGTGTTGCTGCCTGGCATCGTCAAGCGCGACTTCGCCCGACAGGCCGGGACGATGACCGGCGTCTACACCATGGCGCTGTGCCTGGGGGCAGCGCTGGCCGCCGGTTCCAGCGTTCCCCTCAGCCAGTATTTCGATGACAGCTGGCGCATCGGTCTGGCGTTCTGGATGGTGCCTGCATTGCTGGCGGCCGTGTTCTGGCTGCCACAGACGCGGCAAAAGCACGGCGTCCAGCGTGCCCGCTATCGTGTCAGTGGCTTGTTCCGCGATCCCTTGGCCTGGCAGGTCACGCTGTTCATGGGCTTGCAGTCGTCGCTGGCCTACATCGTCTTTGGCTGGCTGCCGTCGATCCTGATCGGCCGGGGCTTGTCTGCCGCCGAGGCAGGACTGGTCATGTCGTTCTCGATCATCGTGCAGTTGCCCAGCGCACTCACTGTGCCTTGGCTGGCCACCCGCGGTCGTGATCAGCGCTTGCCAATTGTCGCGGTGATGGCGATGAGTCTGGCCGGTTTGTTCGGCCTGCTTTACGCACCATTGAGCGGGATGTGGGGCTGGGCGATCGTGCTCGGGCTGGGGCAGGGCGGAGTGTTCGCACTGGCGTTGACCCTGATCGTGCTGCGCTCGCGGGACGCCCATGTGGCAGCCAACCTGTCGAGCATGGCTCAAGGTGTGGGCTATACCATCGCGTCGATGGGGCCCTTCGCGGTAGGGTTGGTGCACGACATGACGGGCGGCTGGAGCGCAGTCGGGTGGGTGTTTGCCGTGATTGGCATCGCCGCCACGGCGGCGGGTATGGGGGCCGGGCGTACGCTGCATGTGCGTGCGGTGGCGACGAAGGTGGAATGATGCCGCGGGTTTGCCTACAGGCGTTGCTGAATCAATGACCGACATCACGCCACCCAAGCCCTGGTATGTCTACCTGGTCCGCGCGGCGAATGGCTCGCTCTACTGCGGCATCAGCGACGACCCGCAGCGCCGTTTCGCCAAGCACCAGAGTGGCAAGGGCGCGCGTTTTTTTCTCTCAAGCCCGGCAGTGGCATTGGTGTACTACGAAACCTGGCCCAGCAAAGGTGAAGCGCTGCGCCACGAGCGGCTGATCAAGCGCCTGCGCAAAGTTGCCAAGGAGCATCTGGTAGCGTCTTTCCGCCCCCTGTAGCAGCGGCGCGAGCCGCGTCCGGTGGCACCGCGTTCATGCAGGCACAGCGCATACACCGCCGACGCGGCTTGCGCCGCTGCTACAGAGCACGCAATCCCTGTAGCAGCGGCGCGAGCCGCGTCCGGTGGCAGCGCGTTCATTCAGGCACCGCGCATACACCGCCGACGCGGCTTGCGCCGCTGCTACAGAGCACGCAATCCCTGTAGCAGCGGCGCGAGCCGCGTCCGGCCGTATCGTGTTCATTCAGGCACAGCGCATACACCGCCGACGCGGCTTGCGCCGCTGCTACAGGGGTATGTGCTCTGCGCGCGGGCGAGTAAGCTGTGAGCTTTCCCACCCTGCTGGAGCCGATATGTCCGACTTGATCCTGCATCACTATCCGACCTCGCCGTTCGCCGAAAAGGCCCGCCTGATGCTCGGCTTCAAAGGGCTCGCATGGCGCTCGGTACTGATCTCGCCGATCATGCCCAAACCCGATCTGACGGCGTTGACCGGTGGCTACCGCAAGACCCCGGTGTTGCAGGTGGGCGCCGATGTGTATTGCGACACGGCCCTGATCGCTCGCCGTCTGGACCAGGAAAAAGCCTTCCCGTCGCTGTTGCCCCAAGGCCAGGAACTGACTGTCGCCACCTTCGCCGCCTGGGCCGATTCTGTGCTGTTCCAGCATGCGGTCAGCCTGGTATTTCAACCCGAGTCCATCAGTGCCCGTCTGGCGCGCCTGCCGGAAGACGCTGCCAAGGCGTTCATCGCCGATCGCATGGCGCTGTTCCAGGGTGGTACGGCCACTCGTTTGTCGGTCGAGCAGGCCAAGCATCAGTGGCCGACGTTCATGACGCGCCTGGAACAGCAGCTGCAGGACGCAGAAGGCGATTACCTGTTTGGCGAACCTACTTTGGCAGATTTCTCCCTGGCCCATCTGTTGTGGTTTCTCAAGGGCACGCCGGTCACTGCACCGCTGGTGGATATCTATCCCGCCATTCATGCCTGGCTGGGGCGCGTGCTGGGCTTTGGCCATGGTACCTACAGCGACCTGAGTGCCGATGAGGCACTGGCGATAGCCAAGGCGGCTACTCCGGCAGCCTTGCCTACGGAAACGTTCGAAGACCCCAATGGCTTCAAGGTCGGCGATCAGGTGAGCGTGGCGGCAGTGGACTACGGCGTCGACCCGGTGTGTGGAGAGTTGTTGTTTGCCGGTGCCGAGGAATTGATCATAAGGCGCGAAGACGAGCGCGCCGGGATGGTGCATGTGCATTTC
This sequence comes from Pseudomonas sp. CFBP 13602, assembly GCF_014842725.1. Lineage (NCBI taxonomy): Bacteria > Pseudomonadati > Pseudomonadota > Gammaproteobacteria > Pseudomonadales > Pseudomonadaceae > Pseudomonas > Pseudomonas sp. CFBP 13602. Next base: position 132,298 of record NZ_JACYVT010000010.1, on the reverse strand, counting down.
CCACGCGTCGGTTTTGCCCTCGCGAAGCAGTAACGGCCTTACGTTCAGCGCGTTACACCGCGGCGCCTGCTTCGCGGCCGGTGACCGCTCCTACGGGATGTCCGCGATGTGCAAGGGCCTGGTGTGGGAGCGGGGCGGGCGGCTGAGCCCTCTGCCCGCGAAGGGCGCGCTGCGGTCTGATTGACACACCGCGGCGCCCGCTTCGCGGCCGGTGACCGCTCCTACGGGGTGCAGGCGAACCTCCGCAGGCTCAGCTCAATCCTTGCGGCGTTTGAGCTGGTCGGTCAGTTGGGACGGCAGGCCCTTGATGATCAAGGTGCCAGCCTCTTCATCGTAGTCGATCTTGGAACCCAGCAAGTGGGCTTCGAAACTGATCGACAGCCCCTCGGCACGCCCGGTGAAGCGGCGAAACTGGTTGAGGGTGCGCTTGTCCGCCGGGATCTCGGGCGACAAGCCGTAATCCTTGTTGCGGATATGGTCATAGAAGGCCTGGGGGCGGTCTTCATCTATCAGCCCCGACAACTCCTTCAACGTCACCGGCTCGCCCATCTTGCTCTGACTGGTGGCGTAGTCCACCAAGGTCTGGGTTTTCTCCCGTGCGGACTCTTCGGGCAGGTCTTCGCTTTCGACGAAGTCGCTGAAGGCCTTGAGCAGTGTCCGCGTTTCTCCCGGACCGTCGACGCCCTCCTGGCAGCCGATGAAGTCGCGGAAATACTCCGAGACCTTCTTGCCGTTCTTGCCTTTGATGAACGAGATGTACTGCTTGGACTGATTGTTGTTCTGCCACTCCGACAGGTTGATGCGGGCCGCCAGGTGCAACTGCCCCAGGTCCAGGTGCCGCGACGGTGTGACGTCGAGCTCGGAGGTCACCGCCACGCCCTCGCTGTGGTGCAGCAGCGCAATGGCCAGGTAATCGGTCATGCCCTGCTGGTAGTGCGCGAACAGCACATGCCCGCCTGTGGACAGATTCGATTCTTCCATCAGTTTCTGCAGGTGCTCGACGGCCGTGCGGCTGAACTGGGTGAAGTCGCGACCCTCGTCCAGGTAGTCCTTGAGCCAGCCGCTGAAAGGGTGCGCGCCGGACTCGGCATGGAAGAAGCCCCAGGCCTTGCCCTGCTTGGCGTTGTAGCTTTCATTGAGGTCGGCAAGCAGATGTTCGATGGCGCTGGACTCGGCCAGCTCGCTGTCGCGCGCGTGAAGCACGGCGGGTGTGCCGTCGGGTTTCTTGTCGATCAAATGGACGATGCAGTGACGGATCGGCATGGGCTTCTCGGCTGGTCTGTTTGACGGGCACGGTGGACGTGGCGGGCCGTGCGGCAAAGGGGCGAAGTGTAACGTAGATAGGGGTTTTACGGCTTGCTGGTGACGGGCGCGTGCGCTGAAACGACGAAATCGTCTACTTTTCGGCCAAACCCATGATAAAGCTGAATAAAAGGACCGCTTGTGGCGGATATTTGTCTGGCTCTGTGCTAGTTTTGCCCGGTCTTGCGGCCCACAAGGCCGTGAAGCCCCGCAGAGAGCGGCTTTCGAGTCGAACCAAACGCCATTCTGGGTATCTACAATGGCGATTGGCATGACCGAAACGTGAGCCCCGGCGGACGTCGCACGCCCGGCTCCGACTTACGCTGCACTTTGCAATCCAATTGAATTTGATAGGGAAGGTACACCACCATGGCATTAACCAAAGACCAACTGATCGCCGATATCGCTGAAGCTATCGACGCGCCGAAAACCACCGCGCGCAACGCTATCGAGCAGCTGGGCCAGATCGTTGCCGATCAATTGGAAAATGGCAACGAGATCACCTTGCCTGGTATCGGCAAGCTGAAGATCACCGAGCGTCCTGCCCGTACCGGCCGTAACCCTTCGACCGGCGCTGCCATCGAAATCGCTGCCAAGAAAGTCGTCAAGTTCGTCCCAGCCAAAGTGCTGACCGATTCCGTCAACAAGTAATTGTAACGGCTCGACGAACCGTGCCGCGGGTCAACCCGGGCGCGGTTTTTTTGTGCCGGCGAAATGTATCCGACCCTGTGGGAGCGGGCTCTGCCCGCGAAGGGCGCGCCGCGGTACGCCTGATACACCGCAGCGCCTGTTTCGCGGCCGATGGCCGCTCCTACGATGTCTGTAGTGAGGTAAACCAGCTGTTACGCGCCTGTTCGGGCAGGAAGGTCCAGGCGACGAAACGGCTTTGCTTCTGGCCCTGACCCATTTCCACCACGCGTACCTGCACCGCCTGGACCTTGCTCAGGGTCGCCTGGATGGCCGCAAGGTTGGAAGCCTTGGACACCAGCGTAGAAAACCACAACACCTGCTTGCCCAGCGCCACGCTTTCGTTGATCAACTGGGTCACGAAGCGAATCTCGCCTCCTTCACACCACAGCTCGTTGTTCTGCCCACCGAAGTTCAGCACCGGCAGCTTGCGCTTGGGATCGGCCTTGCCCAGTGCACGCCACTTGCGCTGGCTACCACGCGTGGCATCCTCCAGCGAAGCATGGAACGGTGGGTTGCACAGGGTCACGGCGAACCGTTCCTCGGCGCCTATCAGTCCCTGCAGAATCTGCCGTGGCTGGCCCTGCAGGCGCAGAGTGATGGCCTTGCCCAGCTTGTTCGCCTGGACGATGGTATTGGCCGAAGCCAACGCCACCGGGTCTATGTCGGACCCCACGAACTGCCAGCGATAGTCACTGTGCCCCAGCAATGGATAGATGCAGTTGGCGCCCACACCTACATCCAGTGCCTTGACCGCAGTGCCTCTGGGAATCTCTGCTCCGTTGCTTTCGGCCAGCAGGTCCGCCAGGCAATGCAGATAATCGGCGCGCCCGGGGATGGGCGGGCAGAGGTAACCCGCCGGAATATCCCAGTGCCGAATGCCGTACAACGCTCCGAGCAGGGCCCGATTGAATACCTTCACCGCTGCCGGGTCGGCGAAGTCGATGCTTTGCTTGCCATACGGGTTGAGAATGACGAACCGGGCGAGGTCCGGGTGGGCCTTGATCAGTTGCGGGAAATCGTAGCGGCCCTGGTGGCGATTGCGCGGGTGCAGGGTGGGTTTTTGCGGGGTGGACATGGGGAGGTTACCGGTGAGGCTGCCGGCCTCTTCGCGGGCAGAGCCCGCTCCCACAGGGATCTACTGGGTTGCATAGATCTCTGTGGGGGCGAGCAGCGCCCGCGATGAGGCCCGCAAGACGAATTACAGGCTGGCGATCCGCGCGTGCTGTTCGGCCAGCTTGGTCAATGCCTGTTCGGCTTCGGCCAGTTTGGCGCGCTCTTTGTCGATGACGGCGGGAGGCGCCTTGTCGACGAAGGCCGCATTGGACAACTTGCCGCCCACGCGTGCCACTTCACCATTCAGACGCTGGATCTCCTTGTCCAGACGCGCCAGTTCGGCGTCCTTGTCGATCAGGCCTGCCATGGGCACCAGCACTTCCATCTCGCCGACCAGCGCGGTGGCACTCAGAGGCGCCTCCTGGCCATCGGCAAGCACGGTGATGGATTCCAGCTTGGCAAGCTTGCGCAGCAAGGCATCGTTCTCCTGCAGGCGACGCTGGTCCTGGCTGCCGGTGTTCTTGAGGAACAGGGCCAGCGGCTTGCCTGGACCGATGTTCATCTCTCCACGAATGTTGCGCACGCCCAGCATCAGGCCCTTGAGCCACTCGATGTCGTCTTCGGCCGCCGTATCGATGCGGCTTTCGTTGGCCACCGGCCAAGGCTGCAGCATGATCGTCTTGCCCTGCACACCGGCGAGCGGCGCCAGGCGCTGCCAGATTTCTTCGGTGATGAACGGCATGAACGGATGCGCCAGGCGCAGGGCCACTTCAAGCACGCGCACCAAGGTGCGGCGAGTACCGCGCTGACGCTCGATCGGAGCGTTTTCGTCCCACAGCACAGGCTTGGACAGCTCCAGGTACCAGTCGCAATACTGGTTCCAGATGAACTCGTAGAGCGCCTGGGCAGCCAGGTCGAAACGGAACTGGTCGAGGTGGCGGGTCACTTCGGCTTCGGTGCGCTGCAGTTGCGAGATGATCCAGCGATCGGCCAGCGACAGCTCGTAGGCTTCGCCGTTCTGGCCGCAATCCTCGCCCTTGTCGAGCACGTAGCGCGCCGCGTTCCAGATCTTGTTGCAGAAGTTGCGATAGCCTTCGACGCGGCCCATGTCGAACTTGATGTCACGACCGGTGGACGCCAGCGAACAGAAGGTGAAGCGCAAGGCGTCGGTGCCGTAGCTGGCAATGCCGCCTTCGAACTCGTCGCGGGTCTGCTTTTCGATCTTCTTCGCCAGTTTGGGCTGCATCAGGCCGCTGGTGCGTTTTTCCACCAGGGCTTCGAGCTCGATACCGTCGATGATGTCCAGCGGGTCAAGCACGTTGCCCTTGGACTTGGACATCTTCTGGCCTTGGCCGTCACGCACCAGGCCATGTACGTAGACGGTCTTGAACGGCACCTGCGGCGTACCGTTCTCGTCCTTGACCAGGTGCATGGTCAACATGATCATCCGGGCAACCCAGAAGAAGATGATGTCGAAACCGGTGACCAGCACGTCGGTGCTGTGGAATTTCTTCAGAAATTCGGTCTGTTCCGGCCAGCCCAGGGTGGAGAAGGTCCACAGGCCCGAGCTGAACCAGGTATCCAGTACGTCGTTGTCCTGGTTGAGCGTCACGTCGGCGCCCAAGCTGTGCTTGCTGCGCACTTCCTCTTCGCTGCGGCCGACATAGACCTTGCCGGACTCGTCGTACCAGGCTGGAATGCGATGGCCCCACCAGAGCTGCCGGCTGATGCACCAGTCCTGGATGTCACGCATCCAGGAGAAGTACATGTTTTCGTACTGCTTGGGTACGAACTGGATGCGTCCGTCTTCGACGGCAGCGATGGCTGGCTCCGCCAAAGGTTTGGTGGACACGTACCACTGGTCCGTCAGCCAAGGCTCGATGACCGTACCGGAGCGATCGCCCTTCGGCACTTTCAAGGCATGGTCGTCGACGCTGACCAGCAGGCCGGCGGCGTCGAACGCGGCGACGATCTGCTTGCGTGCCTCAAAGCGGTCCAGGCCGGCGTATTCGCCGGGCAAGGTGCCGTCCACGCTGTCGTTCAGGGTCCCGTCAAGGTTGAACACCTGGGCACTGGCCAGCACCTGGGCATTCTTGTCGAAGATGTTGAGCAGCGGCAGATTGTGGCGCTTGCCGACTTCGTAGTCGTTGAAATCGTGGGCCGGGGTGATTTTCACGCAACCGGTACCGAACTCAGGGTCGCAATAGTCGTCGGCGATGATCGGAATCCGGCGGCCTACCAGTGGCAGTTCGACGAATTTGCCGATCAAGGCCTGGTAGCGCTCGTCGTTCGGGTTCACCGCGACGGCGGCGTCACCGAGCATGGTTTCCGGGCGCGTGGTGGCAACGATCAGGAAGTCGTTGCCTTCGGCGGTTTTCGCGCCGTCTGCCAGCGGGTACTTGAGGTTCCAGAGGAAACCCTTTTCGTCGTGGTTTTCCACTTCCAGGTCGGAGATCGCCGTGTGCAGCTTGGTGTCCCAGTTGACCAGGCGCTTGCCGCGGTAGATCAGGCCGTCTTCGTGCAGGCGCACGAACGCTTCCTTGACCGCTTCGGACAGGCCGTCATCCATGGTGAAGCGTTCGCGGCTCCAATCGACCGATGAGCCGAGGCGGCGAATCTGGCGGCTGATGTTGCCACCGGACTGGTCTTTCCATTCCCAGATCTTTTCCAGGAATTTTTCCCGGCCCAGATCATGGCGATTCAGCCCCTGGGCTTCGATCTGACGCTCGACCAGCATCTGCGTGGCGATACCGGCGTGGTCGGTGCCAGGCTGCCACAGGGTGTTGCGACCCTGCATGCGACGAAAACGGATCAGCGCGTCCATGATGGCGTTGTTGAAACCGTGGCCCATGTGCAGGCTGCCAGTCACGTTCGGCGGCGGAATCATGATGGTGTAGGAGTCGCCGGCACCTTGCGGGGCGAAATAGTTCTCGGCCTCCCAGGTCTGGTACCAGGAAGTTTCGATAGCGTGCGGCTGGTAGGTCTTATCCATGCGCGGCGGGACCCTATAAGGCATTTATTCAAAGAAAGCCGGGAAGTATAGCGGGGATATGGCGGCTATGGGAGGGACGCGGGCTGCGTAGGAGCGGTCCGTGGCCGCGATGGGCGCGATTCGGTATGGCTGACACACCGCAGCGCCTGTTTCGCAGCCGATGACCGCTCCTACGGTGGTAGGCGAGCGGTCCGTGGCCACGAAGGCGCGGGGGAGGGTATCAGCCCTGGTTGAGCAACCTTTCCATGCGCGCTTCGAGGCGGCGCTTGATTTCGGTTTCGATGTGAGGCGCGAAGTCGTCGATCACATCCTGCATGATCAACTGGGCCGCGGCGCGCAGTTCGGCGTCCAGGTGCAACAAGGTATCCTGGCGATTCTGCGCCGGGCTGGGTGCCGCTGCCGGTTCCGACGGCAGGGCCGCCGGTGTAGTGGCCACGGGTTCGTCGTGCAGTTCGAACAGCAACGGCACCTCGGGCTCGCTGCGAACCACGGCGTCGGTCAGCAACGGTGGTTGCAGAGTGTCGTCGCCGAGCAGCTTGCGGATCGACTCGAGGTCGTCCAGCAGGTGTACGGATTTGGGCAAAGGCTTGGTGTTGTTGTCCATCTTGGGCTCAAAGTCGCGATAAGCGGTGGTCTTGCAGAGGATAGCCTTGTTCACGGTAGAAACGAAAACTCTCCCGGGCGGCCTGACGAATAGCAGGGTCTTCGACGACAATTTCGGCAACGCGCGCGAACTGGCTGGCAAAGCCTGGAACGTTCAAGGCCAGATTGATCAGGAGATCGTCATGGCCTGCCGCCTGGGCTGCGATGCCCAATGTGACGGGCGCGTGAGGGTCATCCTCTTCAAGGCTGTGGGGCACGAAGCTTTCACCCTTGAAACTCCACAGACGTGCGTCCAGTGCCTCGCGCTGGGCAGCGTCGGTGCAATGAACGTACACCCGGTGACCCAACCGCCAGGCTTTTTCAGCCAACTTGCAGGCGAAATCCAGGCGTGCGGCGGGCAGGGGAGTGGGCAGAACATAGAAGTCGACTTGGGGCATGGTGTGTTCCTGGTGCTTGAGACCGAGTCGCCCTCTTCGCGGGCAGAGCCCCCTCCCACAGGAAGCATGCTTGTGTGGGAGCGGGGCTCTGCCCGCGAAAAGACCGACGCGGACTTGAGGCATTACACCCCGGCGCGGTCCAGCAGGTACTGGGTGAGCAGAGGCACCGGACGACCGGTGGCGCCCTTGTCCTTGCCGCCACTGACCCATGCCGTGCCGGCAATGTCCAGGTGCGCCCACTCGTAGGCCTTGGTGAAACGGGACAAGAAGCAGCCCGCGGTGATGGCGCCGCCCTTCGGCCCGCCGATGTTGGCGATGTCGGCGAACGGACTGTCCAGTTGCTCCTGGTACTCCTCGAACAGCGGCAGCTGCCAGCAGCGGTCGTCGGCCTGCTTGCCGGCTTCCAGCAGCTGGCCGACCAAGGCCTCGTTGTTGCTCATCAGGCCCGTGGTATGGCCACCCAGAGCCACAACGCAAGCACCGGTCAAGGTCGCGATGTCGATCACCGCGCGCGGGTTGAAGCGCTCTGCGTAGGTCAGCGCGTCGCACAGCACCAGACGGCCTTCGGCGTCGGTGTTGAGAATCTCCACGGTCTGCCCGCTCATGGTTTCGACGATGTCGCCAGGGCGCGTCGCGCGATCACTGGGCATGTTCTCGGCGCAGGCCATCAGGCACACCAGGTTGATCGGCAGCTCCAGCTCCAGCACGGCGCGCAGGGTGCCGAACACGCTGGCAGCACCGCACATGTCGTACTTCATCTCGTCCATGCCGGCGGCTGGCTTGATGCTGATGCCGCCGGTGTCGAAGGTGATGCCCTTGCCGACCAGCACGTACGGCTGCTCGGATTTCTTCGCGCCTTGATAGTTGAGCACGATCAACCGCGGTGGCTGCGCACTGCCCTGGGCTACGGCCAGGAACGCACCCATGCCCAGTTCCTTGAGCTTCTTCTCGTCGAGAATCTCGACCTTGAGGTTCTTGTGCGCCTTGCTCAGGCTCTTCGCGGCTTCGGCCAGGAAGCTGGGGTGGCACAGGTTGGGCGGCAGGTTGCCCAGGTCCTTGGTGAAGCTCATGCCACTGGCAATCGCCTTGGCGTGGGCAACGGCGCGTTCGACGTCGGCCTGGCTGGATTTCTGGGTCAGCAGGGTGATCTTCTGCAACGCGCGCGGATCGGCCTTCTTGCTCTTGAAACGATCGAACACGTACTCGCCATCGAGCAGGGTTTCTGCCAACAGGCGCGTTCTGCCATAGGCATCGCGGCCCTTGACGGTCAGTTCGTCGAAGGCAAACACGGCATCGCTGCCGCCCAGGTTCTTCAGTACGCCGTAGGCAGCGCTGGCCAGTTTGCGCCACGGGCGGTCGGCCAGTTCGTCGTCCTTGCCGCTGCCCACCAGCAGCAGGCGCTCGGCCTTGAGCGCTGGCACGCCCGGCAGCAACAGGGTCTGGCCCGCACGCCCGGCGATGTCGCCGCGCTTGAGTGCAGCGCTGATCAAGCCGCCGCTCAGGCCGTCGATCTTGCTGGCAATGGCGCCCAGGGCGCGTTCTTCGCCAATGGCGACGACCAGGGTCGCGGTTTTAACTGATTCGGCAGCAACGCTCTTTACAACCAATTCCATATCCAGAACCCCTGATTCTAGGTCGATGCTTGCGCAAGACGGTTCGCGCGAAAGCAGCCAGTTTGACCCCAGCCCCAGCCCGCTCGCAACCTTTGCATGGCGGTAATTGTCCACCCGATGCCGCTGTTAAGTGACAGGCACAGCCTTTCACAGGATAATGCGGCGACTTTTTACCTGGCCCGCTCACGCGGGCCGGCCCCTGTCCTGGCTGCTACGTTCCCCTGTCGGGCTGCCTGCGCGCGACGACCCTGGAGTGTCTGGTTTGATCGTTTTCCGTTATCTGTCCCGTGAGGTCATGATCACAATGAGCGCCGTGAGTGCCGTGCTCCTGGTGATCATCATGAGCGGGCGCTTCATCAAGTATCTGGCCCAGGCGGCGTCCGGCATCCTGGACCCCGGCGTGCTGTTCATGATCATGGGCTTCCGCCTGCCGGGCTTCCTGCAACTGATCCTGCCGCTGGGCCTGTTCCTGGGCATCCTGCTGGCGTATGGGCGGCTGTACCTGGAAAGCGAGATGACCGTGCTTTCCGCCACCGGCATGAGCCAGCAGCGCCTGTTGGCCATCACCCTGGCTCCGGCGACGCTGGTCGCCCTGCTGGTGGCGTGGTTGAGCCTGAGCCTGGCTCCGCAGGGCGTTGCCCAGGTCGCCACGATCATCAACCAGCAGGACGCCATGACCGAATTCGACACCCTGGTGCCCGGTCGCTTCCAGGCGTTGCGCGATGGCACGCGGGTCACCTACACCCAGAGCCTCTCGGAAAACCGCGTCGATCTCAGCGGCGTGTTCATTTCCGAGAAGCGCATGTCCCAGGACAAGTCCAAGGACCGCGGGATCTCCGTGCTGGTGGCTGAAAAGGGCCGCCAGGAAGTGCGCGCCGACGGCAACCGCTACCTGATCCTGGAAAACGGCTTCCGCTACGACGGCAATCCGGGCGAGGCCAACTACCGCGCCATCCAGTACGACACCTATGGCGTGCTCCTGCCCAAGCCCGACGTGAGCAGCGACATCACCGACCGCGAAGCCATCCCCACCGGCGAGCTGTGGGGCAGCACCGATCCACGGCCGCGCGCCGAGCTGCAGTGGCGCCTGTCACTGCCGGTGCTGGTATTCATCGTGACCTTGATGGCGGTCCCGTTGTCACGGGTCAACCCGCGCCAGGGACGCTTCCTCAAACTGCTGCCGGCGATCCTCCTGTACATGGCCTACCTGACTCTGCTCATCGCCGCGCGTAGCGCCATGGAAAAAGGCCGCCTGCCTGCAGCGCTGGGCATGTGGTGGGTGCACGTGCTGTTCCTGGCCATCGGCCTGCTGCTGATGTACTGGGAACCGATGAAGCTGGCCCGTGCCAGCCGTCGCGCCAAGGGGGTGACCCATGGTCAAGCTTGATCGCTACATCGGCAAGAGCGTGGCGGTCGCCATCCTCGCGGTGCTGGGCATCATTCTCGGGCTGGCTTCGCTGTTCGCCTTCATCGACGAAATGGGCGACATCAGCGACAGCTACACCTTGCTCGATGCCGGCAAGTACGTTGCCCTGACCGCGCCGCGGCGGGTCTACGACATGCTGCCGATGGCGGCCCTGATCGGCTGCCTGATCGGCCTCGGCAGCCTGGCCAGCAGCAGCGAGTTGACCATCATGCGTGCGGCGGGCGTCTCGGTGGGGCGCATCGTCTGGGCCGTGATGAAGCCAATGCTGGTGCTGATGGTGGTCGGCGTACTGGTGGGCGAATACGTCGCCCCGCCGGCAGAGAACAAGGCCCAGGCCGAGCGCTCGCTGGCCCTGGGCAGTGGCGATGCGCAAAGCGGCAAGCACGGCATGTGGCACCGCCAGGGTGACGAGTTCATCCACATCAACACGGTGCAGCCACGCGGCCTGCTGTACGGGGTGACGCGCTATCGCTTCGACGACCAGCGCCACATGCTCAGCGCCAGCTTTGCCCGCAAGGCGCAATACGACGGCGATCACTGGCAGTTGAGCGAGGTCACCACCACGCTGTTTCACGCCGATCGCAGTGAAGTGGTCAAGGCTCCCGAGGAGCGCTGGGATGTTTCCCTGACACCTCAGTTGCTCAGCACCGTCATCGTCGCACCCGAAGCGTTGTCCATCTCCGGGCTGTGGGGGTACATCCACTACCTGGCCGACCAGGGCCTCAACAACGGTCAGTACTGGCTGGCGTTCTGGGTCAAGGTGCTGCAGCCGCTGGTAACGGCGGCATTGGTGTTGATGGCCATCTCCTTCATCTTCGGTCCATTGCGCTCGGTCACCCTGGGCCAGCGCGTGTTCACCGGTGTGCTGGTGGGCTTCGTGTTCCGCATTGCCCAGGACCTGCTCGGGCCTTCGAGCCTGGTGTTCGGCTTTCCGCCGCTACTGGCGGTGGTGTTGCCTGCGGCGATCTGCGCGGTGGCGGGACTCTGGCTGCTGCGACGCGCCGGCTAGCGCCTGGCGATCACCTTCGAACCGGCCCTCAGTGGCCGGTTTTTTCTTTGGTAACCCGCACGACCTGGCTACGTGAACCCAGGTCGTGCCAGGTGCGCTGGCGGCGCTCCATCAGCATCCACCACCAACCGAGCCCCAGGCACAGCCAGGACAGCAGTGCCAGCACGAAGCGCAGCAGCGCCTGGCCGAGGCTGACGGTGCTGCCGTCGACGTTCTGCACGCGAATGCCCCAGGCCTGCATACCCAGGGTCTGTCCGCCATGGGTCCAGAAACGAGCGAAGAAGGCGAACGACAGGCTCGTCAGCAGCAGCGACAGCCATGGATCGCGATCCAGCGCACCCGCCTCGGAAAGGACGCGCAGACGGGCCTCACCGTACCAACCCATCTGGGCCAGCTTGTACAGCGCGGCGGCAGCCATCAGCAGCGCCAGACACAGGATCAGGTCGTAGGTCGCTGCGGCCAGGCGCCGAGCCAGGCTCGCCGGTATCGGCTGCAGGTTGTGCGCTGCAATGGGCGCCATCGAAGATCCTTGGGCAGAATTGGCCGGTCACGTCGGCCGAGCGGCCACAAAAAAGCCCCAGGCTATCAGCGCTGGGGCTTTTCGGCGACGCTCGAATCAAGCCTCGGCTTGAACCTCGTCAGCCTGCAGGCCTTTCTGGCCCTGCACGGCAACGAAGGTGACCTTCTGGCCTTCCTTCAGGCTTTTGAAGCCGTTGCCCTGAATGGCGCGGAAGTGTACGAACAGGTCCGGGCCGCTCTCAGGGGTGATGAAACCAAAACCTTTTTCGTCGTTGAACCACTTGACGGTACCGCTTTGACGATTCGACATAGCTTAATTTCCTTGAAACCTAGAATTATTAACAGCGTCTTTCACATGAAAGATCACTGGGCTGATTTGCAGGAAAGTAAGAGACGTCGAACGGGTTGTAGCAATGATCAGAGCTACTGCCCAGGTCACGATCCAAGCGACCCATGCAAACACAGTGGAGAAACTTTACGCTAACTTCAGCGAGAAAAACAAGCCCTCGCAACCTGCGCATTTCGAGCTTTTTTTGCCGCATTTCAGGCCGTATCCGCCGCGTTGCTCCACGATCGTGCACGACGCTGTATTCCCTTGACGCCAATGGATTCAAGCGGTGGCAATCATAGGCCGAAGTGCGGTGGAACCATGACGCTTTATAGACGCGTCATAGTTTTTATCTACCAGCAGCGACTGTTTGCGCACTCGCAGGGATATCCGGTCTTTCATTCACCCACGATAATAGCGTTGAGCAACGAAGGGCATCTTGGCAACTTTCAAGGGCACAGGCTTGCCACGCACGATGGCCTGCAGTTCGTTATCCAAGGCAGCGGCGCTGGCGTCGACGTAGCCCATGGCAACCGGCGCGTCCAGTGTCGGGCCGAACCCGCCGCTGCACACGCGGCCGACTTCCACTCCTTGAGCGTTGATGATCGACGCACCTTCGCGCACTGGAGTGCGATCCTGCGGCAGCAGGCCGACGCGCTTGCGTGCAACGCCTTCGCTTTGCTGGGCAAAGATGATGTCAGCACCTGGGAAGCCACCGGCGCGCGCACCCTCGGCACGGCGCGCCTTGGAGATGGCCCACAGCAAACTGGCCGCAATCGGCGATGTCTCGCTGTCCATGTCATGGCCATACAGGCACAGGCCCGCTTCCAGGCGCAGCGAATCGCGTGCACCCAGGCCGATCGGTTCCACTTCAGGCTCGGCCAGCAGGGCACGCGCAAGCGCTTCTGCCTCGCCGCTGGGCACGGAAATCTCGAAGCCGTCTTCGCCGGTGTAGCCCGAGCGAGTCACGTAGCACTCAACGCCCAGCAGCTTCACGTTGGCGAACTGCATGAAGGTCATGTCTGCGACTTCCGGCGCCAGGCGTGCCAGCACCGTTACCGCTGCTGGCCCCTGCAGTGCCAAAAGCGCACGTGCGTCGAACAACGCCTCGATTTCGCAGTGACCGTGCAGATGGCGTTGCAGATGGGCAAGGTCCTGATCCTTGCAGGCGGCGTTGACCACCAGCAGCAAGGTGTCGTTGCCCAGGTTCGCCACCATCAGATCGTCGAGAATGCCGCCTTGTTCATTGGTGAACATGGCATAGCGCTGCATGCCCACGGGCAGGTCGATGATGTCCACCGGCACCAGCGTCTCCAGTGCCTTGGCGGCATCGGCGCCGGTCAGGCGAATCTGGCCCATGTGCGACACGTCGAACAACCCGGCCTGGGCACGGGTGTGGCGGTGCTCCTTCATCACGCCCAGCGGATACTGCACCGGCATGTCGTAACCGGCGAACGGCACCATGCGCGCGCCCAGTTCCAGGTGCAGCGCGTGCAGGGGTGTTTTTTGCAAAGTGGCATCGGACATTGTTTGTTCCTTGCGAGGCAGGGCGCGCAGCGATCAACGCCGCGCGCCGCAGTCGTCACGCTTGCTGATAGGCTTCGATGGAAGGGCAGGCGCACACCAGGTTGCGATCGCCGAAAACGTTGTCGACCCTACCTACAGGTGGCCAGTACTTGTTTTCCTGCAGCGTCGGCAGCGGGTAGACAGCCTGTTCGCGGCTGTAGGCGTGGCTCCACTCACCGACCAGTTCGGCGGCGGTGTGCGGCGCGTTTTTCAGCGGGTTGTCTTCGCGATCCAGACGGCCTTCCTCGACGGCGCGAATCTCTTCGCGGATCTGGATCATGGCGTTGCAGAACCGATCGAGTTCTTCCAGCGACTCGCTTTCGGTCGGTTCGATCATCAAGGTACCTGCCACCGGGAACGACATGGTCGGGGCATGGAAGCCGAAGTCGATCAGGCGCTTGGCGACGTCGTCGACGCTGATGCCGCTGCTGTCCTTGAGCGGGCGTACGTCGAGGATGCACTCGTGGGCCACCAGTCCGTTGCTGCCGGCATAAAGGATCGGGTAGTGCTGTTCCAGGCGCCGGGCAATGTAGTTGGCGTTGAGGATGGCCACCTGGGACGCACGCTTGAGACCGTCGCCGCCCATCATGCGAATGTACATCCAGGTGATCGGTAGGATGCTGGCGCTGCCGAACGGCGCCGCGCAGACCGCACCCTGTTTGCGCTCCAGCGCGGCATGGCCGGGCAGGAACGGCGCGAGGTGCGCTTTCACGCCAATCGGCCCGACACCTGGGCCGCCACCGCCATGGGGAATGCAGAACGTCTTGTGCAGGTTCAGGTGGGACACGTCGCCGCCGAACTTGCCTGGAGCGCACAGGCCGACCATGGCGTTCATGTTGGCGCCATCGATGTACACCTGGCCACCGTGGTCATGAATGATCGCGCAGATCTCGCGGATGCCCTCCTCGAACACGCCGTGGGTGGACGGGTAGGTGATCATCAGTGCGGCGAGCTTGTCACCGTGCTCGATGGCCTTGGCGCGCAGGTCTTCGATGTCGACGTTGCCGCGTGCATCGCAGGCGGTGACCACCACGCGCATCCCGGCCATGTGCGCGGTCGCCGGATTGGTGCCGTGCGCCGAGGATGGAATCAGGCAGATGTCGCGGTGCGCTTCGCCACGGCTCTGATGGTAGGCACGAATGGCCAGCAGGCCGGCGTATTCACCCTGGGAGCCGGCGTTGGGCTGCAGTGAAACGGAGTCGTAGCCGGTGGCAGCGCACAGCATGCTCTCCAGCTCGTCGGTCAGTAACTGATAGCCCCGGCTCTGCGCGGCCGGTGCGAAAGGGTGCAACTGGCCGAACTCGGCCCAGGTCACCGGGATCATTTCGCTGGCGGCATTGAGCTTCATGGTGCAGGAGCCCAGTGGGATCATGGTGCGATCCAGGGCCAGGTCTTTGTCGGCCAGGCGGCGCAGGTAGCGCATCAGCTCGGTTTCCGAGTGATAGCGATTGAACACCGGATGCTGCAGGATCGCCGACTGGCGCAGCAGCGGCTCGGGCAGTTGATCGCCGACCTCATTGGCCAGGGTCTGGAACACCACCTGCGTGCTTGCGTTGTGGAACAGCTGCCACAAGGCTTCCACGTCGGCCTGGCGGGTGGTTTCGTCCAGCGAGATGCCCACGCGCTGCGCGTCGACTTCGCGCAGGTTGATGCCTGCAGCCCGGGCCTGCTCGTGCAGGCGCTCGGTCGCGCTGCCGGTGGCCAGGGTCAGGGTGTCGAAGAAATGTTGCTGCTCCACGCGCACGCCCAATTGGGTCAGGCCACGCGCCAGGATGGCGGTGAGCTGGTGGGTGCGTCGTGCGATCTGGATCAGGCCGGCCGGGCCATGGTAGACCGCGTACATGCTGGCGATGTTGGCCAGCAGCACCTGGGCCGTGCAGATGTTGCTGGTGGCCTTCTCGCGACGGATGTGCTGTTCACGGGTCTGCATGGCCAGGCGCAGCGCGCTCTTGCCATGGCGATCCACCGACACGCCGACCAAACGCCCAGGCATGTCGCGTTTGAAGCTGTCACGGGTGGAAAAGTACGCCGCGTGTGGGCCACCGAAACCCAGTGGCACGCCAAAACGCTGGGCGCTGCCGATGGCGACGTCGGCACCGAATTCGCCCGGAGGGCTGAGCAGCGTCAGGGCGAGCAGGTCAGCCGCCACGGCTACCAGGGCATTGCCGGCATGAAAGCGCTCTACCAGTTCACGGTAGTCGAAAATGTCGCCGTTGCTGGCGGGATACTGCAGCAGAGCGCCGAAGAAGCCGTCGGTGTCGGCGAGCTCATGCTCGTCGCCGATGACCACGTCGATACCCAGCGGCTCGGCGCGGGTGATCAGCACGGCCAGGGTCTGTGGATGGCAATGGCTGGAGGCGAAGAAGCGCTGGCTGTTCTTGTTCTTGCTCAGCCGTTTGCAGAAGGTCATGGCCTCGGCGGCGGCGGTCGCTTCATCGAGCAACGAGGCATTGGCGATGGGCAGTCCGGTCAGGTCGCTGATCAGGGTCTGGAAGTTGAGCAGCGCCTCCAGACGGCCTTGGGAAATCTCCGGCTGATACGGCGTGTAGGCCGTGTACCAGGCGGGGTTCTCCAACAGGTTGCGCAGGATCGGCGCCGGCGTGTGGGTGTTGTAGTAGCCCTGGCCGATGTAGTTCTTGAACAGTTGGTTCTGCTGGGCGATGGCCTTGATCGCGGCAAGGGCATCGGCTTCGCTCTGCCCGGCAGAGAGACCGAGCACGCTGGTGCCCTTGATGCTTTCGGGGATGACGCTGGCGCTCAGGGCATCGAGGCTGTCGAAACCCAGAAAATCGAGCATGGCCTGCTCGTCGGCCGGGCCTGGGCCGATGTGGCGAGCGATGAATTCATTGTCGGTGTGCAATGCAATGGCGCGAGTCATGGTGGGTCCTCAGCCTTGGGCGGCGATCAGGTTGTCGTAGGCGGTCTGGTCGAGCAAGGCGCGAACCTGTTCGAGGTCGTCGGGAATGAACCGGAAGAACCAGCCCTGGGCCAGTGGGTCCTGGTTGACCAGTTCCGGAGCCGCATCGAGTGCCGCGTTGACTTCGACGATCTCGCCATCCAGGGGCATGTTGATGCTGCTGGCGGCCTTCACCGATTCCAGCACCGAAACCTCGGCATCGCGCGCATGGCGGGCCAGTTCGGGCAACTGCACGAAAACCACGTCGCCCAAAGCATTCTGGGCAAATGGGGTGATACCGACCGTGACGCTACCGTCGGCTTCGAGGCGCAGCCATTCGTGTTCGACGGTGAAACGCAACTCGCTCATGGAAACTCCGCAGTGATTTGGGGTTCAGCAATGAGGGTTACTTAGCAAGATGGTTGCCAGATTTCCCAAAGTCACAGCCTGCAAGGGCTCCAGGCAAATCACACCCATCAAGGATCGCAACGGTTGTAACGAAAACACTACGCAACACCCAGACCAGCAAACTTCCTGATTCCCCTGTAGGAGCGGCGCGAGCCGCGTCGGCGGTAGACGCGGTCTATTGCATGGACCCAGGCGAGCCCGGACGCGGCTTGCGCCGCTGCTACAGAAGTCGTATCGAATTACGTACGCTGTATTGAAATAGATACAGTCCGGTTCGGCTGAGGTATCAGCTCGCGCCACCGATTCCATACTTGCGCAACCGGTTGGCGATGGCCGTGTGGGATGTCAGTAAACGGCTGGCCAGTTGCCGGCTGGATGGATAACTGGGGTACAGCTTTTCCAGAAGTGCTTTTTCGTAGGCGCCAACGGCCTGCTCCAGGCTGACGACGTCGCCGTCGTTGCGTCGACTCACGCTGGTGCCGGCAATGTCCAGATCGCCGATGTCGACTGTGTTGCTTTCGCAGACGGCGGCTGCGCGAAAGATCACGTTCTGCAACTGCCGAACGTTGCCCGGCCAGCGGTTGCCCAGCAGGGCCGGATAGGTGCTCGTCGTCAGTCGGCACATCGGTCGCTGAATCTGCGTGCAGGCCTGCTGCATGAAATAACGGGCCAACAGCAGGATATCCTCGCCGCGCTCGCGCAGGGGTGGCACGTTCAGGTTGAGCACGTTCAGGCGGTAGAACAGATCTTCGCGGAAGGCGCCTTCGGCCACCATCTGCTCCAGATTGCGGTGGGTGGCGCTGAGGATGCGTACGTTGACCTTGACCTCACGGTCGCCGCCTACCCGGCGAAAGCTGCCATCGTTGAGGAACCGCAGCAGCTTGGCCTGCAGGTACGGCGACATTTCGCCGATTTCGTCGAGAAACACCGTGCCTTGGTGGGCTAGTTCCATCAGCCCCGGCTTGCCACCGCGCTGGGCGCCGGTGAACGCGCCGGGGGCATAGCCGAACAGCTCGCTCTCGGCGAGGTTTTCCGGCAGGGCGGCGCAGTTGAGCGCCAGGAACGGCGCGCCGTGGCGCGCGCTGACGGCATGGCAGGCCCGCGCCACCAGCTCCTTGCCCGTGCCCGTCTCGCCTTGGATCAACAGCGGCGCATCCAGCGCCGCAACACGTTGCGCCCGGGCCTTGAGCGCACGGATCGGTGCAGAGTCGCCCAGCAGCGAATCGAACCCTTCGGCGTGGTCGTGGTGCAGGGCGGCCAGTCGCTCACCCATGCGGTTGGGCGGGTATAGCGTCAGCAGGGCACCGGCGTCGGTGATGGGTGTGGCATCGAGCAACAGCGTCTGGCCATTCAGGTTGACCTCGCGCAGTGGCAGGCGGAACCCTTGTTCGAGCAAGGCGCCGAGCAAGGCAGGATCGGCGAACAGGTCCGCCACCGACTGTCCGGCGGGCTCGCGGCCGTACAGCTCGACCAAAGCCGGGTTGGCCAACAGCACATTGCCGGCACTGTCCAGTGCCAGCACTGGATCGCCCATGGCGGCCAGCAAGGCTTCAAGCTGCAGGTGCCGGCGTTGTCCTGGAAGAATATCGACCACGCGCACGTCCTCCACACCCCGCACCCGGAACAGCGCATCGTGCAGTTCTTCCAGCACCAGCGGGCTGAGGGTCGGTGCGTCGATATAGACGTTGGGTGGGACCATCTCGACTGCGTCGAGGTTGAGGTTGCGCGCCCCCAACAGGGCCAGCACTTCCTGGGTGATGCCGACACGGTCGATGAAGCTGACGTGGATACGCATGGGGTCTCGAGCATTCCGGACAGCGGAGGGACGCAGTATGCCTTGCCATCGCGCAAAGCTGTAGCACCTACGCGGGCGTGCTCAGTGCTGGGGGTTGATGCGTTCGGGCCGCGACCAGATCCACAGGTTGACCAGCACCATGCCGGAGATCGCCGCGTACACCGGCCAGTGCTGCTTGAGGGTAAACCACATGAGCACTGAACAGAGGACCATGCTGACGGTTGCGCTGACCTTGGTTCGACGGGTTATGACCTTGCCATTGCGCCAGTTCCGCAACATCGGGCCGAACAGCTTGTGGTTCTCCAGCCAGGCGCTCAGCCGCGGTGAGCTTTTGGTCGCCGCCCACGCGGCCAGCAGGATGAACTCGGTGGTGGGCAACCCCGGCACCACGATGGCGATCAACCCGATGATCAGGCTGGTATAGGCCAGCAGGCCGTAAAGCACGCGGGCCAGCTTTGAGGGGAGCGGGCGAGGGTTGTCCATGAGTTCCATACAGTGGGGGTCAGGCCGGCGCCGTTTCCTTGTGGTCGGCGTAGGTGTGTTGCAGCAGCACCTGCAAGCGCGCAAACGCATCGTTGGCCGCCTGATCAGCTTGCGCTTCTTCAGCCGCGCTGAACGGCAGGGCGTCGAAGATCGCGTTGAAGGCTTTCCAGCCTTTGCCGCGTCCGCCCTCGGGTTCGGCCAAATGGCGAGCACCGAAACTGGCGGTGTAACCCAAGGCGTTAGCCCGTTTGATCAGGATGGCGGCGCCGAGTTTAGACCCTTCGGAGACGCGAATCCAGGTGAGTGCCGTGGCCTGACTGGGCTCGCTGAGGGCGCCCGGAACAGGTTGCGGAATGGCCACGCCCAGATCGATCAGATCGGCCTTGGCTGCCTCTGCGCGGCAGCGCTCGGGCAGATCGGGAAACAAGGCGATCAGGGCCGGGTCGTTGTACAGGTGTTGCAACTCGGATTGGAACAGGTACTGCATCTGCAGAAAGCGCGCATAGCTTTGCGGCGTATCGAATGGCGCGTAGCGGGCCACGGTATTTTCCAGGCTGTCGTGCAACGCCTGGCTGATCGCGCGCAAGCGGGCGGAGCGCAGTGGGGCGAGGTCCTGAGTGTGCTCGGTGACGGTCATTGCGAGTTCCTTGAAAAGTGCGGTGCTGTTTAGACGAGACGAATCAACTCACAGCGGACCGTAAAAAAATCCCACCACAGGGGCAGCGGTTATCTGCCCCTACAGTGCCATTATCAGATGTCCCAAACCAGATTGATCGCGAAATTACGACCGGGAGCAGTGAGGCGGTCGAGGTTGGCGGGTGATGTCACCGCCGCTTCGCCCACGCCGTCATAACTGCGCACGTCGTCCCATAGCCAGTATTTCTTGTCGGTGAGGTTGTACAGGCCGGCGTTGACCGTGACGTCGTCGGTGACCTTGTAGTAACCGGCCAGGTCGAGGATGCCGAAGCCAGGCGTTTTGAACACACCGCTGCCGTCCGGCGACTTGAACGCGCTGCTGTCCACTCGGTTCTGCCGCTTGACCAGTGTCCAACTGAGCAGGCCACCATACTGCTGCTGCTCGTAGCCCAGGCCGAATACGCCCTTGAGCGGATTGACGCTGTTGATCGGTTGGCCGTTGTCTTCGTTCTTGCCATGGGCGTACGCGATGGAGCCCTGGCTGTAGAGACCTTGCGGTGCACCGAAGCTGTCCAGGTTCAAGCGGCCCTTGAGCTCGACGCCCTTGATGGTGGCATGCTTGATATTGTTGCTTTGGAACACGGCGGACGTCGCCCCGGGGCTGACCGCATCCTCGTTGATGAAGTCGCGGTACTGGTTGTAGAACACCGCGATATCGAAGGTGCCTGCCTCGAACTTGCCGCGTAGGCCGGTTTCATAACTTCTGCTTTTTTCCGGTTCCAAATCCGGATTGGGCTGGACCGTATAGCCTGCGCCAAGGTTTTCGAAGCGTCCATAAAGCGCCTTGGCCGAAGGTGTGCGGAAGCCTTCGGCGTACTGCCCATACCAGGTGTAGTGGTCATCGAAGTCGTAGGTCACGCCCAGCGTGGGTGACAACCGGTGCCAGTTCCGGTCGTTGTCGGCCACGGTGTACTCGCCAGTGGGGTTGACCGTGCGCAGGAACTCATCGGTCAGGCGGGGCTTGAGCTGGGTGTAGTCATAGCGGGCGCTGGGTCGCAAGGTCCACTGGTTCCAGCGAATCTCGTCCTGAGCGAACAGGCTGTAGGTGTTGATGGTCGGGTCGGGGAAGTCGCTGGATTTGACCAGGCGATCGGCCGCGCTGTCGGCGCCGATGGCTCGGCAACTGCCCATCACGGTCAAGCAGGTCCCGTAGCCGCTGCGTGAGCCGGTAACCTTCTGCTGGCGTATGTTGGTGCCGTAGGTCAGCAGGTGATCGGTTTGTCCCAACTCAAAGGCCTTGTCCAGTTGCAGGTCGAACACCCACTGGCGCTCTTTGTAAAAAGTGTCACGCGCTCGCAACACATCGCGCGCGCGCGGGACGACATAGTGCTCTTCGGTGTGCTGGTCGGTCTTGGCGATCTGGTAGTTCAAGCTCCACTTGATGTGATCGGCCACGACGCTGTCCAGCTCGAAGTCGTGATTCAAGCCGAAGCGCTCGCGGGTGATGGTGTCATTGCCACCGCGCGATTGATAGAAGTTCAGCGGCCTGCCATTTGCATAGGGGCCGCCATAGGCACTTTTCAGATCGACATCGCGGTCGTCCTTGTAATTTTCGTAGGTGAGCCCGAATCGAGCATCGTCGGCGTAGTTCCAGCCCAGCTTGGCCAGGACATTGGTCGAGCGCACGTCCTTGGGGTCGGCTGCGGTGCGGCTCAGCCCTGTGCTGGTATGGTCGCCGTAGGATTCGGTCTCGTGGCCACTGCGCTGGCTCAGATGCAAGAGGGCATCGACGTCACCCGAACGGCCGGCCACGGTGGCCGAGTTCAGCCAGCTTTCGTCTGCCGAACTGTAACCGGTCTTCAGGCGTGCGCCGACATCCTTGCCGGGCTTGATGATGTCTTCCGGGTCCAGGGTGTAGTAGCTGACCACCCCACCGATGGCACTGCTGCCGTAGAGCGACGACGCCGGCCCGCGCAGGATTTCCACACGCTTGACGATTTCCGGGGCGACGTAATTGCGCTCGGTTTGCGCATAGGGGCCGTTGAAGAAGCTGTCCGGCACCTCGACGCCATCGACCTGGGTGAGCACACGGTCGCCGTCGATACCACGAATGTTGTAGCCGGTAAGGCCGCTGCGCAAACCGGTGCCGCCTGCGGAGACGCCCGGTTCGTAACGCACCAGGTCCTGAAGGGTGTTGACGTTGTCACGGTCCAGCTGCTTGCGGCCCTGGACGCTGACGGTACTCGGGACGCTGTTGGCGCTTTGTTCCTGGCGTGTGGCGCTGACGGTCATCTGTTGCAGGGCGATCACGGCGCCCGGCGAGCTGCGCTCGAGTACAACGTTGTTGGCGCTGATTTTCCGGTAGCGCAAGGGTGTCCCTGCGAGCAGCCGATCCAGTGCCTGTTCCGGCGTCAGGTTACCGCGCGCACCGGGTGAAATGACGTCCTGGGCAAGCTCGGCGGGCAGTCCGACTTGCCAGCCCGTCGTGGTGCTGAAGCCGTTCAAGGCCGACGCCAGAGTCTGCCGAGCGATGCTGAAGGCGTGATTGACGCTGATGCGGGCGCTGTTCGGTGTCAGCTCCGCAGCGCTGCCTACGGCAGGCACGGCGGCCACCAGCAGGGCAGCGGTGAGCACCGAGTGGTGAAACTGAGGACGAGTGAAACCTTTGGACATCGAAAGCGCTCCCTGTCGCGTGTCGTTATAGTGTTACCGATCCGAATGCGAATCAGTTGCATTGGCTATGACTAGACGGATGGGGAAGCGCTACAGCGTAAAAATAATTATGCGGTGTCTCGGTCCGTGGATATGACGTATCCGTCAGTTCAGGATGACCAGCGCCGGAAACTCCCGCACCTGTGCCGACGTCACCTGAGCCAACGAGCGAACCACTTCGAGCGGGTTGTCCAGGCGGTAATTGCCGGTCACTGCCACCTGCTCAAGCTTCTTGTCGGTGTTGATGATCCACCCCGGGTAATAGCGCCGAAGTTCGGCAAGTACCTCGCCCATTGGGCAATTCTCGAAGATCAAACGGCCCTGGACCCAGGCCAGATCCTTCTGTGGATCGAGCCGCTCACGCGTGCCGAATCCCCTGGGGCCGATGCGTATGCTGTCGCCGGCGTTCAGGCGCACCGTCTTGTCATGGCTGGCGCTGAGGTCGACATTGCCGCGCTGCACCCGCACTTGCGCCTGGCCATCGTGGTAGCTCACGGCGAAGGCACTGTCGAGCACATCGGCACGCACCGGGCCGGCTTGCACCTTCAGGGGTTGCCGACGGCTGGGAGGCACCTCGAAAAAGGCTTCGCCTTCGTACAGGCGTGCGCTGCGTTGCCGGGTGTCGATGCGGCTGGAGAAGGCCGAATCGGTGTTGAGCAGCACCTTGGAACCGTCTTCCAGTTGCAGGTGTTGCCGTTCGCCGACCTGGGTCAGATGAGCGGCCTGTACGCGCAGCGGCAGGTGGGTGAAATTCAATACGCCTACCACCAGCATTGCGGCGCTAGCCAGTGGTTTCCAATGCCGACGCCAGGCCGGCAGTCGGCGCCGCGTTTGCAGGGCGACGGCGGCCTGGTGAACCGGCGCGCCGTGCCATACCGCGCGGGCCTGCTCGAATGCCGCGGCATGTTCGGGGTCGGCCAGCAGCCAGTCCTCGAATGCCCTTTGCTCGGTGGGGTCGGTGCAAGGCTGGGCAATCAACCAATCGATGGCTTGCTCCATGGCAGGCGTCGGTGGCGCTCGCTCTGGTAGATGCTGCCGATTCACGGATGCTCCTCCAGGCGCTGGGCGACACCGATGCAGATCGCCATGATCAATTTCAATTCCTTCTGTACGGTGCTCGCCGAAATGTTCAGCTCCTCGGCAATCTCTACATAGCTGCTGCCATGCACTCGGCTCAGGATGAAAATCCGCTGCTGGCGCGGCGTCAGTCGCGCAAGGCTCACGGTCAGCCTGGCCAGAAGCCGCTCCGCATGGGCGACCTCGTCCGGACTGCTGGCCATTGCTGCAATGCCTTGTAGCACGTCGAGGGGCACATCTTCGACCATGGTTCGCTCGTGCACTCGCCGTGAGCGCAGATAATCCAGGGCCAGATTGCGTGCTGTCTGAAACACGAAGGGTTCGAGGTGCTCGATGCGTCGCTCACCCAGGGCACGATTCACCCTCAGGTAGGTTTCCTGAAGCAGGTCTTCGGCGGTGCTGGGGTTGCGTACCATGCGCTGAAGGGTGCGCAGCAGACTCAAGCGTTGGGAGAGGAAAACGGAATTGAAGCGTGATTGACTCACGGAATTGCCCGGACGGAAAGCAGAAGATGATAATGCTTCTCATCTGTGCGCCTGGTCAAGTCGCTATCTTTGCAAGAGGTATCGCGGCTGGAAACGGCATCCACCGTATCCAGCCGCTATGGCGCCTTACTTGGCGTTGATCAGCGCCAGGCAGTTGTCCAGCATGCGGTTCGAGAAGCCCCACTCGTTGTCGTACCAGGCCATGACCTTGACCAGCTTGCCGTTGACCTTGGTGTGGTTGGCATCGAAGATCGACGACAGCGGATTGTGGTTGAAGTCGGTGGAAACCAGCGGCAGGGTGTTGTAGCCCAGCACCTTGGACTGCTCGGCCGCGGCATGCATCAGCGCATTGATCTCGTCGCGGCTGGCTTCGCGCGAAAGGTTCAAGGTCAGGTCGACCAGCGAGACGTTGATCACCGGCACGCGCACCGCCATACCGGTCAACTTGCCGGCCAGCTCCGGCAGCACCAGGCCAACGGCTTCGGCAGCGCCGGTCTTGCTGGGGATCATCGATTGGGTCGCCGAGCGGGCGCGGTAGGGGTCGCTGTGGTACACGTCGATCAGGTTCTGGTCGTTGGTGTAGGCGTGGATGGTGGTCATCAGGCCCTGCTCGATGCCCAGCTCGCGGTGCAGCACCTGGGCCACCGGGGCCAGGCAGTTGGTGGTGCAAGAAGCGTTGGAGATCACTTCGTGGGACTGACGCAGCACGTCGTGGTTGACGCCATACACCACGGTGGCATCGGCGCCCTTGGCCGGTGCCGAGATGATCACCTTGCGCGCGCCGGCCGTCAGGTGCGCGGCAGCCTTTTCACGGTCGGTGAACAGGCCGGTGCACTCGAACACCACGTCGATGTTCTCGGCCTTCCACGGCAGTTCCGCCGGGTTGCGGATGGCACTGACCGAGATGCGGTCGCCATTCACCGTGAGGCCTTCCTTGTCGTGCTCGACCGTGCCGTCGAAGGTGCCATGCACCGTGTCGTACTTGAGCAGGTGGGCGTTGATCGCGCTGTCACCCAGGTCGTTGATGGCGACGACCTGCAGGTCCTGGCGGTAGCCTTGGGTATAGAGTGCCCGCAGGACATTGCGGCCGATGCGGCCAAAACCGTTGATTGCTATGCGAATGGTCATGAGTGATTCCTGTGATCAGATTGGGTGATTCCCCTTGGATCAGGTCCGGGCAAGCAGGTCACGTAATCTGTTTTGTTGTTGGAATTACAAGATTATTCGCATAGAAATAGAAAACAAGCCTTTTTAGTGGCAATATTTTGTTCTATCTACAACGAGTGACCGGTACAACCCTTCCTTCACATCGATTCTTGCCTGCAGGGCTTTGAGCCCTGACATGGGTCGTAGTTCGGACAGAGTGTTGCAGAGGTCGCCCCCAAAGCCTGGAGTTCTTCACATGCATCCCCGCGTCCTTGAGGTCACCCAACGGCTGATTGCGCGTAGCCAAGCTACCCGCAAGCACTACCTGCAACTGATCGACAGCGCCGCCAGCGACGGGCCCATGCGCGGCAAGCTGCAGTGTGCGAACTTTGCCCACGGAGTAGCGGGGTGCGGCACCGAAGACAAGCACCAACTGCGCATGATGAATGCGACCAACATCGCAATCGTTTCGTCATATAACGACATGCTCTCGGCGCACCAGCCCTACGAAACCTACCCGGAGCAGCTCAAGCAGGCGTTGCGCGAGATCGGCTCGGTCGGCCAGTTCGCCGGTGGCGTGCCGGCCATGTGCGATGGCGTGACCCAGGGCGAGGCCGGCATGGAACTGAGCCTGGCCAGTCGTGAAACCATCGCGCTGTCCACGGCCGTGGCCTTGTCCCACAACATGTTCGATGGCGCCCTGATGCTCGGCATCTGCGACAAGATCGTCCCGGGCCTGATGATGGGCGCGCTGCGCTTTGGCCATCTGCCGATGATCTTCGTCCCCGGCGGGCCGATGCCGTCGGGCATCTCCAACAAGGAGAAGGCCGATGTTCGCCAGCGTTATGCCGAGGGCAAGGCGAGCCGTGAAGAATTGCTCGAATCAGAGATGAAGTCCTACCACAGTCCGGGCACCTGCACGTTCTACGGCACGGCCAACACCAACCAGTTGCTCATGGAAGTGCTGGGGTTGCACCTGCCGGGGGCCTCGTTCGTCAATCCCAACACACCGCTGCGCGATGCGCTGACTCACGAGGCGGCCCATCAGGTGACACGCCTGACCAAGGCCAACGGCGAGTTCACGCCCATCGGCCGCATCGTCGATGAAAAGTCGCTGGTGAATTCGATCGTCGCCCTGCACGCGACGGGCGGTTCGACCAACCACACCCTGCACATGCCGGCGATCGCCATGGCTGCGGGCATCATCCTGACCTGGCAGGACATGGCCGATTTGTCCGAAGTGGTGCCCACCCTGTCCAATGTCTATCCAAACGGCAAGGCTGACATCAACCATTTCCAGGCAGCTGGCGGCATGGCTTTCCTGATTCGCGAGTTGCTCGCAGCGGGCCTGTTGCACGAGGACGTGAACACGGTGGCCGGTCATGGCCTGAGCCGCTATACCCGCGAACCGTTTCTGCAAGAGGGCCGGCTGGTCTGGCGCGAGGGTCCCGAGGCGAGCCTCGACGAAACCATCCTGCGCCCCGTGGCACGGCCTTTCTCGGCCGAGGGTGGATTGCGCGTGATGGAAGGCAATCTGGGTCGGGGCGTCATGAAAGTGTCTGCCGTGGCGTTGGCGAACCAAGTAGTGGAGGCGCCGTGCCGCGTGTTCCAAGACCAGCAGGAGCTGGCCGATGCGTTCAAGGCCGGCGAACTGGAAAAGGATTTCGTCGCGGTCATGCGCTTCCAGGGGCCGCGCTCCAACGGCATGCCGGAACTGCACAAGATGACGCCTTTTCTCGGCGTGCTGCAGGATCGCGGCTTCAAGGTCGCGCTGGTCACCGACGGGCGCATGTCCGGCGCGTCCGGCAAGATTCCCGCCGCGATTCACGTCAGTCCCGAGGCGGCCAGCGGTGGCCCGTTGGCCTTGGTGCGCGATGGCGATATCATCCGGGTCGACGGTGTCGAAGGTACCTTGCAGGTACGCGTCGATGCCCAGACGCTGGCCAGCCGCACCCCGGCGGTCGGCACCTTGGCCAATGGCGTAGGGTGCGGGCGTGAACTGTTCGGGTTCATGCGCCAAGCCTTCAGCTCGGCCGAGCAAGGCGCCAGTGCCTTCACTTCGGGGTTGGAGATTTTGCGATGACACTCGCCCTTATCGGCGACATCGGCGGTACCAACGCACGTTTCGCCCTCTGGGAAAACGATGCACTGCATTCGGTTCGGGTCTTCCCCACGGCAGACTACACCAGCCCCGAGCACGCCATCGGTGTGTACATGGCCGACCTCAAGCTGCAGAAGGGCGACATCGGCGCCGCGTGCCTGGCAGTAGCGGGCCCGGTGGACGGTGACGAGTTCCGCTTCACCAACAGCCATTGGCGCCTGAGCCGCAAGGCATTCTGCGCAAGCCTGCAGATCGGGCACCTGCTGCTGATCAATGACTTCACCGCCATGGCGTTGGGCATGACCCGTCTACAGCCCGATGAATACCAGCTGGTCTGCGAGGGCGAAGCGGATCCCGCACGTCCGGCAGTGGTCATCGGCCCAGGCACGGGGCTGGGCGTGGGCACGTTGATCGCCCTGCGCAACGGCTGGATGGCATTGCCGGGTGAGGGCGGCCATGTCGACCTGCCCGTCGGCAGCGCGCGCGAAGCCCAACTGCGCGCGCACATCGAAGCGCAGATCGGTCACGTCAGCGCCGAGACGATTCTCAGCGGTGGTGGGTTGTTACGGTTGTATCAAACTGTGTGCGAAGTGGACGGCCACACGCCTTCCTGCACTTCGCCTGCGGAGGTTACCGACGCCGGGCTTGCCGGCGACCCCGTCGCTCGGGAAACCCTGGAGCAATTCTGCCGCTTCCTGGGCAGGGTGGCAGGCAACAACGTGCTGACCGTGGGCGGCCGGGGCGGCGTGTACATCGTCGGTGGCGTGATCCCGCGCTTTCTCGACATCTTCATGCAAAGCGGTTTCGCCGAGAGCTTCGCCGACAAGGGCTGCATGAGCGATTACTTCAAGGGCATCCCGGTGTGGGTGGTCACGGCCGAGTTCTCCGGGCTGTTGGGCGCAGGCGTGGCCTTGCAACAGGCGCAGGCTTGAGCGTTTAATCAGCCCTTGAAAAAAGCCGGGCGTATCGACCCGGCAATGACAACAAGGACGCCCACGTGAGCACTGTCGGCAAATCGATCCTGCTGGTCGATGACGATCAGGACATCCGCGAACTGCTGGACACCTACCTTAGCCGCGCCGGTTTCGCCGTGCGCACCACGGCCGATGGCGCGGGCTTTCGCGAAGCGCTTGGCGCCGAGGTCGGCACCGACCTGGTGATTCTCGACGTCATGCTGCCCGACGAAGATGGCTTCAGCCTGTGCCGCTGGATCCGCCAGCATCCGCGCATGGCCCAGGTGCCGATCATCATGCTGACCGCCAGCTCCGACGAAGCCGACCGCGTGATCGGCCTCGAGCTGGGAGCCGATGACTATCTGGGCAAGCCGTTCAGCCCGCGCGAGCTGCAGGCGCGCATCAAGGCGTTGCTGCGACGCAGCCAGTTCGCCAGCGAGCGCAGTGGCGAGGTACTCGGCTTCGACGACTGGCGGCTGGATACCGTCAGCCACCGCCTGTTTCACACCGACGGGGAAGAGGTGTTCCTGTCCGGTGCCGACTTCGCCTTGCTCAAGCTGTTCCTCGACCATCCGCAGCAGATCCTCGACCGCGATACCATCGGCAACGCCACTCGCGGGCGCGAGCCGATGCCGCTGGATCGTATCGTCGACATGGCGGTCAGCCGCCTGCGCCAACGCCTGCGCGACAATGACAAGCCCTCGCGGCTGATCCGCACGGTACGTGGTAGCGGCTACTTGCTGGCGGCCCACGTTGCGCCTGTTTAAGCCGCGCTCACTGCTGGGTCGCATGCTGTTGCTGACACTGCTGGCGGTGCTGCTGGCGCAGGGCTTGTCCAGCGTCATCTGGCTGTCGCAGCTGCGTGCCACCCAGCTCGAAGGGTTGGTGACCAGCGCCCGCAGCCTGGCCCACTCGATGGCGGCCAGCGTCAGCTATTTCCGCTCCTTGCCACTGGCCTATCGGCCGCTGGTCCTGGATCAGCTGCGCAGCATGGGCGGTACGCGCTTTTTCGTTTCGCTCAACGACAAGCCACTGGGTATGCAGCTGCTCGAATCGACCGCGCGCAAGACTGCAGTGATCGATGCGGTTTCTGCAGTGCTCCGCACCCAGCTGGGCGTCGACGTGGATATCTCGGTGGCCTTCGTCAGCCCCGACGACCTGCGCATCTTCAATAGCGGCCTGAAGCTCGACGAGCTGCCGCGCTCCTGGGCGCACTACGCCTTGACCCTGGAACCGGTCAACCCGCCGGTGCTGGTCACCCAGATTCGCCTGGGACCCACCGAATGGCTGTACATCGCTTCGCTGTTGCCCGAACCCTATACCACGCTCGAGGAAGAGGGCCTGCCTGCCCAGCAGATCTGGTTCATCGCCCTGACCAGTGGGTTCCTGCTGCTGTTCATCGGCGTGCTCGTGCACTGGCAAAGCCGGCCCCTGAAACGCCTGGCCCGCGCCGCACGCGAGCTGTCGTTGGGCGAGGTGAGCAACGAACCGCCCATGGACGGCGGTGGCAGTGAGGTGGTGGAAGTGGCCCGTGCGCTGAATGCCATGCGCGAGCGCATCAGCCGCTACCTGACCGAGCGCAGCCAGCTGTTCAGTGCGATTTCCCACGACTTGCGCACGCCCATCACGCGCCTGCGGCTGCGCGTCGAACTGCTCGACGATCCAGCCCTGGAAGCCAAGTTCGGCCGTGACCTGGACGAGCTGGAATTGCTGGTCAAGGGCGCGCTGCAATGCGTCAAAGACACCGACATCCACGAAAACATCGAACGGGTCGATCTCGATCAGGTACTCGACTGCCTGGTAGAGCCCTATCTGGCGCCGCACGGCAACGGCCGAGTGACCCTGGAAGGCAAGGCGCGCCGGGCTTATACCGGCAAGCCGCTGGCGATCAAGCGCTGCATCGGCAATCTGATCGACAACGCACTCAAGTACGGCGACCGCGCGCACTTGTCCATCCATGACGACGCCGAGGCCTTCGTGTTGTACGTCGACGACGAAGGCCCTGGGGTGCCGGAGCAACGGCTGCAGAAAGTCTTCGAGCCGCACTTTCGTCTGGCCGGCACTCAGCAGGGCTACGGCCTGGGCCTGGGCATCGCACGCAATATCGCCCACAGCCATGGCGGCGAGGTGACCTTGCAGAATCTTCCGGCTGGCGGGTTGCGCGTGACGTTGGTGTTGCCACGCAAGGCGGTGTGAGACGTTCATGCGTGCTCACGCCAGCCGATCGAATGTCACCAGTCGGTGACATTTCCCCATCCCTTCGTTACCTGCGCCCCTGTGGCGATGTTTACACTCTCATGCAACGCAAGCATCAGACTTGCATCTGCATAACAACAAAAAAGGATGTCCCATGAACTCGCTCTCCCGCCTCGCCATCGTCGTTTCCCTTGCCTCCGTGTTCCCGCTCAGTGCCCTGGCTGCCGACTCCAAAGGTTCGGTCGAAGTGGTGCATTGGTGGACGTCCGGCGGTGAAAAAGCAGCAGTCGACGTGCTCAAGGCGCAGGTGGAGAAAGACGGTTTCACCTGGAAAGACGGCGCCGTGGCCGGCGGCGGCGGTTCCACCGCAATGACCGTGCTCAAGAGCCGCGCCATGGCTGGCAATCCTCCTGGCGTTGCCCAGATCAAAGGCCCCGACATCCAGGAATGGGGCAGCACCGGGCTGCTCAGCACCGAAGCCCTGAAGCAGGTTGCCGTGGATGAGAAGTGGGACAGCCTGTTGGTCAAGAAGGTGTCTGACACCGTCAAGTACGACGGCGAGTATGTGGCCGTTCCCGTGAACATCCACCGGGTGAACTGGCTGTGGATCAACCCCGAGGTGTTCAAGAAAGCTGGTATCGAAAAGGCGCCGACTACCCTCGAAGAATTCTATGCAGCCGGCGACAAGCTCAAGGCCAAGGGCTTCATCGCGCTGGCCCATGGTGGTCAGCCATGGCAGGACAGCACCGTGTTCGAAGACGTGGTGTTGTCGGTCATGGGCGCAGACGGCTACAAGAAAGCCTTCGTCGACCTCGATGAGAGCACCCTGACGGGTGAACAGATGGTCAAGGCGTTCACCGAGCTGAAGAAGGTCGCAACTTACATGGACCCCAACCGTGCCGGGCGTGACTGGAACATCGCGGCTGCCGACGTCATCAATGGCAAGGCCGGCATGCAGATGATGGGCGACTGGGCCAAGTCCGAGTGGACCGCGGCAGGCAAGGTGGCCGGCAAGGATTACCAGTGCGTGGCCTTCCCCGGCACCGAGAAAGCCTTCACCTACAACATCGACTCGCTGGCCGTGTTCGAACTCAAGAACAAGGACGACATGGCCGCGCAGCAAGACCTGGCCAAGGTTGCACTGGGCACCGACTTCCAGAAAGTCTTCAGCATGAACAAGGGTTCGATCCCGGTACGTACCGACATGCTCGCCGAGATGGACAAGTTGGGCTTCGACGCCTGCGCCCAGACGGCGGCCAAGGACTTCCTGGCCGACGACAAGACCGGCGGCCTGCAGCCGAGCATGGCGCACAACATGGCCACGACCCTGGCGGTGCAGGGCGCGATCTTCGATGTGGTGACCAACTACATCAACAATCCCCAGGCTGATCCGCAGAAGGCCGCCTCGCAGCTGGCCAAGGCCATCAGTTCGGCCAAGTGAACATCAGGCTGACACACCCAGCCCTGTAGCACCGGCGCAAGCCGGGTCCCGATCGCCGCCGTTGCATCATGCATTCGCGGCGCTGCCGGACGCGGCTAGCGCCGCTGCTACACACTATCCAACGAAGCGGACATCTCAACATGAGCTCAACTGCTGTCATGCGCAGGGCTTCGCCCCTGGACGCCCTGCAGCGCTGGCTGCCCAAGCTGGTGCTGGCACCGACCATGCTGATCGTGCTGGTCGGCTTCTACGGCTACATCCTGTGGACCCTGGTGCTGTCCTTCACCACTTCAAGCTTCATGCCCAACTACAAGTGGGCGGGCCTTGCGCAGTACGCGCGGCTGATGGACAACGATCGCTGGTGGGTCGCGAGCAAGAACCTCGCGGTCTTCGGTGGCCTGTTCATTTTCATCAGCCTGGTGCTGGGGGTATTCCTGGCAGTGCTGCTGGACCAGCGCATTCGCCGCGAAGGCTTCCTGCGCACCATTTACCTGTATCCCATGGCGCTGTCGATGATCGTCACCGGTACCGCCTGGAAGTGGCTGCTCAACCCGGGCATGGGCCTGGACAAACTGCTGCGCGATTGGGGCTGGGAAGGCTTTCGCCTGGACTGGCTGGTTGACCAGGACCGGGTGGTCTACTGCCTGGTGATCGCGGCTGTGTGGCAGGCCTCGGGCTTCGTCATGGCGCTGTTCCTGGCCGGCCTGCGTGGCGTCGACCAGTCGATCATTCGCGCCGCCCAGGTGGACGGCGCCAGCCTGCCCACCATCTACCTGCGCATCGTCCTGCCGAGCCTGCGTCCGGTGTTTTTCAGCGCCTTCATGATTCTTGCGCACATCGCCATCAAGAGCTTCGACCTGGTAGCTGCGATGACGGCGGGAGGGCCGGGCTACTCGTCGGACCTTCCCGCGATGTTCATGTACGCCTTCACCTTCAGCCGGGGCCAGATGGGGCAGGGGTCGGCCAGCGCCATGCTGATGCTCGGCGCGATCCTGGCCATCCTGGTGCCCTACCTGTACTCCGAACTGCGGGGCAAACGTCAATGAACCCTATGACCGGCAAACCGGCCCTGACCTTCAGTCGCGTGGCGATCTACGCCGTGCTGCTGCTGGCCGCGGCCATCTACCTGGTGCCGCTGGTGGTGATGCTGCTGACCAGCTTCAAGACACCCGACGACATCCGCACCGGCAACCTGCTGAGCCTGCCGGAAGTGTTCACTGCCATCGGCTGGGTCAAGGCCTGGGGTTCGGTGGGTGGGTACTTCTGGAACTCGGTGATGATCACCGTTCCTGCCGTGCTGATCTCCACCTTCATCGGTGCCATGAACGGCTATGTGCTGTCGATGTGGAAGTTTCGCGGCTCGCAACTGTTCTTCGGTCTGCTGCTGTTTGGCTGCTTCCTGCCGTTCCAGACCGTACTGTTGCCGGCGTCATTCACCCTGGGCAAGTTCGGCCTGGCCAACACCACCACCGGGCTGGTGCTGGTGCACGTGGTGTATGGGCTGGCATTCACCACGCTGTTCTTCCGCAACTATTACGTGAGCGTGCCGGACGCACTGGTCAAGGCCGCACGCCTGGATGGCGCCGGGTTCTTCACCATCTTCGGCAAGATCCTGCTGCCCATGTCGATCCCGATCGTCATGGTCTGCCTGATCTGGCAGTTCACCCAGATCTGGAACGACTTCCTGTTCGGCGTGGTGTTCGCCAGCGGCGATGCACAGCCGATCACCGTGGCATTGAACAACCTGGTCAACACCAGTACCGGGGTCAAGGAATACAACGTGGACATGGCAGCGGCAATGATCGCCGGCCTGCCGACGCTGTTGGTCTACATCTTCGCTGGCAAGTATTTCCTGCGCGGGCTCACGGCCGGCGCGGTCAAGGGGTAGCAACATGGCAACGCTGGAACTGCGCAACGTAATCAAGACCTACGGCAGCGGCTTGCCGGACACGCTGAAGAACATCGAGCTTTCGATCGACTCGGGGGAATTCCTGATCCTGGTGGGGCCGTCGGGCTGTGGCAAGTCGACCCTGATGAACTGCATTGCAGGCCTGGAGAACATCTCCGGCGGGGCGATCCTGGTCGACGGCGAAGACATCAGCGGCATGAGCCCCAAGGACCGGGACATTGCCATGGTGTTCCAGAGCTACGCGCTGTATCCGACCATGACGGTGCGCGAGAACATCTGCTTCGGCCTGAAGATCCGCAAGATGCCCCAGGCTTCGATCGACGAAGAAGTAGCGCGAGTGGCCAAGCTGTTGCAGATCGAGCATCTGCTCGAACGCAAGCCCGGCCAACTCTCCGGTGGTCAGCAGCAGCGCGTGGCGATGGGGCGCGCACTGGCGCGGCGGCCCAAGATCTACCTGTTCGACGAGCCGCTGTCCAACCTCGACGCCAAGCTGCGGGTGGAGATGCGCACCGAGATCAAGTTGATGCACCAGCGCCTGAAGACTACCACGGTCTACGTGACCCACGACCAGATCGAGGCCATGACCCTGGGTGACAAGGTGGCGGTGATGAAGGACGGCATCATCCAGCAGTTCGGCACGCCGCAGCAGATCTACAACGATCCGGCCAACCTGTTCGTGGCCAGCTTCATCGGCTCGCCGCCGATGAACTTCATTCCGCTGCGCCTGACCCGCCAGGACGGCCGCCTGGTGGCGCTGCTCGACAGCGGGCAGGCGCGTTGCGAACTGCCGCTGGGCATCGCCGACGCGGGGCTGGAGGATCGCGAGATCATCCTTGGTATCCGCCCCGAGCAGATCGCCCTGGCCAGCGAGCAGGTCACGGGTTTGCCCACCCTGCGTGCCGAAGTGCAGATCACCGAGCCGACCGGGCCGGACACGCTGGTGTTCGTCACCGTGAACCAGACCAAGGTGTGCTGCCGCATGGCGCCGGATGCTGCGCCGGCCATAGGCGCCACCTTGAACCTGCTGCTGGACCCGAGCAAGGTCCTGATTTTCGATGCGGCCAGCGGTGCGCGCCTCGGCGCCACGCGAACCGCGCAGGAAGCTGCACCCTTGGGCAACGTGACCCAGTTCAAAGGACGCTGAATAGCGATATCGGCGGGCGGCCTGTCGCCTGTCATTGGCAAGACTGTACAACACGTCAATAACAATAAAAGAGGAAGAGGGATGAACAGCAGACTTATCACTAAACCCAGACTGATCGGCCAGTTGTCGATGCTCGGCGCCCTGAGTCTGGCCGGCAGCGTGCATGCCGCTGGGGCTTTTACCGAGGAGTCGCCGTGGATGACCGGTGACTGGGGTGGGGCGCGTACGGAGTTGCTGGAAAAGGGCTACGATTTTTCGCTGGAATACGTAGGGGAAGTTGGCAGCAATCTCGACGGTGGCTACAACGACGATACCACCGCACGCTACAGCGACCAGTTCGCCCTGGGCGTGAAGATGGACCTGGAAAAGATTCTGGGGTGGAAGGATGCGGAGTTCAAGCTGGCCATCACCGAGCGTAGCGGCCGCAACATCTCCAATGACCGGATCGGCGACCCGCGTGCCGGCACCCTGAGTTCATCCCAGGAAGTCTGGGGCAGGGGCCAGACCTGGCGGCTTACCCAGATGTGGTACAAGCAGGGTTATTTCGACGACAAGCTCAACGTCAAGATCGGCCGCTTCGGCCCTGGCGAAGACTTCAACAGCTTCCCGTGCGACTTCCAGAACCTGGCGTTCTGCGGTTCGCAGGTCGGCAACTGGGTGGGCAACATCTGGTACAACTGGCCGGTCAGCCAGTGGGCGTTGCGTATCAAGTACAACATCACCCCGGAAGTGTATGCGCAGGTGGGCGTGTTCGAGCAGAACCCCTCGTACCTGGAAACCGGTAACGGCTTCAAGCTCAGCGGCAGCGGCACCAAGGGCATGATCCTGCCGGTTGAACTGGTATGGACGCCCAAGCTCAACGACCTGCCGGGCGAGTATCGCCTGGGCTACTACTACAGCACGGCCAAGGCCGACGATGTGTATGAAGATGGCAATGGCCAGGCGGCTGCGGTTTCCGGCGCCAGCTACAAGTCCCACAGCAGCAAGCACGGCGCCTGGATCGTCGCCCAGCAACAGTTGACCAGTCACAACGGCAGCGCCGCGCGTGGCCTGAGCATCTTCGCCAACGCCACCGTGCACGACAAGGACACCAACTTCGTCGACAACTATCAGCAGATCGGCCTGACCTACATGGGGCCCTTCGACGCCCGGCCCAAGGACGACATCGGTGTGGGCATCGCGCGCATCCACGTCAACGACGACGTGCGCAAGAATCGCCGCCTGGTCAATGATCTGAACAACATCGAAGACTACGACAATCCGTCATACCTGCCGATCCAGGACACCGAGTACAACGCCGAGATCTACTACGGCTTCCGCGTGACCAACTGGCTGACGGTGCGGCCCAACGTGCAGTACATCAAACATCCTGGCGGCGTGAACCAGGTGGATGACGCACTGGTGGCCGGGTTGAAGATCCAGTCCAAGTTCTGATTTGTGGTGTGCGCTTTCCGGGCGACTCAGGTCGCCCTTTTTTTCGAGCCAGTAACGGGCTCACCGTAGGAGCGGTCATCGGCCGCGAATGCTGCCCCGCGGTGAAACTGGCACACCGCGGTGTTCTTTTCGCGGCCGCTGACCGCTCCTACGTGGGATCAGGGGCTTATTCATCCCATTTACCTGCGGTTTGACCGTAGGAGCGGTCATCGGCCGCGAAAGGCTCGCTGCGGTGAATCTGATCCACCGCAGCGTTTTTTTGCGGCCACTGACCGCGCCTGCAGATCCATGTCCTTTGCCTGCATTCAGTCCAGGCCATCCCCAGCCGGGTAGCGACTCACGTTCAGGCTTTCCTTGATCTTCCTCAGGTGCGGCTGGAAATCCACGCCGCGCCGTAGCGTCATGCCCGTGGCCAACACATCAAGCACAGTCAATTGCACGATGCGCGATGTCATCGGCATGTAGATATCCGTGTCTTCAGGCAGGGGTATGTTCAGGCTTACGCTGCTGGCCTTGGCCAAGGGCGAGCCTGCTGCCGTCAGCCCTAGCACCGATGCACCGTTTTCCCGTGCCAGGCGGGCGACTTCCACCAGTTCGCGCGTGCGCCCGGTGTAGGAGATGATCACGAACAGCTCGCCGGTATGGGCAACCGACGCCAACATTCGCTGCATGAGGACATCGGCATGGGCCGACACCGCCAGGTTGAAGCGAAAGAACTTGTGTTGGGCATCGAGCGCCACCGGCGCCGACGCGCCGAGGCCGAAGAAGTGGATCTGGCGTGCCTGGATCAACATGTCCACGGCGCGGCTGACCAGCGCCGGATCGAGTTGCTGGCAGGCGCTGTCCAACGAAGCGATGGCACTGCCGAAAATCTTCTGGGTATAGGCCGCCGGGTCGTCGTCGGCTTCTACCGCGCGACTGACGTAGGCTGCGCCACTGGCCAGGCTTTGCGCCAGTTGCAGCTTGAGCTCGGGGTAGCCGCTGACGCCGAAGGAACGACAGAAGCGGTTCACCGTCGGCTCGCTGACCTTGGCGGCCTGCGCCAGAGCGGCAATACTGAAGCGGGTCGCCTGCTGCGGATTGAGCAGAATGACCTCGGCCACCTTGCGCTCGGCCTTGTTCAGCTCATCGAGGCGGCTCTGGATCTGTTCCAGAAGATTTCGCACACGGTCCATGGTATGTCCTTGGGTCTACTGCAGCGCCAGCGAGCATGTCTGGCCAGGCTGTCTTCACGGGTGGCTTATCCTACTGGGGGGCGCAGTGCGCCACCACCCGTATCTGCCTGAATGGGTAAATGTTGTGGTTATTACTACATTCTGCCTTGAATCGTCCCCTGAAAAAGGGTATTTCTACGTCAACTTGATAGAAGAACAAACATCATGCCCTCAATGACCGCAGGATCATGCACCTTTGCTCTTTTTGGCGCCCTGGGCGACCTGGCATTGCGCAAGCTGTTTCCGGCTCTATATCAACTCGATCGCGCGCAGTTGCTGCACGCCGATACACGCATTCTCGCCCTGGCCCGCGAGCCCGGCGACGAAGCCCATCACCTGGGTGTCATCGAGGCAGGGTTGCGCAAGTTCGTTTCCGACGCCCAGCTCGAGCCCGACGCGGTGCAGCGTTTTCTGGCGCGGCTGAGCTATGTGCACGTGGACTTTCTGGATGCCGACACCTACGTCGCACTGGCCGAGAAAGTCGGTGACGCCGAACAATTGATCGCCTACTTCGCCACACCGGCGGCGGTCTACGGCGCCATCTGCGAAAACCTGCACAAGGTCGGCCTGACCGCGCGTACCCGCGCCGTGCTGGAAAAGCCTATCGGCCACGACCTGGAATCCTCGCGCCGGGTCAACGATGCCGTCGCGCAGTACTTCCCGGAAAATCGGGTCTACCGAATCGACCACTACCTGGGCAAGGAGACGGTGCAGAACCTCATTGCCCTGCGCTTCGCCAACAGCCTGTTCGAAACCCAGTGGAACCAGAACTACATTTCCCACGTTGAGATCACCGTCGCGGAAAAAGTCGGTATCGAAGGGCGCTGGGGCTACTTCGACCAGGCCGGCCAGCTGCGCGACATGATCCAGAATCACCTGCTGCAGCTGCTCTGCCTGATCGCCATGGACCCACCGGCCGACC
This sequence comes from Pseudomonas sp. CFBP 13602, assembly GCF_014842725.1. NCBI lineage: Bacteria > Pseudomonadati > Pseudomonadota > Gammaproteobacteria > Pseudomonadales > Pseudomonadaceae > Pseudomonas > Pseudomonas sp. CFBP 13602. Next base: position 93,808 of record NZ_JACYVT010000010.1, on the reverse strand, counting down.
TGTCCGCCGACAGCATTCGCGATGAGAAGGTCAAGGTGCTCAAGGCGCTCGCGCCATTCACCGCCGACGGCTTGACCCAGCAGGTCGTGCGTGGCCAGTACATCGCGGGCTACAGCGAAGGCCGTCCGGTGCCGGGTTATCTGGAAGAAGAAAACTCCAACACCCAGAGCGATACCGAGACCTTCGTCGCGCTGCGTGCCGATATCCGCAACTGGCGCTGGGCCGGCGTGCCGTTCTACCTGCGCACCGGCAAGCGCATGCCACAGAAGCTGTCGCAGATCGTCATCCACTTCAAGGAACCGCCGCACTATATCTTCGCGCCCGAGCAGCGCCTGCAGATCAGCAACAAGCTGATCATCCGCCTGCAACCGGACGAAGGTATATCGCTGCGCGTGATGACCAAGGAGCAAGGCCTGGACAAGGGTATGCAACTGCGCAGCGGGCCGCTGCAACTGAATTTCTCCGACACCTATCGCAGTGCGCGCATTCCAGATGCGTACGAGCGATTGCTGCTGGAGGTGATGCAGGGCAATCAGAACCTGTTTGTCCGTAAAGATGAAATCGAATATGCGTGGACATGGTGCGATCAGCTCATCGCCGGCTGGAAGAAATCCGGCGATGCTCCCAAGCCGTACGCGGCAGGTTCATGGGGGCCGATGAGCTCGATTGCCCTGATCACACGCGATGGGAGATCCTGGTATGGCGATATCTGATTTGCAGTTCCCCGAGGGGCTCAAGGTTCACGATTGCGTGAGCGCACCGTTGCTGGCCGAAGCCCTGGCCGGCAAGGTCGCCGAGCAACTGCGCGAGGCGATCGAGCGCCAGAACGTGGCAACCCTGGTGGTTTCCGGCGGGCGCAGCCCGGTGGCTTTCCTGGAGTGCCTGGCGCGTCAGAGCCTGGACTGGTCACAGGTAGTGATCTCCCTGGCCGACGAGCGTTGGGTGCCCATCGAGCACGCCGACAGCAATGCCGGCCTGCTCGAGCGCCACCTGTTGGTAGGCGCGGTCGAGCAGGCACGTTTCGTCAGCCTGTACCACACCACGTCCAGCCAGGAGGAAGCCGCCGCAGTCGCCGATGACCTGCTCGGCCAATTGCCGCCGATCGACGTGCTGGTACTGGGCATGGGCGATGACGGGCACACCGCTTCGTTGTTTCCCGATAGCCCCAACCTTGAACAGGCTCTGGCGCTGGACAGCGAGCGCCGCTGCTGGCCCATGCTGGCGCCGAGCGTACCGCATCAACGCCTGAGCATGAGCCGTGCGTTGCTGGCCTCGGCCCGCTTCAAAGTGCTGTCGGTGCAGGGCGAAAGCAAGTTGACCACGCTGCGCACTGCACTGGCCGGCGACGACGTGGCGCAGATGCCTATCCGCGCCTTCCTGCACTCCGCGCTGGATATCTACTGGTGTCAATGAATCAAGGAACCGCCGCTATGATCACCACCGAACAGCAGCAACGCATGGTCGACAAGGTTGCCCGGATCGACGCCCTGGCGGCGCGTGCGCGAATTCTGCCGGTCATCACCATTGCCCGTGAAGAAGACATTCTGCCTCTGGCCGATGCCTTGGCAGCCGGGGGGCTGACCGTACTGGAAGTGACCCTGCGCTCGGCACTCGGGCTCAGGGCCATCCAGGTGCTGCGCGAGCAACGCCCGGAGCTGCTGGTCGGCGCTGGCACGGTGCTGACCCGCGAAATGCTCGCCGCAACCGAGCAGGCCGGCTCGCAGTTCACCGTCACCCCCGGCGTGACCCAGGACATGCTCGAGGCCGGTGTGGAAAGCTCGTTGCCGTTGCTGCCGGGCATCAGCAGCCCGTCCGAACTGATGATGGGTTACGCGCTGGGCTATCGCCGCTTCAAGCTGTTCCCGGCCGAGGTGAGCGGTGGCGTGGCTGCCATCAAGGCGCTCGGCGGGCCCTTCCCGGAAGTGCGCTTCTGCCCGACTGGCGGCGTCGGCCCGGGCAACATCAACAGCTACATGGCTCAATCCAATGTGATGTGCGTGGGCGGCTCGTGGATGCTCGACAGCCAGTGGATTGAAAACCGCGATTGGGCACGCATTCAGGAGTGCAGCGCGCAGGCGCTGGCTCTGCTCGACTGATTCGACTTCGTTAGGCGCTTCACGGTTGTCTTTCAGTGCGCTCGGTCGGCGCACTTTTTTTTGCCTGAAAGAAAGTTGCCAGACGGTTCAGCGCCCATCGGCGATGCGCGGCTTGCCATGCTTGACCCGCAGCGGATCGAGCAGGTCGGACAAGCCGTTGTGATCGATTTCCTGCATCAGCGCCAGCAGCCCACCCAGTTCACCTTTAGGAAAACCTTCGCGGGCAAACCAGTTCAGGTAATGCCCCGGCAGGTCGGCGATTACTCGGCCCTTGTACTTGCCGAAGGGCATTACGAAGGTCACCAGCGATTCAAGTTTTTCGGGGTTCATGACTGAATATTCACAAGGGTGTGGGTCTGCAAAAACGACGTTGCGCGAGGTTACATGCATTCTGCACGGTCACAAAGCCGCCGATCATGCATAAAGACAGCTTCGGGAAATCGCAGGCTACGTTAACTCTTTGATATAGATGATTTTTGTTTGCTTTGAAAGCTGGCACGAAGGCTGCTGTATGGACAGCATCCCAACGCGGTTTCCGATTTCCACAGGAATTCAAAAAGATGAATGATTCTGCCAAGACGGTTGTTTCCATCCTGAACAAGCTTATCGAAACCTGCAAGGACGGCGAGGAAGGCTTCAAGACCTGTGCCGAAGACATCAAGAACCCGGAACTCAAGGCGTTGTTCACCAAGCATTCCCAGGAATGCGCCGAAGCGGCCGGTGAACTGCAGGCCGAGGTCATCGCACTGGGCGGCACCCCGGAAGACTCCACCAGCGTGAGCGGTGACCTGCATCGTCGCTGGGTCGACGTCAAATCGATCTTCACCGGCAAGGATGAAGAAGCGGTGCTGAACGAAGCCGAACGCGGCGAAGATGTGGCTTTGAAAGCTTACAAGGAAGCCTTGACCGAGGCGCTGCCGGCCAACATCTTCACCATTGTCGAGCGTCAGCTTGCCGGTGTGCAACGCAACCACGATCAGGTCAAAGCCCTGCGCAACATCGCTCGCGCCAGCAGCTGAGCAGTCACGCTGTCGCTGTAAAGAAAACGCCCGCATCGGGCGTTTTTTGTTGGTCGACGTTCAGTGGCTGGCCGGCAATGCCGGCGTTCTGGAACCGTCGGTGCGATGGAACAGCCGCTCCAGTTGCAGATAGATCACAGGGGTGGTGAACAGCGTCAGCATTTGGCTGATCAGCAGTCCCCCCACCACGGCGATGCCCAGTGGCTGGCGCAGTTCGGCACCGGCGCCATAGCCGAACATCAGGGGTAGTGCGCCCAGCAGTGCGGCCAGTGTGGTCATGATGATCGGGCGGAAGCGCGTCAGGCAGGCTTTGTGAATCGCTTCACGCGCGTCCAGCCCTTCGCTGCGCTGCGCATGCAGGGCGAAGTCGATCATCAGAATGCCGTTCTTCTTGACGATCCCGATCAGCAAGACCAGGCCGATCAAGCCCATGATGGAAAAATCCTGTCCCCATAGCCATAGCAGCAACAAGGCACCCAGCCCAGCCGATGGCAGGGTCGAGATGATGGTCAGCGGGTGAACGAAGCTTTCGTACAGCACGCCGAGAATGATGTAGACCGCCACCAGTGCGGCCAGAATCAGCCAGGGCTGGCTGGCCAGCGAACTCTGGAAAGCCTGGGCAGCGCCCTGGAAGCTGCCGGCGATAGACGCGGGCATGGCCAGTTCGGCTTGCGTGCGTTCGAGCAAACCGACGGCCTCGCCCAAGGCCACGCCGGGCGCCAGATTGAACGACAGGTTGGCCGCCGGAAACAGGCCATCGTGGCTGATCGACAGCGGGCCCTGAGTGGGTGCCTCGACCTTGGCCACGGCCGACAGCGGCACCATTTCGTTGGTCAGGGGCGAGCGCAGGTAGAAGTACTGCAGACTCTGCGCCTTGCCGCGCTGATCGGCCTTGAGTTCCAGAATGACCTTGTACTGGTTGGTTTCGGTCTGGAATTCGTTGATCTGGCGCTGACCGAATGCATCGTACAGCGCCTGGTCGATGTCGCTGGTGGTCAGGCCGAAACGCGAAGCTGCCACCCGATCGATGCTGATGTGGGTCACGCTGCCACCCAGCTGCAGGTCGTTGGACAGGTCGCGAAAGGCCGGGTTGGCACGCAGTCGTTCGGTCAGGCGTTCGGTCCACAGGTTCAGGCTCGGCCCGTCGTTGCTCTTGAGCACGTACTGGTACTGGCTGCGGCTTGGCCCGGCGCTCAGGTTGATGTCCTGTCCGGCGCGCAGGTAAAGCACCACGCCAGGCACCTGGGCGAGCTGGGGCCGCAAGCGGTCGATGAATGCGCTGGCCGACACGTCGCGTTCGCTCTGTTCCTTGAGGCCGATCCAGAATCGCCCGGTGGCGATGGTCTGGTTGCTGCCGGTTACGCCCACGGCGTGGGAATAGGCCCTGACCGCCGGATCTGCACCGATGATACGGGCTAGGGCAAGGTGTTTTTCCTGCATGTCTTTGTAGGAAATGTCGGCGGCCGCTTCGGTCGTGCCGAGAACGAAGCCGGTGTCCTGCACCGGGAAAAACCCCTTCGGGATGAGCACGTAGCCCGCCACCGACAAGGCAACGGTCAAGCCGAACACGGCCAGGGTGATGCCCTGGTGAGCCAGTGCGCGGATCAGACCTTTGTCGTACCAGGCCAGCAGGCGCTCACTGAAGCCCGCGCGTGCGGCGTGTGCGGGGCGGCGCATGAACAGCGCGCATAGCGTCGGTGCCAGGGTCAGGGAAACCACCACCGAAATGAGGATGGTAGAGGTGGCCGTCAGCGCGAATTCCTTGAACAGGCGCCCGACCACGCCGCCCATGAACAGCAGTGGAATGAATGCGGCAATCAGCGAAAAGCTGATCGACACTACCGTGAAGCTGATCTCGCTGGCGCCCTTGATCGCCGCTTCACGCATGCCATCGCCGGCCTCCAGATGGCGATGGATGTTCTCCACCACCACGATCGCATCGTCGACCACGAACCCGACACTGATGACGATGGCCACCAAAGTCAGGTTGTTCAGGCTGAAACCCATCAGGTACATGGCGGCGAACGTTGCGATCAGCGAAACCCCCAGCACGCTGGACACGATCAGCGTGGCCGACAACTGGCGCAGGAACAGGGCCATGACGGCCACCACCAGCAGCACGGCGATCAGCAGCGTCAGCTCCACTTCGTGTAGTGATGCACGGATGGTCTGGGTGCGGTCGTTGAGTACGGTGACATCCACGCTTGCCGGCAGCATCTCCTGCAGGCGTGGCATGGCGGCCAGTATGCGGTCGACCGTGTCGACGATGTTCGCACCCGGCTGGCGGAAGATCGTCAGGTTCAAGCCTGGCTGATCACCCGACCAGGATTGCACATAGGCGTTCTCCGCACCCTTGATCACGGTTGCGACGTCCTTGAGTTGTACCGGTGCGCCATTACGGTAGGCCACCACCAGTTGCGCGTACTCATGAGCCTCGAAGAGCTGGTCGTTGGTGGCCAATGTGGACACACTGGTGTCACCGTACAGAGCACCCTTGGCCAGGTTCAGGCTGGTCTGCTGGATGGCACCGCGCAGGTCGGCAAGCGTCAGCTCCAGCGCTGCGAGGCGCTCTGGGGCTGCCTGCACACGGATCGCCGGGCGTTGCTGGCCGGTGATGTAGACCTGGCCAACGCCCTCGATCTGGCTCAGTTGCCTGGCCAGCAGGGTTTCGGTGTAGTCGCTCAACACGTGGGTGGGCATCTGCGCCGAACTCACGCTGAGGATCAGCACCGGGCTGTCTCCCGGATTGACCTTGCGCCAGGTCGGCAGGTTGGGCATGTCCTGCGGCAAGCGTCCGGCTGCCGTGTTGATCGCCGCCTGGACCTCCTGGGCGGCGGTGTCGATGCTTTTGCTCAGGCTGAACTGCAGGATCAGGTTGGTCGAGCCCAGGGCGCTGCTGGAGGTCATCTGGGTCATGCCGGGAATGGCGCTGAACTGCACCTCCAGCGGCGTGGCCACCGAAGACGCCATGGTCTGTGGACTGGCGCCGGGCAGTTGCGCGTTGACCTGGATGGTCGGAAAGTCCGCTTCGGGCAGTGGCGCGATCGCCAGCCGGGTGAAAGCCAGGCCACCGAGCAACACCAGCGCCAGGGTCAACAGCACGGTGGCCACCGGATGGTCGATGCACCAGGCGCTGATCGAGCGCCCGGTGCTCATCGCAAGGTCGCTGCGTTGTCCACCGTTGGCTCGAGCACCTGTACGCGGGCTCCCGGCCTCAACCGCGATTGCCCGTCACTGACCAGCACGTCGCCCGCAGCAACGCCGTCTATCAAGCTTTGGGTCGAAGTCTGGTAGCGCACCTGCACCGGCACCTGCTCGACTTTGGCGTCTTTCACGCGGTACACATAATGGCCCTCGATACCGCGCTGCACTACGGGCAACGGCACCACCAGAGCGTTGCGTTCGACGCCGACCTGCAAGCCGACACTGACCAGTTGGCCTGGCCACAGGGTGTGTCGGCCGTTGTGAAACTCGGCCTTGGCGCGGATGGTTCCGGTGCTTGCGGCAATCTGATTGTCGAGCAGCGTCAGGTGACCCTCACCCACCAGCTTGCCCGTTTCGGTATCGCCATCGAGGTAGGCGCGCACCACTGCCGGCTGCGGCCGGTCGAGCAAGGACTGCAACGTCGCCAGCTCCTGCTGGGGGAGCGAGAATTCCACTGCGATGGGGTCGATCTGGGTCACTGTGAACAAGCCTTCGGCATCGCTGACACGCAGGAAGTTGCCCGGATCCACACGGCGGATACCGACCCGACCGGTCACCGGAGAGTGAATCTGGGTGTAGGACAACTGCACCTGAGCGGCAGCGATGGCGGCCTGATTGCCTTGCAAGGTCGCGGTGAGCTGGTCGAACAGGGCCTGTTGTTCGTCGAGCAACTGGCGCGAAATACCATTGTCGCGACTCAGGTCCTTGTAGCGGCGCAGATTGACCCCTGCCACCTGCAACTGCGCCTGGCTCTGGCTGGCTTGCGCCCGCGCCTGAGCAAGGCTGGCGCGAATGGCACGATCGTCGATGCTGGCCAGCGCATCACCTTTGTTCACCCATTGGCCTTCCTTCACGGCGACCTGCGCCAGAACCCCATCGACCTGCGCGCGCACGGTCACGCTGTGCAGCGAAAGCACCGAGCCGATACCGGTGAGATAACGCGGCACATCGGCCTGCACCACGGCGACTACACGCACCGGGATGGGCATTGCCGGCACTGGCTTGTTCGCTGCAGTGCGATCGAGCAGCACCCAGGCCGCGCCTGACACGACGACAAGCAGCAAGCCTGCCAGTAACAGCGGTCGGATGGCTATGCGCATGCGTATCGGACACCGGCAGGGGGAAGAGCTGGCAGTTTGACCTTAGTCGCGTCGCCTTGCCAAGCCCAAGCCCCGGCGTGATTGGTCGTACGCAGGCTACGCCTGCCGCGCGCTCCTGATTCGGAAGGGAAAAAATCGTTCGGCTTCGCTGGAAATACACCAACAGTATCTATCGGGTTTTTCCTACGAGTTGCGCTGAATAGACCTATAGCGCCGCCCAGTTGATCACCAGAGACTTTCTTCCTTACAACAAGTCGATAAATGAAGGAAGGCCAGTGATCGTTATGGACTGTGTGAAGTATGGCAAAGGATTGCTGCTGGCGAGTCTGATTCCCGTGATGCTGGCGTTGCTGTACGTCAGCACGCTGCCGGCGGCGATCAAATGCTGTGCATTTCAACTGGCCCTCGCCCTGGGCATGCTGGTGTTGCTGTCGACCCGCGTGCCGTGGGTAAGGGTGCTGGTGGTCGCCTCGTTCATGCTCAAGTTCGCGGCCCTGGAGGCCCTCGACGAGAAAGCTGGCAACGTGCCGTTCATCAGTATTCTCTACGCATTCATTTTGCTGTGACGCTACTTGCCCTGTACCGAATCCCACGGGGTCACGAACGCCTTGCGGCTCTGTTTTTGGTACAGGCAGAGTTCTGCGCCAGGCTGGTTCTTCATGTGCGCCTGCGGGTAGCGGCCTTGAATGAGCACTGCGGTATAGCCCACGCGGTCTTCGAACTCGGCGGGAGCGCTGGCCACTCGGGCCTGTTTCAACGTGGTGGCTTTCAGGCAGGTGCTGGCGACGCGCTTGTCGTGTTCCGCCCACGCCTGGTCGGTCGATGCCATCGCGTGGGTGGTGAAGCCGCCGAGTGCGAGCAACAGGGTCAGGTAGGTTTTCATGGTCGTGGTTCCTGCGCCTTGTGAACAGGCAGCCATTATGCCCAACTGATGTTCATCTGCGTACCTGGACGCCTGCGCCAGGCCCCCGGCTGTTTCAGCGTGCCTGATCCGTGACGAAGCGCGCCGCGGTGATCAGGCAACCGGTGAGTTCCGGAGAGGAAAACTTGGTCAGCACCGCGTTGGCACCGGCCAGGCGCGCCTTCTCGCTGTTCATCGTGCTGTCCAGCGAGGTGTGCAGCAGGACGTAGAGGTCCTTGAAGTCCGGTGTATCACGCAGCGTGCGGGTCAGCGCATAGCCGTCCATTTCCGACATCTCGATATCCGACACCAACACATTGATCTGCGCATCGGTACCCTGCAGCTCCAGCAGGCAATCGATCGCCTCGCGGGCGCTGCGCGCCGTGCGGCATTCGATGCCCAGTGTGCGCAGGGTGATGAGCGACTGCTGCAGTGCCACATGGCTGTCGTCCACGACCAGGATCCTGGCGTTGGCAAGGCAGCGCGCGTCGCCATCGCTCAAGCGTTGAGGGTCGCCCTGCAGTCGCGCCGGGGCGATACCGTGGATGACTTTCTCGATATCCAGCACCTGCACCAAGGCACCGTCCACCTGGGTAACGCCGGTGATGAACGACTTGGTACCCGAGCCGTAGGGCGGCGGACGAATATCGGTGCTCAGGCAATGGACGATGCGGCTGACAGCCTGTACGTGCAGGCCCTGCTTGGAGCGGCTGACGTCGGTGACGATCAGGCAACCGCCGGAAGGGTCGAGCAATGGCTGTTCACCGATCGCCCGGCTCAGGTCGATGACGGACAACGCCTGGCCACGCAGGGTTGCCACGCCCTTGACGTGCGGGTGCGCTTCGGGAAGCCGGGTCAGGGCAGGGCAGGGGATGATCTCGCTGACCTTGAGCAGGTTGATGGCCATCAACTTGCCGCTGCGCAAGGTGAACAGCAACAGCGAAAGGGAATCTGCGCGGGCGTTCTGGGATGCCATGTGAACCTTCTTGATGAAACCGATGCAGGGCCGTGAACAGTTGGCCCATCGAGTGCGTTGCCTATGTATCGACTCGGCGTGCGCAGGCTTTAACGCGATCGTCGACAGGCTGCGAGCAGGGTCTTAACGTCGGTTTAATCGACAGAGCATAACTGTAGCGAGGTTGGCGGAAATCTCTGGTTACATCGTATTTCCGGATTTTTCCTACAGTCGTCCGCGCGAGTCAGCGTGTAGACTGGCGCCCATCGAAAACCCGCCCGTTTTGGCCTGTGAAGGGAAAGCTGCAATGAACAAAGTCAACTTGCGCCTGAACCGCGAACGCCGTTTCCTGGTGTTGCTGGGAGTGATCTGTCTGGCCCTGATCGGCGGCGCGCTGTACATGCAGATCGTGCTGGGCGAGGCGCCATGCCCGCTGTGCATCCTGCAACGCTACGCCCTGTTGTTCATTGCCCTGTTCGCGTTCATCGGCGCGGCCATGCGCGGCCGTACCGGCGTGACCCTGTGCGAAGGGCTGGTGGTGCTCAGTGCGCTGGGTGGTATCGCAGCCGCCGGGCGCCATGCGTGGGTGCTGGCCAATCCAGCGGTCAGCTGCGGCCTCGACACGTTGCAACCCATCGTCGACGGTCTGCCCCTGGCCAATCTGATGCCCAGTGTGTTCCAGGTGCAGGGGTTCTGCTCCACGCCCTATCCACCGGTGCTGGGCCTGTCGCTGGCGCAATGGGCGCTGGTAGCTTTCGTGATGACGGCTATTCTTGTACCACTGGGCATCTATCGCAATCGCACTCGCCGCTGAGTATTCCAGCACGCACGCCCGGTCATTATTCGTGCCGGAATCCAATTACCCGTTGATGGGGTAAAGGCGCGAATGTGGCAACGTGTCGCCCTTGAGTTTGCAAAAGCCTCGTAATTACGGGCCTTTGCGAGGGTTGGCCGGGGTGCGACATCGTGTCGCAAGGCTTTGAAAGTGCGTCGGATTGTTGCATAATTTGGAAATACCTGTTGCCGGATTAGTCGTAGTCAATGGGTAATAGGCTCACTACAATCGCGGAAATTTCAGTGGGTCAGTGCCTCAAAAAGGGCAGGTCAGGTGGTCGCATGCACCAATGACAGGCACTTTTCGTACCGTTGGCACTGCCTGGCTGAACCCTTGCGTGGTCCGTGCACTCAAGGGAAGGAGTATGCAGCCCTTCGGCTGCGCACGTCATGACAGCTGCACCGCTCCAGACCGGTCTTGTCATCCCGCAGCAACTGCGAGCCTGGCATGTCCGTATTCAATCCCGATATAAATGCTGGCGCTTGGCAGGTCGAAGTGTTGGCTACCAAAACACAATTGCATTGAAGCAAGCTGCTCTAGAGGTCGTGAGATGAGTAAAAAGCGTTACCCCAGACTGTTTGGCATACTGCCCTTTTTAGGCATGCTTTTTCTCGGCGGGTGCAAGTGGACCCTGATCGACTCGAAAGGGCAGGTGGGCATCGACGAACGCAACCTGATCTACATCGCCACCGGGCTGATGTTGCTGGTGGTGATCCCGGTCATCGTCATGGCGCTCGCGTTCGCCTGGAAGTACCGTGCCTCGAACAAGGAAGCGACCTACACGCCTGAATGGGCGCACTCCACCAAGATCGAACTGGTGGTATGGGGCATCCCGCTGCTGATCATCATCGCGCTGGGTTACGTGACCTATGTGTCGACTCATCACCTGGACCCCTACCGTCCGCTGGAATCCGAGCACAAGCCGGTGACCATCCAGGTCGTGGCGCTGGACTGGAAGTGGCTGTTCATCTATCCGGAACAAGGCATCGCCACGGTCAACAAGATCGTCTTCCCGGCGAATGTACCGGTCAACTTCCGCATCACTTCCGACTCGGTCATGAACTCGTTCTTCATTCCGCAGCTTGGCGGCCAGATCTACGCGATGGCCGGCATGCAGACGCAGCTGCACCTGATCGCCAATGAAAATGGCGAGTTCGACGGCATTTCCGCGAACTACAGTGGTGCAGGCTTCACCGGCATGAAGTTCAAAGCAGTCGCTACGACCCAGGCCGATTTCGATGCATGGGTCAGTGAAGTGAAGAGCGCGCCTAAGCAGCTCGATGCAGCTACCTACGAAGCGCTGGCCAAACCTAGCGAGAAAAACCCGGTCGAGCTGTATTCCTCGTACGTTCCGAACCTGTTCCAGACCATCATCGACAAGTATGAAGGGATGAACCCAGGCAAAGGCGTCAGCCACGAGGGGAAACAGGCCTCGAACGAAGGGATGGACATGGGCAAGAATTCAGCTGCTGGGGCAGAGGAGTAAAAGATGTTCGGTAAACTTAGTCTGGAAGCGGTGCCCTTCCACGAGCCGATAGTGATGGTGACACTTGCCGTCGTTGCGCTGCTCGGGGCGGTGGTGTTCGGTCTGATCACCTATCACAAGAAGTGGACGTACCTGTGGACCGAGTGGTTCACGTCGGTCGACCACAAGAAAATCGGCGTCATGTACATCGCCGTTGCCCTGGTCATGCTGTTGCGGGGCTTTGCCGACGCCATCATGATGCGCTCGCAACAGGCAGTGGCCACTGCTGGCTCGACCGGCTTCCTGCCGCCCGAGCACTATGACCAGATCTTCACCGCTCACGGTGTGATCATGATCATCTTCATGGCCATGCCATTCATGATCGGTCTGATGAACATCGTCGTGCCGCTGCAGATCGGCGCACGCGACGTAGCCTTTCCGTTCCTGAACTCGGTCAGCTTCTGGCTGTTCGTGGTCGGCGCGCTGCTGGTCAACATCTCCCTGGGGGTCGGCGAGTTCGGCAAGACGGGCTGGGTGGCGTATCCACCGCTGGCGGGCATCCAATACAGTCCCGGAGTCGGTGTCGACTACTACATCTGGGCATTGCAGATATCCGGTCTGGGTACATTGCTGACGGGCGTCAACTTCATCGTCACCATCCTGAAGATGCGTGCGCCCGGCATGACCCTGATGAAAATGCCGGTGTTCACCTGGAACTGCCTGTGCACCGCTGTACTGATCGCTGCATCGTTCCCGATCCTCACCGCTGTACTGTTCATGCTGACGCTTGACCGTTATCTGGGCTTCCACTTCTTCACCAACGAGCTTGGTGGGAACCCGATGATGTACGTCAACCTGTTCTGGGCCTGGGGTCACCCCGAGGTGTACATCCTTATCCTGCCGGCATTCGGTGTGTTCTCGGAAGTCACTTCGACGTTCTGCCGCAAGCGCCTGTTCGGTTACGTGTCGCTGGTATGGGCAACCATCGCCATCACCGTGCTGTCGTTCATCGTCTGGCTGCACCACTTCTTCACCATGGGTTCGGGTGCCAACGTCAACGCCTTCTTCGGCATCATGACGATGGTGATCGCGATCCCGACGGGTGTGAAGATCTTCACCTGGCTGTTCACCATGTACCGCGGCCGCATCGAGTTCACCACTCCGATGCTGTGGACCATCGGTTTCATCGTGACCTTCAGCATCGGCGGCATGACCGGCGTTCTGCTGGCAGTGCCCGGTGCTGACTTCGTGTTGCACAACAGCCTGTTCCTGATCGCTCACTTCCACAACGTGATCATCGGCGGTGCGGTATTCGGTTACCTGGCCGGCTTCACTTTCTGGTTCCCGAAAGCCTTCGGCTTCAAGCTCAACGAGCGCCTGGGCAAGTACTCCTTCTGGTGCTGGCTGGTAGGTTTCTACCTGGCGTTCATGCCGCTGTACGTGCTGGGCTTCATGGGCATGACCCGTCGCCTGAACCACACCGACAACCCAGACTGGACGCCGTGGCTGTACGTGGCTTTCGTCGGCGCGCTGTTCGTGGCCGCCGGTATCGGCTTCATGCTGCTGCAACTCTATGTCTCGATCCGCGACCGTCATCTGAACCAGGACGTCTCGGGCGACCCATGGGATGGCCGTACCCTGGAGTGGTCGACTTCGTCGCCACCACCGTTCTACAACTTCGCCGAGCAACCAGTGGTTTCCGACCTGGACGCTTACTGGGGCATGAAGGAACGTGGTGAAGCCACTGCCAACGCTGCGGACTACAAGCAGATCCACATGCCGCGCAACACCGGTATGGGCGTGCTGATGTCGTTCTTCGGTTTGATTCTGGGTTTCGCTGCCATCTGGCACATCTGGTGGGCGGCTGCGATCGGTCTGGCCGGCATGGTCATCACCTTGATCGTGCGCAGCTATGACGATGACATCGACTACTACGTACCGGCTGAAGAAGTCGCTCGTATCGAAGGTGAACGCATGGCTCGCCTGGCAAACGCCGCACGAGTTGATTCTCGTCTGAACTCCACGGTGGAGAAGGCTTAAACAATGTCTAACGCAACCCTAAACGCGGAAGTGGCTCACGAGCACGAGCACGGTCATGACGATCACGATCATCACGATTCCGGGGGCATGACTGTCTTCGGTTTCTGGATCTACCTGATGACCGACTGCATCCTGTTCGCGTCGATCTTCGCCGCCTACGCAGTACTGGTTAACAACGTTGCCGGTGGCCCCTCGGGCCACGACATCTTCGAGCTGCCCTTCGTGGCAGCCGAAACCGCACTGCTGCTGTTCAGCTCCATTACCTATGGCTTCGCCATGCTGGCGCTGCACAGCAACGACAAAAGCGGTGTGATGAAGTGGCTGTTCGTCACTTTCCTGCTGGGCGCAGGCTTCATCGCGATGGAAATCTACGAGTTCCACAAGTTGATCGAAGAGGGCTTCGGCCCGCAGCGCAGCGGCTTCCTGACCGGTTTCTTCACCCTGGTCGGTACCCACGGCCTGCACGTGACCAGCGGCTTGATCTGGATGGCGGTGCTGATCGCCCAGGTCAAATCCAAAGGCCTGACCGCAACCAACAACACGCGCATGAGCTGCCTCAGCCTGTTCTGGCACTTCCTGGACGTGGTCTGGATCTGCGTGTTCACCGTCGTCTATCTGATGGGAGCTCTGTAAATGGCAAACCCTCATACCACTTCGGCCGGTAGCAGCCACGGTAGCTACAAGTCGTACATGATCGGTTTCGTGCTGTCGGTCATCCTGACCGCGATTCCGTTCGGCCTGGTGATGTTTCCGAGCATGTCCAAGGAAGCCACCCTGTGGATCGTGATGATCTTCGCGGTGATTCAGGTGCTGGTTCACCTGGTCTACTTCCTGCACCTGGACCGCACGTCCGAACAGCGCTGGAACGTGATTGCCTTCGTGTTCTCTGCGTTGATCATCGCGTTCCTGGTAGGCCTGTCGCTGTGGATCATGTTCAGCATCCATCACTTCATGATGGCGAAGTAAGGAACCCGGACATGTCCGTAAAGCACTTTATCCAAATCACCAAACCGGGGATCATTTTCGGTAACGTGCTTTCCGTGGCAGGTGGGTTCTTCCTGGCCTCTCAAGGGCATGTCGACATCGGGCTGTTTCTGGCCACGGTGATCGGTACATCGCTGGTAGTGGCGTCGGGCTGTGCATTCAACAACTGCATCGACCGTGACATCGACGTGAAGATGGAGCGCACCAAGAATCGCGCGTTGGTTCAGGGGCAGATTTCGGTGAAGGTCGCACTGATCTTCGCCACGCTGCTGGGGGTTGCCGGGATGGTCATGCTGTACGCATTGGCCAACCCGCTGGCGGCCCTGTGCGGCTTGATCGGCTTCGTCATCTACGTGGGCTTCTACAGCCTTTATCTGAAGCGCAAGTCGGTGCACGGCACCCTGGTCGGCAGCCTGTCCGGTGCCATGCCTCCGGTGATCGGTTACGTGGCAGTGAGCAACAGCTTCGATCTGGCGGCATTGACGTTGCTGGTGATGTTCAGCCTGTGGCAGATGCCCCATTCGTATGCGATCGCAATCTTCCGCTTCAACGATTACCTGGCGGCTTCGATTCCGGTGCTCCCGGTCAAGCGGGGTATCGTGGTGGCGAAGAAGCATATCCTGATCTACATCCTGGCTTTCCTCCTGGCGACGCTGATGCTGACCCTGGGTGGCTATGCCGGCATGAGCTACCTCGCAGTTGCCGCAGCCATGGGCATGTACTGGTTGTACATGGCCTGGACAGGTTACAAGGCGGTCGATGACAAGGTCTGGGCGCGCAAGCTGTTCGTGTTCTCGATCTTCACCATCACCGCGTTGAGCGTAATGATGTCCCTGGATTTCAAGGCGCCGGGCGAGCTGTTGCTGACCTACGCGCATTGATCCTGCTGCAGCGATAAAAACGCCCCGGACCGAACAGTTCCGGGGCTTTTTTTTGGGGCAAAGGTTGGGTCCGCACCGCATATTGCGCTTTACATCCCCGCATCGGCCCCGTTATCTTTCGGGCTGGCCACCGCAGTGGCCAACGTCGCTCGGACGGTTCCGGGCGCTTACGTATCCGAGGAAGTCATGGCCGAACCTGTTCGCCCGCGCCGCTTTGCGCGCATCGATCGTCTCCCCCCCTATGTGTTCAATATCACCGCCGAGTTGAAGATGGCTGCGCGTCGGCGCGGCGAAGACATCATCGACCTGAGCATGGGCAACCCCGACGGCGCCACGCCACCCCATATCGTCGACAAGCTGGTGACCGTTGCCCAGCGCGAAGATACCCACGGCTACTCCACTTCCCGCGGCATTCCGCGGCTGCGCCGGGCCATTTCGCGCTGGTACAAGGACCGCTATGCGGTCGATATCGACCCTGAAGACGAAGCCATCGTCACCATTGGCTCGAAAGAGGGTCTGGCGCACCTGATGCTGGCCACGCTCGACCAGGGTGATACCGTGCTGGTGCCCAACCCCAGCTACCCGATTCATATCTACGGTGCGGTGATCGCCGGCGCCCAGGTGCGCTCGGTGCCGCTGGTGCCGGGCGTGGACTTCTTCAACGAGCTGGAGAGGGCGATCCGCGAATCCATTCCCAAGCCGAAGATGATGATCCTGGGCTTTCCATCCAACCCGACCGCGCAGTGTGTGGAACTGGATTTCTTCGAGCGGGTGGTGGCCCTCGCCAAGCGCTACGACGTCTTGGTGGTGCATGACCTGGCCTATGCCGATATCGTCTACGACGGCTGGAAAGCGCCGTCGATCATGCAAGTGCCGGGCGCCAAGGACATCGCCGTCGAATTCTTCACCCTGTCCAAGAGCTACAACATGGCTGGCTGGCGGATCGGCTTCATGGTCGGCAATCCCGAGCTGGTCAATGCGTTGGCACGCATCAAGAGCTACCACGATTACGGCACGTTCACGCCGTTGCAGGTCGCAGCCATCGCCGCGCTCGAAGGCGATCAACAGTGTGTGAAGGACATCGCCGAGCAGTACCGCCAGCGCCGCAACGTGCTGGTCAAAGGCTTGCACGAACTGGGCTGGATGGTCGAGAACCCAAAGGCGTCGATGTATGTCTGGGCCAAGATTCCGGAGGCCTACGCGCACATGGGCTCGCTCGAGTTTGCCAAGAAGCTGCTGGCCGAAGCCAAGGTCTGCGTCTCGCCCGGCATCGGCTTCGGTGACTATGGCGACGACCACGTACGTTTTGCGCTGATCGAAAACCAGGATCGCATTCGGCAGGCCGTGCGTGGCATTCGCCAGATGTTTCGCAACGACAAGAGCTGACGCTCTACCCTGGCATATCGTGCCACTCGTACTGCATCTGGCGAGCGGTGAGGCGCGCCGCATCGGCACCGAGCAGGCGTGCCACCAGATGCAGGCTCATGTCGATGCCGGCGGAAATCCCGGCGCTGGTGACCAGGCTGCCAGCATCGACATAGGGCACATTCTCCCGCACATCGAGGTCCGGGTAGCTGTCGCGCAGCTCCTGGATGTCGGCCCAATGGGTGGTGACGCTCTGCCCCTCCAGCAGGCCAGCCTTGGCCAGGATCAACGCGCCACTGCATACCGAAGTGAGCAACCCGGTCGTCGCCGCCATCCGCCGCACCCACGCGAGGGTATTCGGGTCATTTACAGGTTGATCGATCACGCCCCCCGGCACGATCAGCACATCGCTGTGCACCTCTTCATCGAACTGGGCGTCGGGCTGCACCCGCAGCTCGTAGCGGGCGGTGAGCAGGTCGCGACTGGCCGCAACCGTGCTGACCACGAATGGCGCGTGAATGCTCAAACCGTCGCGCAGCGCAACGCGGGTGGCAACGCTGAACACTTCGTACGGCCCGGCGAAGTCGAGAATCTCGATACCGGGGTAGAGCAGGATGACAACCTGCAAGGGGCGGTCGAAAATCTGCAGTTCGGGGGGCAAGGCCTTGGACATACGGTCACTCCAGTCTGGAGCACGCATCATCGAGCTGAACGGTAAAAGGGTAAATGACAGTTACCCCACAGATCCTGCCAAAGTGTCGTGATTGCTTGCATCGCACGTTTGCGCGGCCAGGGCTGAAATTGTTTCTCGACGTTGCAATTGCCGAACATCACCTTTTTAAATGGCAACCTGATCCTGGCTTTTGGCCGATTGCGCGTAAACTTATCCTTCTTCGCGAGGCGGTCGACCATCACCGCACTCGTCCGCTGTGCCTCTGGCCAGTCATCGGCCAGGCTTCATCTTCACTTTCAGGATCATATCGTCATGACCAAACGGCTCACCAGCGCTCTGCTGGCTTGTGTATTGCTCGGCTCCAGCGCTGCCCACGCGCAGAAGGCGCCACCACCGGTGCAGTTGTCCCTGCTCGGGTCCGGCGGCGTGGTCAGTGCCATGCAGACCATCGTCGTCGAATACGAAAAAGCCACCGGCATCAAGGTCACCGTGCTGCCTTCACCTGCCATCGGCGACAACCCCATGGCCATCTCCAGTCGGCTGGAGCGCGGCGAGCGTGCCGACCTGGTGCTCACCGAAGACGCCGCGTTGAACAAACTCATTCAATTGGGTGAAGTGCAGCGCGAACCTCGCGTGGATGTCGGCAAGTCCTTCATTGCCATGGCCGTACGCCAAGGTGAGGCCAAGCCAGACATCGGCAGTGTCGACGCTTTTCGCAAGACGCTGATAGACGCCCGCTCGCTGGCCTACTCCAACAGCACCAGCGGCCTGTACCTGTCGCACCTGCTGTTTCCGCGGATGAAACTGGCCGAACAGCTTCGCGACAAAAGCAGCCTGGTAGACAGCGAACCTGTGGGTGCCGTGGTTGCTCGGGGCGATGTGCAACTGGGTTTCCAGCAATTGAGCGAGCTCAAGGCGGTACCGGGCATCGATATAGTCGGCCTGATTCCCGATGCGGTGCAGAAGATGACTTTGTATTCGGGCGGTGTCACGCGTACCAGCGCCCACCCTGAAGAGGCCGCCGCATTGCTGCAGTACCTGAGCACACCGGCAGCCCGTCTCGCCATTCAGGAAAGCGGGCTTACGCCGGTGCATTGATCACGCCGGGCGCCAACGGTGGTCTAGAGAATCTTCACAGTATGAAAGGCCACGGTGTCATAGGGCACGGTTACTTCCTGCTTGTCCTTGAGCTGGGGGTGGGTGGCAATGATTTCGCGGACTCTCTGGTAAATCGGCTCTTGCTGTTCAGGGGGGAGGGTGGCGATGAAGCTGATGGAGCGCACCCGGTTGAGAATCACGTCTTCCGGCGTGCCGGTGTGCGAATGGCTGAAGTGCTTTTCCACCAGCGGGTGGGCGAAGCCCTTGTGCGGGAACATTTCACGCCACTGTTGGGTGTAGAACCGCGGGCTGTCACCGGCCACCGCGCTGACCACGTCCGCCACCTGACGTACCCAGTCCTCGCGGGTATCGCGCAGGTTCCAGATCATTCCCAGGCGTCCGCCGCGCTTGAGCACCCGGTGGATTTCCTTCATGGCCTCGGGTTTGGCAAACCAGTGGAAGGAATGCGCGCAGATCACCGCGTCCACCGATTCGTTTTTCAACGGGATCTCTTCGGCGGCACCCTCGAGTATCTTCACGTAGGGCTTGTCGCCCCAGTTGAGTTCCAGCTTCTCGCGCATGGCGGAAACCGGTTCCACCGCGAACACCTCGGCGCCGATATCGACCAACCGCGGAATGAACTTGCCAGTCCCCGAGCCCAGGTCGAGTACAGTTGTATGGGGTGGGTCCCATTTGCTGTGCGGCTTGATCTGCATGATCTCGCGCAGCCAGTTGTCGAGTTCCTTCGGGTAGTCCGGGCGCCCCTTGTCGAATGAGCTGGCACCCTGCAGATAGCCTTTTACAGCCATCGATGGAAGGAGTTTGAGAAGTTTTTCGGTCAAGCTCTTGGGGTTTGTGGTGCTACTGTTTTTGTCGAAATTGCTCATGTTCGCCCTCGCACGCTTGCTAGCGCGGTTGTTGTCGCCAGGCTGATCGCACAGCGCAACGCCCAACCAGCCACGGTGGGCGTTATAAGACAAAGCGTAGCCCAAGGTCGTTGAGGTAACCTTTAATTCGTGCAGGGTGGGGTGAAACCGGATCAGCGTCCGTCGGAAAGTGTCTGGGCAACCGATGCCTCTGCCTGCTCGTTCAGCCACTGTCTGAAGACGGCGCACTTCGTGCTTTCTTCCGGCAATCGCGGGTACAGCACCACGTACTTCGAACCATCGCGAGTGAAGCCGAAGGGCGCTACCAATTGCCCGGATGCCAGTTCCTCTTGAACCATCAACAGTGACGCCACGCTCACGCCCAACGCAGCAGTAGCGGCCTGCAGGCACAGGTAGAAATGCTCGTACTCGACGGTTGCCACTTCCCCTGGCACTTTCTTCGCCAGTCGCAGCCACTGCTCCCAGGCAGCCGGTCGTGTGCTGCTGCGCAGCACGTGCACACCACTCAATCGCCTCACCGATTCCGCCAAGGCGGGCGCGCAAACCGGACCGACCCATTCAGGACACAACGCAGCACTTTCGACTGAATCGTCCCAGCGAAAATCGTCGCGTCGAATGGCCAGGTCAGCGCCGCATCGAGAAAAGTCGATCGGCCCACCCGCCGCCAGCAATTGAATCTGGATCTGCGGGTGCGCCTGATGGAAGGCAGGCAGGCGGGGAATCAGCCATTTCATCGCAATCGTCGGTTCGCAGGACACTACCAGCGTGTCTTCGCGCGCTTTTTGCTGCACCTGGCGGACCGCCTGCTCCAACTGCTCGAACATCGGCTGCGTGACGTCGTGCAGCAGCCGTCCTGCGTGGTTGAGAAAGACCGCACGATTGCGTCGATCGAACAGCTCCACCCCCAACGCGTCTTCCAGCGAGCGAATCTGGCGGCTGACCGCGCCGTGCGTCACGTGCAGTTGCTCGGCCGCCTTCATGAAGCTTTGGTTCTGCGCAGCGGCGTTGAAAAAGCGGAAAGAGGCGAGGGGCGGAAGGCTCATACGAACGACGAAATCTCACAGGTTTCGACGACTATAAATCGTTTTTTCCTGCCTGCGCAAAACTCCATGATTGCGCTCGTTGCCGGGCATTTTGGCAGCCTTACCAATAAAATGGAGAGAATCCATGGAAGATATGCATAAGCGTGCAATGCCGAGCAGCGCCATTGGACTGAGGCTTTTCGAGCCGTCAATCAACGATGTATGTGAAAGCGTGGCTCACAGTGGCTTCGCCTTTCTGCAGCCTCCCACGGTCGCTCACTTGCTGGACACCGTCGTGCCTGGCTTCATCCAGGACTGGGAACAGTTTCGGCAAAGCTGGGATCATCTGCAGCAGGATACATTCATGGGGGATGGCGGCACCTATCGCCTGCGTCGCCATGCGACCCTCTCCATCGAGCAAGGCAGTCGCCACTGGCAGGCTTGCGCTCATCGACCGCATTACCAGAACGTCGAGCACAACGGCCTCAACGGCGGCATCGTCCGGCATTACGCGCCGTTCACGACCGAGGTCTGCTCAGGCAAGGTGTTTTCGGCAGTGATGGACCTGTGCTGCGCCTTTCTCGGCGTCCTCGCTGGGCAAAGTGCCTGGCATATCGAAGCGCATCAGTTCCGTATCGATGCATCCCGCGGAGCGGCGTCCCCGACACCTGAAGGTGTGCACCGCGATGGCGTCGACTTCGTGTTCATGCTGCTGGTCAATCGAGTCAACGTGATGGAGGGCGAGACGTCCATCTACGACAATGACCTGCGGCTGCTGGCAAGGCACTCGATGATCCATGAACTGGAAGCCGCCCTGCTCAACGATGAGCAGGTTCGACACGGCGTCAGCGCCGTCATCCCCATACACCCCGATCGACCTGCCCACCGGGATGTCCTGGTCGTCACTTTCAAGAAACGTTGACGGGACGTGATCATGAACGAATTATTGGCAGTCGCCCTGATTACCGTACTGGCCGTCATCAGCCCGGGCCCGGACTTTGCCATGGTCACCCGCAACAGCTATGCCTACGGGCGTCAGAGTGGTTTGATCGCGGCTTTGGGCATTGCTTGCGGTGTACAGGTGCATGTGTTCTACACCGTGTTCGGCATCGCCGTGATCATCACTCAGTCGCCACTGTTGTTCATGGGCATGAAATGGCTGGGTGCCGGTTATCTCATCTACCTGGGCGTGCGCTCGTTGCTCAACACCTCCAAGTTGGCATTGGCCAACGTGGGAGGCGGGGCGCCGTCATTGTGCAGCGCATTTCGGACAGGCTTCTTCACCAATGCCCTCAATCCCAAGACCATGCTGTTCGTGGTAGCCACTTACAGTCAGGTCGTACAGGCGGGCAGTTCGATAATGACGAACTTTGCCTATGGCTTGTTCATGTCGTTCTCGCACTGGGTGTGGTTCAGCATCGTGGCGCTGTTCTTCTCGTCCGGGCCGCTGCGTCGGCGGATGCTGGAGAAACAACACGTTGTCGATCGGGTGATCGGCACCGCCCTCATAGGGTTGGCCGCGTGCCTGGTACTGCCGGGCCTTGGCAGTTGAGCCATTGCACCGCCCCCGCCGCGGCTATTTGTCCGGATGGGTGCTGTGCAATGGGCGTCAAACCGGCTGCAGCTTCTTCTCGAACACCACCACGCCATCCAGATCACGCAGTTGCACGGTCATTTCTCCGCTCTGGCCCTCGATCTGTACTTCACCGAAAAACTGGAAACCTGCGAACGGTGAGGTGTTCTGGGCCGGTGGTGCTTTCTGGAACACCACCTGTGGGCCAAAGGTGGCGTCCAACGGGTTGGGGCCGAAGCTGCCGGCGTTCAGTGGCCCGGCGACGAATTCCCAGAACGGTTCGAAATCCTGGAAGGCAGCGCGGTCCGGATGGTAGTGATGCGCGGCGCAGTAGTGCACGTCGGCGGTCAACCAGACCGTATTGACCACTTTCTGCTGGCGCACGAAGCCGAGCAGCTCGGCGATCTCCAGCTCGCGCCCCTTGGCGGCCCCATCATCGCCGTTGGCGATCGCCTCCCAGCGCCCGACCCCCGGGCTCATTTCACCATCCGGGACACCCAAGCCGATGGGCATATCGGCGGCAATGACTTTCCATTGAGCCTGCGACCCTTTGAGCCCGGACTTCAGCCAGTCCAGTTGCACCTGTCCGAGAAACGCCGTGCGGGCTTCGGGCCTGGCCGCCAGGTTATCGTCGTTGCCACCGCGGTAGCTGCGCATGTCCAAGACGAAGATGTCCAGCATCGGCCCATAGCTGAGCTTGCGGTAGATACGCCCGCCGTTGTCGGCGCGCTGCAGGCGCATGGGCGCGTACTCGAGCCACGCCTGACGTGCGTTGCCGACCAAATGGCGAATGTCGCGGTTCTGGTAGCGCGCGTCGAGTTGCTTGCTGGGCGACCAGTTGTTGGTCACCTCGTGGTCGTCCCATTGCCAGATCTGCGGCACCTCGGCATTGAAGCGCCGCACGTTTTCATCCATCAGGTTGTAGCGGTAGTTGCCGCGGTACTCGTCCAGAGTTTCCGCCACCTTGCTCTTGGCTTCGGTGGTGATGTTGCGCCATACGCGGCCATTCTCGGTGGTCACCGTGGCGGGCACCGGCCCGTCGGCGTAGATGGTATCGCCGCTGTGGATGAAGAAATCCGGCAAGCGCAGACGCATGGCTTCATAGATGCGCATGCCGCCGATATCAGGGTTGATACCGAAGCCCTGGCCCACGGTGTCGCCGCTCCACACGAAACGGATGTCGCGACGCTGCGAAGGCTCGCTGCGCAGATGGCCGAACCACGGTTCGCTGCTGACGCCGGTCTGCGCGTCTTCGAACTGCACGCGATAGAAGATCGCCTGGTCCACCGGCAGGCCGCTGAGTTCGACCCGCGCGGTGAAATCGCTGCCCGCGTCGGCCAGTGGCGATACCGAACGGCGAGGGTTGGTGAACATGCTGCGCGTATCCCATTCCACTACCATGCGTGCCGGGCGGTCGCAGCGGCTCCAGACCATGGCCCTGTCGCCCATCAGGTCGCCGGACTGCACGCCGTCAGTCAGTTGTGGCCGGTCCTTGACCGAGGCGATCACCGCCGGCGCCAGCCCAGGCAACAGAAAGCCTGCCCCCACGGCTTGGACGAGGCGACGGCGCTTGAGATCGAACATGGTCATGGCATAGCCCTTGGAAAGTGAAAGGGCTATGTAAGCGTGGGGATGTGACAGGGGCGTGTCAGCCAGGCACGATAACCTCGCTCGCCGAAGTTGCCTGCAGCGTACGCAGCCCTGTGAGCACGGCGGTCAGCATTAACAGCCCGGCACCGATGGCAACGGCGAACCCGGCACGGGTACCGAAGTGGTCGATGACCATACCGGCGACTGCCCCACCCATCGCGATGCCGACACTGACCCCTGTGCTCAGCCAGGTCAGCCCTTCGGTGATCTTGCCGGGCGGCAGGATTTTCGTGCCGATGTTCATTACCACGATCAGCGTCGGTGCGAACGACATGCCGGTGATGAACAGCAATCCGGTGAGCCAGTACACGTTGGGCGCGAAGATCGGCAACGTCGTTGCCACGGCAGTGAAGACCGCGCCAATCAGCAGCTGAGTTTCGTACGCCAGCCCACTTCTCACTGTCCCGAACGTGATCCCGGCAACCATCGAACCTGCAGCGAATCCCGCGAGGATAAAGCTGGCGGCTGCTGGCCAGCCTTGTTCCTTGGCAAAAGCCACTACCGCCACATCGACCGAGCCGCCGAGCAACCCCAGCGCCAGCATCGCCACCACGATGATCCGCAAGGCAGGAATGCGCAGCGGGGAAGTGGAGGGCCCCTTGACCGCCGGCACCGGCGGCGGCTCGGTTTCATGCTGGCGCAGAAAGGCAACCACGCCCACGGCCAACAACACGGCGGCTACCAGCGGGCCGGCTTGTGGAAACAGACCGCTGCTCAACGCGATGGACAACGGGGGACCGACGATGAAGGTGAACTCCACCAGCACTGTATCCAAGGAGTACGCGGCGTGCAGTTGTGGTTTTCCGCGAAACAGGTAGGCCCAGCGTGCGCGGATCATTGCGCCGAAACTGGGGAGCACGCCCGCCAGGGCGGCCAGCACGAACAGCACCGGCAGCGGCGCATGCCAATGCACGGCGCCGATCAGGGCCAGAAGCATGCCGATACTGAACGCCGCGACGGGCGCCAGCACCTTGCGCTGGCCGCGCTGATCCACCAGTTTCGAAATCATCGGCCCGAGTATGGCGCTGGTCAGGGTAAAAGTACCCGCCACTGCGCCTGCAACCCAATAACGCCCGGTTTCATGCACCAGCATGGTGATGAGGCCCAGCCCGATCATGGTCTGTGGGAGCCGGGCCATGGAACCCGCCAGTAACAGAGCCACGACGCCCGGGGTTGCGAAGAATGTACGGTAGGCATTACTCATGTGAAGGGCGGAACTCCTTGTTCGCGGGGGGCATGAGGGAGAAGTTTACAGGGCCAACGAGGCGGGATGGATACCTGTCCGGAGGTGCTTCGGGAGAGTGGTCATATCGGCCGCTCAAGAAATAGAAGTCGTGCTGCCAGTGCTGTCATCACGCTCGCAAAGCCATAATTGGCCCAGCGTCGAGGCATGCTGTTCAACCGTCCGCGCAGCGTTCCCGCACACAGTGCCAGCACACTGTGAAAAACCAGGGAGATCAGCAGAAGCAGCACACCCAGCATGACCAGTTGAACCGTCACACTGGCGTTGCCGACAGTGACGAATTGCGGCAGAAACACCATGAAGAACAGCAGGCCTTTGGGGTTCAGCAAGCTGTTGAGCGTGGCGCGAATGAAGATCTTGCGGATCGAACCCAGGGGGCGGGGTGCAGCGCTTTCGCCAGTCGGCGCCGTCAGCGCTTGCCAGGCCAGCCACAACAGATAGCACGCACCGGCCAGCCGTAACAAGTCGAAGGCAGGCGCCCAACTCATGACGACAGCGCCCATGCCGGCGCTGACCAACAGCGTCAGCAGCAAGTCCGCCAGCGAAATCCCCAACGCCGCCGCCACCCCGGCCCGCCAGCCATGGGCCAGCGCATGGCTGGTGACGAAGGCCATGTTCGGTCCGGGAACGACCAACAGGAGCATTGCGGCGATAACGAACAGGTAGAGGTTAGCTGCATCCGGCATGACGAGCGCTCCTGTGGATTGAGTTCACAGGGTAGGCGCATCGAGGGAGCGGCGGGAGGTACAGTTCAACAGAAGGTGGGGACAACAGTGGTCGGGGCGGGGCCTGTCGGGCGACGGATGGGTGCGGAAGTGGTAGCGATTGGGCTGGCGCCTTCGCGGCCACTTGCCGCCCCTGCAACGGGAGTGGGAGAAATCGCAGACGAAAAAAAAGACCTTCGCGAAGGTCTTTTTTCTGATTTGGTGCCCCGAGGGAGACTCGAACTCCCACTCCTTTCGAAAACGGATTTTGAATCCGCCGCGTCTACCAATTCCGCCATCAGGGCTTACAGGCGGCGAAGTATAGAGACGGCGCGACCACTGGTCAATCAGCTTTCATGGTCAATTTTGCAGATTTTTGCTAGAATTTTCAGCCCTATACAGCCGAACCCTATCATGCGTGTCGCCGATTTCTCTTTCGAGCTTCCTGATTCCCTGATCGCTCGCCATCCGTTGGCGGAGCGCCATGGCAGCCGCCTGTTGGTCCTCGATGGGCCGTCCGGTGCGCTGGATCATCGTCAATTCACCGATCTGCCCGGTTTTCTCAGGCCAGGGGACCTGATGGTGTTCAACAATACCCGGGTGATTCCGGCACGGGTGTTTGGCCAGAAGGCGTCGGGGGGCAAGCTGGAGATTCTGGTCGAGCGCGTGCTGGACAGCCATCGCGTGCTGGCCCACGTGCGTTCCAGCAAGTCGCCCAAGCCGGGTTCGAAGATCTTGCTCGACGGCGGCGGCGAGGCCGAGATGGTCGCGCGGCATGATGCGCTGTTCGAGCTGCGCTTCAATGAAGAGGTGTTGCCACTGCTCGATCGGGTCGGGCACATGCCGTTGCCGCCCTACATCGACCGGCCTGACGAGAGCGCCGATCGCGAGCGCTATCAGACCGTGTACGCCGAGAAGGCTGGCGCGGTGGCGGCGCCGACGGCGGGGCTGCATTTCGACAAGGCGCTGCTGGCGCAGATCGAGGCGATGGGGGTCCAGACCGCCTTCGTGACGCTGCATGTCGGCGCCGGTACCTTCCAGCCGGTGCGGGTCGAGAAGCTTGAAGACCACCACATGCATAAAGAGTGGCTGGAGGTCAGCCAGGACGTGGTCGACGCGGTGCAGGCGTGCAAGGCCCGCGGTGGTCGAGTGGTGGCGGTAGGCACCACCAGCGTGCGCTCGCTGGAAAGCGCGGCGCGTGACGGCGTATTGAGGCCGTTCAGTGGCGATACCGATATCTTCATCTTTCCGGGGCGACCGTTCCATGTGGTCGATGCCCTGGTCACCAATTTCCATTTGCCGGAGTCCACGCTGCTGATGCTGGTCTCGGCGTTCGCGGGTTATCCCGAAGCCATGGCGGCCTATGCGGCAGCGGTGGCCAACGAGTACCGCTTCTTCAGTTACGGTGATGCCATGTTCATCACCCGCAATCCGGCGCCTCGCGGTCCCAGCGAAGCCGCGCCAGGGGATCAAGCATGAGTCGCACCTGTCGTATGTCGTTCGAATTGCTGGCCACCGATGGCAAGGCCCGTCGTGGCCGCCTGACCTTCCCGCGTGGCGTGGTGGAGACCCCGGCGTTCATGCCGGTGGGCACCTATGGCACGGTCAAGGGCATGTTGCCGCGCGACATCGAGGCGATCGGTGCGCAGATGATTCTGGGCAACACCTTCCACCTGTGGTTGCGCCCGGGCACTGCGGTGATCAAGGCGCACGGCGACCTGCACGACTTCATGCAGTGGAAAGGGCCGATTCTGACCGACTCCGGTGGGTTCCAGGTGTTCAGCCTTGGCGCCATGCGCAAGATCAAGGAGGAGGGGGTTTATTTTGCGTCTCCCGTCGACGGTTCCAAGGTGTTCATGGGGCCGGAAGAATCGATGCAGGTCCAGCGCGACCTGGGCTCGGACGTGGTGATGATTTTCGACGAGTGCACGCCTTACCCGGCCGACGAGCACACCGCGCGCACCTCCATGGAGCTGTCGCTGCGCTGGGCGCAACGGTCCAAGGACGCGCATGGCGAAAGCACCGCGGCGCTGTTCGGCATCGTTCAGGGCGGCATGCACGAGAACCTGCGCATGCGTTCGCTCGAAGGCCTGGACAAGATCGGTTTCGATGGCCTGGCCATCGGCGGCCTGTCGGTGGGCGAGCCCAAGCATGAAATGATCAAGGTGCTCGACTACCTGCCGGGCCTGATGCCGGCTGACAAACCTCGTTACCTTATGGGGGTAGGCAAACCCGAAGACTTGGTCGAGGGTGTGCGCCGCGGCGTCGACATGTTCGACTGCGTGATGCCGACGCGCAATGCGCGCAACGGGCATCTGTTCATCGACACGGGCGTGCTGAAGATCCGCAACGCGTTCCATCGCCACGATGATTCGCCGCTGGACCCTACCTGCGATTGCTATACCTGCCGCAACTTCTCGCGCGCTTATCTGCATCACCTGGACAAGTGTGGCGAAATGCTCGGTAGCATGTTGAATACCATCCACAATTTGCGTCATTACCAGCTGCTGATGGCTGGTTTGCGCGAGGCTATTCAACAGGGTACATTGGCCGCCTTTGTCGATGCCTTCTATGCCAAGCGCGGGCTGCCCGTGCCGCCCTTGGACTGACCGTTTTATAAAGACTTTAAGTCAATAACTTCTAAGTAACTGGAGCGTTGAATGAGCTTTTTGATCCCCGCCGCTTTCGCGGACGCCGCTGCACCGGCTGCTGGCCCTGCCGGCTCTGGCTTCGAGTGGATTTTCCTGGTCGGTTTCCTGGTCATCTTCTACATGATGATCTGGCGTCCGCAGGCCAAACGTGCCAAGGAACAGAAAAACCTGTTGGGCAACCTGCAGAAAGGTGACGAAGTGGTCACCAGTGGCGGCATCGCCGGCAAGATCAACAAGGTCACCGACGACTTCGTGGTCATCGAAGTGTCCGACACCGTCGAGCTGAAAATCCAGAAGGGCGCCATCGCCGCGACCCTGCCCAAAGGCACGCTCAAAGCGATCTAAGCTGCAGACTTTTACCCATGTCGGGGCGCGCAAGGCGCCCCGCGTCTTGAACGGGCGGCGTGATGCTGAACAAATACCCTCTGTGGAAATATGTACTGATCCTGGCGGTGCTGGCGATCGGTTTTATCTATTCCGCACCTAATCTCTATCCTGATGACGCGGCCATCCAGGTCAGCGGCGCGAGCACTTCGCTGCAGGTCAATCAGGCAGATCTGGATCGCGTCGGCACGGCACTCAATGCCGCCGGCATCCAGGTCAAATCCGCAAGCCTCGCCGAAAACGGCAAGGGTGGTCTGCTGCGCCTGACCAAGGCCGAAGACCAGTTGCCGGCCAAGGATGTCGTGCGCAAGGCGCTGGGCGATGACTATGTGGTGGCCCTGAACCTGGCTCCGACCACGCCGCCCTGGTTGCGCAGCCTGGGTGCAAGCCCGATGAAGCTGGGCCTCGACCTGTCCGGTGGCGTGCACTTCCTGCTCGAAGTCGACATGGACAAGGCGCTCGACGCCCGCATGAAAGTCTACGAAGGCGAAGTCAAGACGCTGCTGCGCAAGGAGCGCGTGCGTTATCGCAGCCTGCCGCAGCAGGATGGCGCCATTCAGCTGGGCTTCAGCGACACCGCTACCCGCGACCAGGCACAAGCCCTGATCCGCAAGAGTTTCACCGATTTCGACCTGACTGCCAGCGAGCGCAGCGAGTTGTCGGTGCTGCGCCTGGCCATGACCCAGGCCAAGGTCGCGGAGATCCGCGAGTACTCCATCAAGCAGAACCTGACCACGGTGCGTAACCGGGTCAACGAGCTGGGTGTGGCCGAGCCGCTGGTCCAGCGCCAGGGTGCCAACCGCATCGTGGTCGAGCTTCCGGGCGTGCAGGACACTGCCGAAGCCAAGCGTATCCTCGGCAAGACCGCCAACCTCGAGTTCCGTCTCGGTGCCGGTCCGGATGATTCCAAGGCGACTACCGAAACCTTCGAGTTCCGCGAGGGCAACCGTGCTCCCGCGGCAGTCGAGCGTGGCCTGATCATCACCGGTGACCAGGTTACCGATGCCCAGGCCAGCTTCGACGAACACGGCCAGCCACAGGTGAACATCAAGCTCGATGGCCACGGCGGCGACCTCATGAGCCGCGCCACGCGCAGCAACGTTGGCCGCAGCATGGCGGTGATCTTCATCGAGCAGCGCCCGACTACGCGCTACGTCAAGCAGACGGTCAATGGGGTCGAGAAGGACGTTGCGGTACAGACCTTCACCGAAGAGAAGAAGATCATCAGCCTGGCGACCATCCAGTCGCCGCTGGGCAGCCAGTTCCGCATCACCGGCCTCAACGGCCAGGGTGAGTCATCCGAACTGGCGCTGCTGTTGCGTGCCGGTGGTCTGGCGGCACCGATGTACTTCGCCGAAGAACGTACCATTGGTCCGAGCCTGGGTGCCGACAACATCACCAAGGGTGTCGATGCATCGCTGTGGGGCATGCTGTTCGTCTCGCTGTTCATTATTGCCATCTACCGCTTCTTCGGTGTGATCGCCACCGTGGCACTGGCCTTGAACATGGTCATGCTGCTGGCGCTGATGTCGCTGCTGGGGGCAACCCTGACGCTGCCGGGCATTGCCGGTATCGTGCTGACGATGGGCATGGCGGTGGACGCCAACGTGCTGATCTTCTCGCGCATACGTGAGGAAATCGCCAATGGCATGAGCATCCAGCGCGCCATTCACGAAGGTTTCGACCGCGCCTACACCGCGATCATCGATGCCAACCTGACGACGCTGCTGGTCGGCGGCATTCTCTTCGCCATGGGCACCGGCCCGGTCAAGGGCTTCGCCGTCACTATGTCCCTCGGGATCTTTACCTCGATGTTCACGGCCATCATGGTGACCCGCGCAATGGTCAACCTGATCTACGGCGGTCGGGACTTCAAGAAGTTGTGGATTTAAGGGGCTGCCATGTTACGTACCATCAACTTCATGGGCGTTCGCAATATTGCGTTCGCCATCACCGTGCTCCTTACCGTGCTGGCGTTGTTCAGCATGTTTCACAAGGGCATGAACTACGGGCTGGACTTCACCGGCGGTACGCTCATCGAGCTGACCTACGAAAAGCCGGCCGACCTGGGCCTGGTGCGTGAAGAGCTGGTGAAAGCCGGTTATCACGATGCCGTGGTGCAGAACTTCGGTGCTACCACCGACCTGCTGGTGCGCATGCCGGGTGAAGACCCGCAATTGGGCAACCAGGTCGCGGCGGCGCTGCAGACGGTCGGGGGCGACAACCCTGCCACGGTCAAGCGCGTCGAATTCGTCGGTCCGCAGGTGGGTGAAGAACTGCGCGACCAGGGCGGCCTCGGCATGCTGCTGGCGCTGGGCGGCGTGCTCATCTATCTGGCGTTCCGCTTCCAGTGGAAGTTCGCAGTCGGCGCGATCCTCTCGTTGATCCACGACGTGATCGTCACCGTCGGCCTGCTGTCGTTCTTCCAGATCACCTTCGACCTGACAGTGCTGGCGGCGGTACTGGCCATCATCGGTTACTCGCTCAACGACACCATCGTGGTATTCGACCGGGTTCGCGAGAACTTCCGGGTGATGCGCAAGGCGTCCTTGATCGAGAACATCAACGTCTCCACCACCCAGACGCTGCTGCGAACCGTGGCGACCTCGGTGTCGACCTTGCTGGCCATCGCCGCACTGATGTTCTTCGGTGGCGACAACCTGTGGGGCTTCTCGCTGGCGCTGTTCATCGGCGTGATGGCCGGTACCTACTCGTCGATCTACATCGCCAACGTGGTACTGATCTGGCTGAACCTGAGCAGCGAGGATCTGATTCCTCCAGTGGCCAAGGACCAGGTCGACGACCGTCCATAAGACGTTCGACTGTCCCGGCGGCAAGGCCCGAAAGGCGCGAGTATTGAACTCGCGCCTTTTTTTATGCTCCAAGGCATGGAAGCGTGGCTTCGTGCCATGATTGTAGTCAGGAGGTTCAAAGTGAATAAATCGTTGCTGATTGGTGCAGTGCTCGGTGCAGTCGGTGTTACCGCCGGAGGTGCCGTTGCAACCTACAGCCTCGTGAACAAGGGCCCCGAGTACGCTGACGTATTGGCCGCAGAGCCGATCAAGCAGCAGATCAAGACGCCTCGCGAAGTGTGCAAGGACGTCACCGTGACTCGGCAGAAGGCCGTTCAGGACCAGCATCAGATCGTTGGCAGCGTCCTTGGTGCAGTGGCAGGTGGTTTGCTCGGCAACCAGGTCGGCGGTGGCAATGGCAAGAAGATCGCGACCGTGGCCGGTGCCGTCGGCGGTGGCTATGCAGGCAACAAGGTGCAGGAAGGCATGCAAGGCCGTGACACCTACACCACCACCCAGACGCGCTGCAACACCGTCAATGACATCAGCGACAAGGTCGTTGGCTACAACGTGAAGTACCAGCTCGATGGCAAGGTTGGCCAGGTGCGCATGGATCGTGATCCCGGTTCGCAGATCCCTGTGAACAAGCAGGGTCAGTTGATCCTGGGCGAAAATCAAGCCGGGCAGTAAGCCTCTCGCTCTGCCTCGATCGCAGGCGCCGCCGCCCCAGGTGGCGTCAGCTCCACACTTGAACAGTACTCCATGAACAGCCGGGTCGCCCGACTTGGCTGGTTGTTGCGCAGGTGCGCCATCACCAAGGTCGAGGCAGGCATATCGTCTTCGATCTCCAGATGAGCCAGCAGCTTGCCGTCGTATGTCATCTGCGTACACGGCCGCGTCACCAGCACCGAAAACCCCAGACCTTGCCCTACCATGCAGCGCACCATTTCAATGGAAGGGGAGCTGTAGGCGACCACTGGCGCATAGCCCTTTTCGGTGAAGATATCCATGAAGTAGCTGCGACTGGGGACGGCGTCGAGCAGGATCATCGGCTCCTGGCTCAGGGCCTGCAAGGTAACGGATGGCTGCTGTGCCAGGGGATGCTCGACAGGCAGCAGGGCGTAGGGCTTGTGCGGTGCGTTGAGGGCCTGTTTATGTATGGTCGTGCCCAGCTCCAGATCGTAGAGAAAAGCCAGGTCGAAGCGACCCCGGTGCAGGCCATGCATCAATTCATGTTGTTCGCCGTCATACAACTGAATGGAAACTTCCGGGTACAGGCTTTTGAATCCAGCCACCAACTTGGGCATGTACAAAGGCGCTGCCGATTCGAAACAGCCAATGGCAATAGTGCCGGAAACATTGCCATTCTCGGCGCGTGAGTCCTGTTCCAATTCCTGGGACAGGCGCAACAACTCCTTGGCCTTCTCATAGATCCTGCCGCCCCCAGCGGTAAGTGAAACACCCTGGGCATGATGGCGAACGAACAAAGGTTGGTTGAAGGCTTCTTCCAGATTCTTGATGGCAACCGAGATGGACGGCTGGGATATATGCAGTTGTCTGGACGCTTCGGCAATGCTGTCCTGTTCTACGGCAGCCACGAAGTATTTGAGTTGCCGCAGGGTAAAGTGCATCACGTTCGACTCCTGTGCAGCGCTGTTCCGCGATGCGCTGGCTGAATAGGTTTTACCTATCTTTGCCAAGGCTGTGCGAAGACCATGCCAGTACTGGCCTGGCCATATCGCCAGCATTGCGGGATGTTCCCGTGGCACGGCGCGGCAGCCTGCTTCACCAGGGCGCTCCTGGCTGCGACATTCCGGCACATCCAGCAAATACAGGCAGGTTTGCCTTTGCGCAGCGAAACGCCCCATGTTCGCACGGACTGGAAGTTCACCGCGCCAATACCGTGCACGGGCTTTTCGAAGGTCGTGGTTGTTTCACTGCGTAGCGTACGCAGTCTTCCGTAGCGAACTAACCGTGCCGCTCCTGCTTAGGTTTTTCCTATGCAAGGGGCTCGAATTTACTAATTTCGGCACGACCTGGCATCAATCATGATGGTTACAAGACGGGCAGAACGGGCAACGTTCGAAGTTCAGATCCGACAGGAAGTCACCCATCACTATTGACCTTGCCGAGCGAGCCGACGATGACGTTTGACTGGAAATACATGTTTGGTCTGCTCAGCGATACCGAGTTCTGGATGGCGGCCTGGACCGTGATTCAACTCAGTGTATTGACCTGGGTCATCAGTATCGTGCTGGGCTTTGTTCTGGCCCTGGCGAAGCAGTCCACCCGTCCATTGATCAATCTGCCAGCACGCGGTTATATCTGGCTGTTTCGCAGTCTGCCGCTGTTGGTGCTGCTGATATTCGTCTACAACCTGCCGCAGGCGATGCCGTCCACATCGGCCGTGCTGGCCAACCCGTTCTGGGCTGGCCTGATCGCGCTGGTGCTCAGTGAAACCGCCTACGTCGCAGAGATCCATCGTGGTGGCTTGCTGTCCATCGCCAAGGGCCAGAGCGAGGCCGCCCGGGCCCTGGGCCTGCGGTTTGCGGGCACGCAATGGCGCATCGTCATTCCCCAGGCATTGCGGGTGGCGCTGCCTTCGCTCACCAATGAATTCATCTCCATCGTCAAGCTCAGCTCGCTGGTGTCGGTGATCTCGTTGACCGAGATCCTCATGGTGGGTCAGCGCCTGTACTCGCAGAACTTCCTGGTCATGGAAACCATGGCCGGAGTGGCGTTCTTCTACGTGCTGATCGTGACCGTGTTCGACTTTCTGCTCAAGCGCCTGGAGCGCTATCTGGACGTGACCCAGACCAAGGCCGCGCGCCTGCCCGATGCCGAAGTGCTGCGGCTGGCCACCGAGCACAAGGCTGCCGTGGCGCGGCCCAACAGCGATTCGACTGGCCCCGCGCTGCAGGCGACCAAGCTGCACAAGGCCTACAACGACGTCGAAGTACTGGGCGCGGTGAGCTTGCAGATCCAGCCGGGTGAAGTGGTGTCGGTCATCGGCCCTTCGGGCTCGGGCAAGACCACGCTGATTCGCCTGCTCAACGGGCTGGAGCAGATCGACAACGGTGACATCAAGATCAACGGCAAGCCGTTCATTCACCTGGACCGACAGGGCGCACAACCGCAGCGCTATGTAGAACACGCCGAGCATCGCCTGAACATCGGCATGGTGTTCCAGAGCTTCAACCTGTTCCCGCACATGACCGTGCTCAACAACCTGCTCATGGCCCCGCGTTATCACCGCCTGGCGCCGCTGGCCGATCTCCGGCAGCAGGCCTACGCCCTGCTGCACAAGGTCGGCATGCTCGACCATGCCTGGAAGTACCCGCATCAGTTGTCCGGTGGCCAACAGCAACGCGTGGCGATTGCTCGCGCACTGATGATGCGCCCACAGATCATGCTGTTCGACGAACCCACCTCGGCGCTCGACCCGGAGAAGGTCAACGAGGTGTTGCAGGTCATCGAAGCGCTGGCCAGCGAAGGCATCACCATGATCATCGTGACCCACGAAATGAATTTCGCCTTCAAGGTTTCCGATCGCATCGTCTTCATGGAGAAGGGCCGCGTGGTCTGCGATGACAGTCCGCAGGCGCTGCGTAGCGGGCACAACCCGCGGGTGGAAGCGTTCCTCAAAGATGTCTCGTTGGCTTGAATCCAACCTAACTGGTGCGAGTAGCAAACATGATCGAGCAATGGCAGATAGACCGGTTTCATCAAGATGGCTTTCTGGTCGTGGAGGACGTGCTGGCTGCGCCTGAAGTCGCCGCGCTGCAACAGGACTTCGACCAGTGGGTTCAGGACAGCCGCAGCCAGTCCCTGGCCTGGGGTGAAACACTGGATGGGCGCCCTCGCTTCGATGTGGAAAGCGATCACCGCGCGGACCATCCTTCGCTGCGCCGCGTGGCCTCGCCCACCGAGATTTCGCCGGCGTATCGTCAGGCCGCCTTCGCCTCGCGCATGGCCGAGATTGCCGGACAGCTGATCGGCGGCGCCGGTACGCGCTTCCACCACAGCAAGATCAACTCCAAGCTGCCGCACACCGCCACCCAGGTGAAATGGCACCAGGATTTCCTGTTCACCCCGCACAGCAACGATGACCTGGTGACGGCGCTGTTGATGATCAGCGAAGTGACCCCGCAGAACGGCCCGCTCAAGGTCATCCCCGGCAGCCACACGGGCCCGCTGTGGTCGCACTGGCACGACGAGCGCTTTACCGGTGCGGTGGCCGATGCCGTGGTCGATGAGCACTGCCAGGCACCGGTGGCCTGCTTCGGTCCGCCCGGTTCGGTGTGCTTCATGCACACCCGTCTGCTGCATGCCTCAAGCCCCAACCACACCGAAGATCCGCGAACCCTGTTCATCAGCGTCTACGCCGCCGAGGACGCTTTGCCGCTGGCCGACAACCCGCTGCCCAGCGAGCACGCCGGGCGCCTGGTGACCGGGCGCGAGAGTGGCCTGGTGCGCAGCACCGATCACCACGTTCGCCTGCCCCAGAAACCCAAGGGTGCATCGTTTTTCGTCCAGCAGGCCGGTACCGACCTGACGACTGCCTGACTCCATTGACTGCGAGGAATACCCCATGAAATTGCCAAGCCTGATCGTCCGCCCCGTTGCCATGGCCGTGTTCGGCGCCGTCCTGGCTGCCAGCTCGTTGAGCGCTTCGGCGTTCCAGCAGCCCGGCAAGATCGTCGCCGGTTCCGATATGACGTTCTTCCCCTACGAGTACATGGAGAAGAACAAACCCGCCGGCTTCGATATCGAATTTCTCGACGGTCTGGCCAAGGTCATGGGCATGACTGCGGGAAACATCGACACGCGCTTTCCCAACCTGATCAGCGGACTGCAGGCCGGACGGTTCGATATCACCAACTCGTCGATGTACATCACCGCCGACCGCCTGAAGGTGATCGACATGGTCCCTTACCTGAAGAGTGGCGAGTCGATACTTGCGGTGAAGGGCAGTGACTATCAGCCCAAGACGCCCGAAGAGTTCTGCGGCCACAAGATCGGCTCCATGGGTGCCACGTCCTGGCTGCAGCAGTTGCAGAAGCTGTCTGCCGAATATTGCGTGAAGAATGGCCTGCAGCCGATTGCCATCAGCGAGTACGGCACCGATCCACAGGCAACCCAGGCCATGCTGGCGCACGCAGTCGAGGCGCAGATCACCGATGCGGCGGTCGCCCGTGGTGTGGTCGACAAGCTGGGCAACCGCGTGGTGATTTCCTCGCAGACCCTGATCTACCCGGTGCTCAACGGCTTCGGCGTGAAGAAGGGCAACGATGCCGTCAGAAACGCGCTCGTCGAAGGCCTGGAAAAGTACAGCAAGACCCCTGAGTACGCCGCCTTGCTGGCCAAGTACAAGTTCCAGGCGCCGACTGCCGATGACATCGCCACATTGATGCCCAAGCCCTGATATCGCGCATCAAGATCAGCCAACAGTGCCCGTGGATCGTCGCGGGTACGTGCCAACGGAGTGCCCAGCGCCATGGCCCTGAGTTTCGAAGAACAGACGCGCGTCGACCTGGCGGCGACGTTCCGTATCATCGCCCACCTGGGCATGCATGAGGCGGTCGCCAACCATTTCAGTGCGGCCATCAGCGCCGACGGCAAGCAGTTTCTGCTCAACCCCAAATGGGTGCATTTTTCCCGCCTGCGGGCCAGCGATCTGTTGCTGCTCGATGCCGACGATGCCGAAGCCGCCCAGCGCCCGGACGTGGATGCCACTGCCTGGTCGATCCACGGCCAGGTTCACCAACGCCTGCCCGATGCCCGTGTGGTGCTGCATCTGCATCCGGTCTATACCACCGCCGTGGCCTGCCTGGCGCAGCCCAGGATCGTGCCGGTCGACCAGAACACGGCGCGCTATTTCAACCGCGTCGCGGTGGATGAACTGTATGGCGGCATGGCCGATACCAGCGCCGAGGGCGCGCGCCTGGCCAGCCTGCTGCAGGACAAGAGCCGGCTGCTGATGGGCAACCATGGTGTCATCGTCACTGCCCCCACGGTGGGTGAGGCGTTCGATGACATCTGGACCCTGGAGCGCGCCTGCCAGATTTTGGTAACCGCCTGGTCGACCGGCCAGCCGCTCAAGGTGCTGGCTGATGAAGTGGCGGAAAAGACCGCGCGGGACTGGGAGAAAATCAGCGATTTTTCCCAGCGCCATTTCGAAGAAATGAAGTACCTGATGATTCAGGCGGATCCCTCGCTGGTGGACTGAGCACCCGACATCCACTGAGCGCTCTGCACAGCCTCGCGGGTGCCGCAGGACGCCGTGTGCCCGGCTTTCGAATTTTCATGAAGACAGCGGCAAGCCCTGACGGCCTGCCGAAGGATGCCAAGATGAACCAACAGATCACCGAAATAGACACCCTGGTAGTGGGTGCTGGACAGGCCGGGGTGGCCATGAGCGAGCACCTGAGCCGTCTGGGCATCCCTCACCTGGTACTGGAGCGGGCTCGCATCGCCGAAGCCTGGCGCTCGGGCCGTTGGGACTCACTGGTGGCCAACGGCCCGGCCTGGCACGATCGGTTCCCCGGCCTGGAATTCGACATGGACCCGGATGGCTTCGCCGGCAAGGAGCAGGTGGCCGATTATTTCGAAGCCTATGCCCGCACATTCGACGCGCCGATCAAGACCGGTGTGGAGGTCAAGCGAGTGACGCGCAACGTCGGTCGCGCCGGCTTCACCGTGGAAACCAGCGCGGGCACCTATTCGGTCAAGCACCTGGTGTCGGCCACCGGGCCGTTCCAGAAACCGGTCATCCCGGCCATCGCGCCCACTGATTCAGCGCTTCACCAGATCCATTCGGCGCACTATTTCAACCCCGAGCAATTGCCCGCAGGCGCGGTGCTGGTGGTCGGTGCGGGGTCATCCGGGGTGCAGATCGCCGAGGAGCTGCTGCGCGCAGGGCGCAAGGTCTACCTGTCGGTTGGGCCGCACGACCGGCCGCCACGCGCTTACCGCGGGCGGGATTTCTGCTGGTGGCTGGGTGTGCTCGGGCTGTGGGACAGCGAGACCGTGCAGGCGGGCCGCGAGCACGTCACCATTGCCGTCAGTGGCGCCCGTGGCGGGCATACCGTGGACTTTCGTCGCTTGGCGCAAGCCGGGATGGTGCTGGTCGGCCTGACCGAGCGTTTTGCCGATGGCACCGTCACCTTTGCCCAGGACCTGAACGACAACCTCGACCGGGGTGACGAGAACTATCTGGCCCTGCTCGATGCGGCCGATGCCTATGCCGAGCGCAACGGCCTGGACTTGCCCCTGGAACCCACTGCCCGCGAGCGCGTAGCCGACGCGGCGTGCATCGCCCAGCCGCTGCAGGCGCTGGACCTGGCCGAGGCGGGCGTGGCCACGATCATCTGGGCCACCGGTTATTCGCAAGACTACAGCTGGCTGCAGGTGGACGCCTTCCACGCCAACGGCAAGCCGCGTCACCAGCGCGGCGTGAGCAGCGAACAAGGCATCTATTTCGTCGGTCTGCCATGGTTGTCGCGACGCGGTTCGGCGTTTATCTGGGGCGTATGGCACGACGCCCGGCATGTCGCCGACCAGATCGCCACCCAGCGCAAATACCGCGCCTACGACGAATCCAGGTCGGCCGCGGACTTGCCCGCCGCGTTGCGCGCCAACGCTTGATCGCAGCTGTTGATCACTACTGTGTGGCGTCACCTCGACGCCTACGCCAAGGAGTTTCGTTCATGGTTACCCATACCCGCATTCGGATGTTCAACACCAAGGACACCTACCCCAACCAGAGCCTGGACAATGACCTGTGCCAAGCTGTCCGGGCCGGCAATACCGTCTATGTGCGTGGCCAGGTGGGCACCGATTTCGACGGCAACCTCGTGGGGCTCGGTGACCCGGCCGCGCAGGCCGAGCAGGCCATGAAAAACGTCAAGCAGTTGCTGGAAGAGGCGGGCAGCGACCTGTCGCATATCGTCAAGACCACTACCTACATCATCGATCCGCGCTATCGCGAGCCGGTCTATCACGTCGTCGGCCGCTGGCTCAAGGGAGTCTTCCCGATTTCCACGGGCCTGGTGGTGTCGGCCCTCGGCCAACCGCAGTGGTTGATGGAAATCGACGTGATCGCCGTCATCCCGGAATGAGGAGTTCCCTGCCATGACCTTTTCCATTGCGGCACGCTGCGCCGAAACCGGCCAGTTGGGCATCGCCATCAGTTCTTCGAGCATCGCCGTGGGCGCCCGCTGCCCGTGGCTGCTGGCCGGTGTGGGGGCGGTGTCGTCACAGAACATCACCCTGCCAGCCCTCGGCCCGCAGACGCTTGTGCTGCTCGAACAGCAGGTGTCGCCTGCCGAGGCGTTGCGGCAGGTGCTGGGCCGCGACGGTTTCGGTGAGTACCGGCAGATCATCGCCATCGATGCGCAGGGGCGCAGCGCCCATGTCAGTGGTAGCCAGACCTTGGGCATTCACCATGCGCGCAGCGGTGAACACTGCGTAGCGGCAGGCAACATGCTGGCCGCCACCGCGGTGGTCGACGCTTTGGTCGAGGCGTTCCAAGAGGCCTCCGGGCACCTGGCCGAGCGCTTGCTGCATGCCATGCTGGCCGGGCTGGCCGCCGGTGGCGAAGCCGGGCCGGTGCACTCTGCGGCGCTGAAAGTAGTAGGTGAGCTGCCGTGGCCCGTCGTCGACCTGCGAGTGGACTGGGCCGAGCATGATCCTTTGGGTGAGTTGCAGCAGCTGTGGCAGGCCTATCGACCGCAGATGCAGGACTATCTCGACCGCGCTTTGAATCCGGCGGTGGCGCCGGGTTACGGCGTGCCGGGAGACGCCCGATGAGCGCCAGCCGTGATCTGCTGGCGCAGTTGGTGGCCTTCGACACCACCAGTCGCGAGTCGAACCTGGCGCTGATCGAATTCGTTCAGGGCTACCTGGCAGAGTACGGCGTGAGCAGCGAGCTGATCTACAACGAGGCTCGCAGCAAGGCCAATCTGTTCGCCAGCATCGGCCCTGACCATGTGCCGGGCATCGTCCTGTCGAGCCATACCGATGTGGTGCCGGTAGACGGCCAGGCTTGGACCCATCCGCCGTTCCAGCTGAGCGAGGCGGATGGGCGCCTGTATGGCCGCGGCACGGCCGACATGAAAGGCTACATCGCCTGCGTACTGGCGCAGGTGCCGGCATGGGTCGAGGCACCCCTGCGCAGGCCGCTGCACATTGCGCTGTCCTACGATGAGGAAGTCGGCTGCCTGGGCGTGCGCTCGCTGCTCGAAGCGTTACGTCACCGGCCGGTGCAGCCGATGTTGTGCGTGATCGGCGAACCGACCGAACTGGCGCCCGTGCTCGGCCACAAGGGCAAGCTGGCGATGCGTTGCGAGGTAGAGGGGTTGGCTTGTCACTCGGCCCATGCGCCGAGCGGGGTCAATGCCATCGAGTACGCCGCGCGGCTGATTGCCGAACTGGGACGGCTGGGTGAGGCGCTGCAAACCCCGGATGCACGCAACGAGCGCTTCGATCCGCCGTTTTCCACGGTGCAGGTGGGGATGATCGCGGGCGGTACGGCGCTCAACATCGTACCCCAGCATTGCCGTTTCGATTTCGAGGTGCGCTCGCTGCCCGCCGAGGATCCGCGACAGTTGACCCAGGCCCTGCAACGTTACGCTGAGCACACGTTGCTGCCGGCCATGCAGGCGGTCGGTGGCCAGAGCGCCATTCGCTTCAGCGAGTTGTCCAGCTATCCGGGCCTGGACGTGAGCCATGCCAGCGAGGCCGCTGGCTGGATCGCACGGTTCAGCGGTTCGCGGGCGTTCTCCACAGTGGCGTTCGGCACCGAAGGCGGGCTGTTCGATCAGGCAGGTATCGCCACGGTGGTGTGCGGGCCGGGCAGCATGGCGCAGGGGCACAAGCCCGATGAGTTCGTCAGCATCGCGCAACTGGCTGGCTGCGACGAGATGCTGGGTCGAATACTGGCCTTTGCCTGCGAAGAATAGTCCGTGTTGGCGTGAATCTCGGGCATGAAAAAAGCACCCATCAGGGTGCTTTTTTCGTCGCGGCGCTTGTCGCGTCGGCGCTCGGCGCTCAGCGCTTGAGCGAAGCCGGCAGGTGCGGCTGGATGGCGGTCAGCACCGCCTTGAAGCACTTGGTGTTGCCGGCCACGATGTGGCCGTTTTCGAGGAAGTTGTGGCCGCCGGTGAAATCGCTCACCAGACCGCCTGCTTCCTGAATCAGCAGCACGCCCGCAGCCATGTCCCATTCCGACAGACCCGACTCCCAGAATGCGTCGAAGCGGCCCGCGGCGACGTAGGCCAGATCCAGGCTGGCGGAGCCGGCGCGGCGGATGCCGGCGGTCTGGCCCACCAGGCTGCGGAACATGCCCAGGTAGTTGTCGAGGTTGTCCATCTGGTTGTCACGGAACGGAAAGCCGGTGCCCAGCAAGGCGCCGTCCAGGCTGGTGCGACCGCTGACACGCAGGCGGCGACCGTTGAGTTGGGCGCCACGGCCACGGCTGGCGGTGAATTCTTCCTGGCGCACCGGGTCCAGAACCACCGCGTGCTCCAGGCGACCGCGGTATTTGCAGGCGATGCTGACGGCGAAATGCGGGACGCCGCGCAGGAAGTTGGTGGTGCCGTCCAGTGGGTCGATGATCCACAGGTAGTCTTCGCCTTCGCCGCTGCCGGCGTGGAAGCCGGTTTCTTCGCCACGGATGCCGTGGGTTGGATAGGCCTTGCGCAGGGCGTCGATGATTTTCTGTTCGGCGGCGCGATCGACTTCGGACACGTAGTCCTTGGCATCTTTCTCGTCGACCTTGATGGTATCCAGGCGCTCGATGGAGCGGAAGATCAATTCACTGGCGCTGCGGGCGGCGCGCAGCGCGATATTCAGCATGGGCTGCATGGACGTTTCACCTAGGTCGTTAAAGAAAGCCGCGCATTCTAGCAGAAAAGTCGTGGACAAGAAGAGGGACATAGCCTTAGTTATAGGCCTTCTGTAATATTTGCCGCCCTTTCCCCGACACAGAGCCCTAGCCGTGCTGGATAACATCCGAGTCGTCCTGGTCAATACCAGCCATCCCGGCAACATCGGTGGAGCGGCGCGCGCCATGAAGAACATGGGCCTGTCGCGGCTGGTGCTGGTCGAGCCCCGCGATTTTCCGTCGCCCGAAGCCGAGGCGCGCGCCTCGGGTGCCAGCGACGTGCTGGAAAACGCCCAGGTGGTCGCCACGCTGGAAGAGGCACTGGTGGGCTGCACGGTGGTGTTGGGTACCAGCGCCCGCGACCGCAGCCTGCCCTGGCCCTTGGTGGATCCCCGTGAATGCGGCGAAAAAGTCATCGACGAAGCGGGGCAGGGCAAGCAGATCGCGCTGGTGTTCGGCCGCGAGCATGCGGGCTTGACCAACGACGAGCTGCAACGCTGTCATTTCCATGTGCACATCCCGTCCAACCCCGATTTCAGCTCGCTGAACCTGGCGGCTGCTGTGCAGGTGCTCGGCTATGAGGTGCGCATGGCCTGGCTGGCGGGCAAGCGGCCGGCGGCTGCCGTGGAGAAGGCCGAAGAGCTGGCGACCAGCGACGAGATGGAGCGCTTCTATGGCCATCTGCAGGACACGCTGGTCGATATCGCCTTTCTCGACCCGGAAAAACCGCGGCATTTGATGGCGCGCCTGCGTCGGCTGTTTGGCCGCAGCGCCGTGAACAAGTCGGAAATGAGTATTTTGCGCGGCATTCTCACCGAGACCCAGAAGGTCGCTCGGGGCGAGCCGCATAAGCGCAAGGATCAGTAAATGTTCGAACGTCTGCGGGAAGATATCCAGAGTGTTTTTCATCGCGATCCGGCTGCGCGCAATGCGTTCGAGGTATTGACCTGCTACCCCGGCATGCACGCCATCTGGCTGCATCGGGCGGCCCATGCCTTGTGGAAGCGGGATCTGAAATGGCTGGCGCGGGTGGTGTCGAATTTCGGTCGCTGGATGACCGGGATCGAAATTCATCCGGGCGCCACGGTGGGCCGGCGGTTTTTCATCGATCACGGCATGGGCATCGTGATCGGCGAGACGGCCGAGATCGGCGACGATGTGACGATCTATCAGGGCGTGACCCTGGGCGGTACCAGTTGGAACAAAGGCAAGCGCCATCCAACCCTGGCCGACGGCGTGGTGGTAGGGGCGGGCGCCAAGGTGCTCGGGCCGTTCACCGTGGGCGCCGGGGCCAAGGTCGGCTCCAATGCGGTGGTGACCAAGGAGGTGCCGCCCGGCGCGACCGTGGTGGGGATCCCGGGCAAGATCATCGTCAAGAGCGACGACCAGCTCGATGCGCGGCGCAAGGCCATGGCCGAGAAGATCGGCTTCGATGCCTACGGTGTCGGTGGGGAAGATATGCCGGACCCGGTGGCCAGGGCCATCGGCCAACTGCTCGATCACCTGCATGCAGTGGATGGGCGCCTCGAGGGCATGTGTGGCGCGCTCAACCAGTTGGGCAGCGACTACCGTGCCAAGGACCTGCCGCCCCTGCGTGACGAGGATTTCGAATGCGTGCAGGGTGCGGAGCGCAAGGCCAATCCCTGATCCATCAGATCCACCGCGGTGTCCGTTTCGCGGCCGATGACCGCTCCTACGCGTGCCTCGATACCCCGTAGGAGCGGTCCATGGCCGCGAAAGGCGCACCGCGGTCCAGCAGATCCACCGCGGCGCCCATTTCGCGGCCGATGACCGCTCCTACGCGTGCCTCGACACCCCCGTAGGAGCGGTCCATGGCCGCGAAAGGCGCATCTCGGTCTGGCAGATCCACCGCGGCATCCATTTCGCGGCCGATGGCCGCTCCTGCGGGGGGAGTGCGCACGATGGGGTTCTCCCTCCTGCATCATTAGTCTGCTATCATTGCGCCGCCGTTTTTGCACTCAAGTCCTAGTAATTCAGTAGGACTTATAGTTGACAAATTTACTCGGAAATAGGATGATCGAACCTATTCCGAGAACCCGTGGTAATAGCCATGCGACTGACAACTAAAGGCCGATACGCCGTCACTGCCATGCTTGACCTGGCATTGCACGCGCAGCGTGGGCCGGTCTCATTGGCCGACATCTCCGAGCGCCAGGGCATTTCGCTGTCCTACCTGGAGCAACTGTTCGCCAAGCTGCGCCGGGGCAACCTGGTGTCCAGCGTGCGCGGCCCGGGCGGTGGTTACCAGCTTTCCCGCGAAATGGAAGGCATCCAGGTTGCACAGGTCATCGACGCGGTCAACGAATCGGTCGACGCCACCAAGTGCCAGGGCCTGGGTGATTGCCACGCCGGAGACACCTGCCTGACCCATCACCTGTGGTGCGACCTCAGCCAGCAGATCCATGAATTTTTGAGCGGCATCAGTCTGTCCGACCTTGTCACTCGCCGTGAAGTGCAAGAAGTCGCCCAGCGCCAGGACCTGCGCCGTTGCAACAGCAACGGCCGCACGCAACGCCT
Source organism: Pseudomonas sp. CFBP 13602 (assembly GCF_014842725.1). Lineage (NCBI taxonomy): Bacteria > Pseudomonadati > Pseudomonadota > Gammaproteobacteria > Pseudomonadales > Pseudomonadaceae > Pseudomonas > Pseudomonas sp. CFBP 13602. The sequence goes on along the minus strand of NZ_JACYVT010000010.1, from coordinate 48,863 downwards.
GGACAAGATCGAAACGTCTGCCGTCGAATGAGAAAGCCAGGTTAGCCGCCTGATAGGAGATACCAATGAAGTTGCCGATTTACCTCGATTACTCCGCGACCACGCCAGTGGATCCACGCGTTGCACAGAAGATGATCGAATGCCTGCAGATGGACGGGAACTTCGGTAACCCGGCTTCCCGTTCGCACGTGTTCGGCTGGAAAGCCGAAGAAGCCGTCGAAAACGCCCGTCGCCAAGTGGCCGACCTGGTCGGTGCCGACCCGCGCGAAATCGTCTGGACCAGCGGTGCCACCGAGTCCGACAACCTCGCGATCAAAGGTGTGGCGCACTTCTACCAGACCAAGGGCAAGCACATCATCACCACCAAGATCGAGCACAAGGCGGTGCTGGACACCACCCGCCAGCTCGAGCGTGAAGGCTTCGACGTCACCTACCTCGAGCCCGGCACCGATGGCCTGGTCACCCCGGCCATGATCGAAGCGGTGATGCGCGACGACACCATCCTGGTTTCGGTCATCCACGTGAACAACGAGATCGGCGTGATCAACGACATCGCGGCCATCGGCGAACTGACCCGTTCGCGCGGCGTGCTGTTCCATGTCGATGCTGCGCAGTCCACCGGCAAGGTCGACATCGACCTGGCCGCGCTCAAGGTCGACCTGATGTCGTTCTCGGCACACAAGACCTACGGCCCCAAGGGTATCGGCGCGCTGTACGTCAGCCGCAAGCCGCGCGTTCGTCTGGAAGCTGCCATGCACGGCGGTGGTCACGAGCGCGGCATGCGTTCGGGCACCCTGGCCACGCACCAGATCGTCGGCATGGGTGAAGCCTTCCGTATCGCCAAGGAAACCATGGCGGACGAGAACGCACGCATCAAGGCCCTCAGCGACCGGTTCTACCAGCAGGTCGAAAACCTGGAAGAGCTGTACGTCAACGGTAGCCTGACTGCCCGCGTACCGCACAACCTGAACCTGTCCTTCAACTATGTCGAAGGCGAGTCGCTGATCATGGCCCTCAAGGACCTGGCAGTGTCTTCCGGTTCCGCGTGCACCTCGGCCTCGCTCGAGCCCTCGTACGTGCTGCGCGCCCTGGGCCGCAACGACGAGCTGGCACACAGCTCCATTCGTTTCACCTTCGGTCGCTTCACCACCGAGGAAGAAGTCGATTACGCCGCGCAGAAAGTCTGCGAGGCCGTCACCAAGCTGCGCGCGTTGTCGCCGCTGTGGGACATGTACAAAGACGGTGTCGATATCTCGAAGATCGAGTGGGCGGCGCACTAAGTAGCTGCCGGCAAGAGCGGCTTACCTGATGAGTTTCAGTAAGGATCAATATCATGGCTTACAGTGAAAAGGTCATCGACCACTACGAAAACCCACGTAACGTGGGCAAGATGGACGCCGAAGATGCCGATGTCGGCACTGGCATGGTCGGCGCTCCGGCGTGCGGCGATGTGATGCGTCTGCAGATCCGCGTCAACGAGCAGGGCATCATCGAAGATGCCAAGTTCAAGACCTACGGCTGCGGTTCGGCCATCGCTTCCAGCTCCCTCGCCACCGAGTGGATGAAGGGCAAGACCCTGGACGAAGCCGAGACCATCAAGAACACCCAGCTGGCCGAAGAACTGGCGTTGCCGCCGGTGAAGATCCACTGCTCGGTGCTCGCCGAGGACGCCATCAAGGCGGCCGTACGCGACTACAAGCAGAAGAAAGGTCTGCTCTGAGTCAGAGCGAAGCTGGACATAGTCGCAGGTTCGATACAGCGCGGTGCGGGTGACCGCTCGCGCGCAACCGTTTGCAGGTAAGGAGTCACGATGGCCATCAGCATGACAGAAGCCGCCGCCAATCACGTTCGCCGCTCCCTGGCAGGGCGTGGCAAGGGTGACGGCATTCGTTTGGGCGTACGCACCACCGGTTGCTCGGGGTTGGCCTACGTGCTGGAGTTCGTCGATGAAGCCGGCAGCGAAGACAAGGTCTTCGAGAACCATGGCGTCAAGGTGATCATCGATCCCAAGAGCCTGGTCTACCTGGACGGTACCGAACTCGATTTCGTCAAGGAAGGGTTGAACGAAGGCTTCAAGTTCAACAACCCCAACGTACGCGGCGAATGTGGCTGCGGCGAAAGCTTCAATATCTGAGGCTGACCGTGGGTACTCCTTGTCATTTCGCCCTGTTCGACCTCAAGCCCGGCTTTCGCCTGGATCTCGACCAGCTGGCTACCCGCTACCGCGAGTTGGCCCGTGAAGTCCACCCCGATCGCTTTGCCGACGCTCCCGAGCGCGAGCAGCGCCAGGCGCTGGAAAAGTCCGCGGGTTTGAACGATGCCTACCAGACCCTGAAGGCTGCGCCCAAGCGTGCGCGTTACCTGCTGTCCATCGGTGGGCAGGAAGTACCGCAGGAAGTCACGGTCCATGACCCCGACTTTCTTCTGCAGCAGATGCAGTGGCGCGAAGAGCTCGAAGACCTGCAGGACAGCGCCGACTTGCCCGGTGTGGCCGCCTTCAAGCGGCGGGTCAAGGCCGCGCAGGCTGAACTCGAAGACAGCTTCGCTGCCTGTTGGGATGACGCGGCGCAACGCGAACAGGCCGAACGCCTGATGCGGCGCATGCAGTTTCTCGACAAGCTTTCCTATGAAGTGCGCCAGCTCGAAGAGCGCCTCGACGATTAACCCAGTGTCGCTACGGCCACACGCCTGAATTCCTGACCTGATAAGCATGGCCCTACTGCAGATCGCCGAACCTGGCCAGAGTCCTCAACCACACCAGCGTCGTCTGGCCGTGGGGATCGACCTGGGCACTACCAATTCGCTGGTCGCTGCGCTGCGCAGCGGTCTATCCGAACCCCTGGCAGACGCAGACGGGCAGGTCATCCTGCCGTCTGCCGTTCGCTATCACGCCGATCGTGTCGAGGTCGGAGCGGCTGCCAAGGCTGCCGCCGCCAGCGACCCTTTCAACACCGTGCTCTCGGTCAAGCGCCTGATGGGCCGTGGCCTGGCCGACGTCAAGCAGCTGGGCGAGCAATTGCCCTACCGCTTCGTCGGTGGCGAGTCGCACATGCCGTTCATCCAGACCGTCCAAGGGCCGAAAAGCCCGGTGGAAGTGTCTGCCGATATTCTCAAGGCCCTGCGCCAGCGCGCCGAAGACGTCTTGGGCGGCGACCTGGTCGGGGCGGTGATCACCGTTCCCGCCTATTTCGATGACGCCCAGCGGCAAGCCACCAAGGACGCCGCGCGCCTGGCCGGGCTGAACGTGCTGCGCCTGCTCAACGAGCCGACGGCCGCTGCCGTCGCCTATGGCCTGGATCAGCACGCCGAAGGGCTGGTGGCGATCTACGACCTGGGCGGTGGCACTTTCGATATCTCCATCCTGCGCCTGACCGGCGGGGTCTTCGAAGTGCTGGCCACCGGCGGCGACAGCGCGCTGGGTGGCGACGATTTCGATCATGCCATCGCAGGCTGGATCGTCGAGCAGGCGGGCGTATCCGCCAACCTCGACCCCGGTGCCCAGCGCCAGCTGCTGCAGGCGGCGTGCGCTGCCAAGGAAGCCCTGAGCCAGTCGTACAGCGCCACCATCGAATACGGCACCTGGAGTGCGGAGCTCACGCGCGACGCCTTCCAGGCGCTGATCGAACCCATGATCGCGCGCAGCCTCAAGGCCTGCCGACGCGCCGTGCGTGACGCCAGCATCGAGATCGACGAGATCCTTGCCGTGGTCATGGTCGGTGGCTCTACCCGCGTGCCGCGGGTACGTGAAGCGGTCGGCGAGCTGTTCGGGCGCCAGCCGTTGACCGACATCGACCCCGATCAGGTGGTGGCCATCGGTGCGGCCATCCAGGCCGATACCCTGGCCGGCAACAAGCGCGACGGCGGCGAGCTGTTGCTGCTGGACGTCATCCCGCTGTCCCTGGGGTTGGAAACCATGGGCGGGCTGATGGAGAAGGTGATTCCGCGCAACACCACCATTCCCGTTGCGCGTGCCCAGGATTTCACCACCTACAAGGACGGCCAGTCGGCCTTGCTCGTGCACGTTCTGCAGGGTGAGCGCGAGCTGATCAGCGACTGCCGGTCGCTGGCCCGTTTCGAGCTGCGTGGCATCCCAGCCATGGTGGCCGGCGCGGCGAAGATCCGTGTGACCTTTCAGGTCGATGCCGATGGCCTGCTCAGTGTGTCCGCGCGCGAGCTGGGCTCTGGCGTGGAAGCGAGCATTCAGGTCAAGCCCTCCTATGGCCTGACCGATGGCGAGGTCGCCAGGATGCTCACCGATTCCTTCCAGTACGCCGGTGACGACAAGGTCGCTCGCCAGCTGCGCGAGCACCAGGTCGACGGCGAGCGTCTGCTCGAAGCGGTACAGGCCGCGCTGGACGCCGATGGCGAGCGTCTGCTCGACGACGAAGAGCGCATGGTGATCGGCCTGCAGATGGACGAGTTGCGCGCGCGGGTGAAGGGCGACGACGGTCCGGCCATCGAACAGCAGACCAAGCTGCTGTCGCAGGTGACCGATGCCTTCGCCGCGCGTCGTATGAACAATGCCGTGAAAGACGCCCTGTCAGGGCGCAACCTGAATGAAATTGAGGAATAACTGATGCCGAAGGTGACTTTTCTGCCCCACGCCGAGCATTGCCCGGACGGCATGGTGGTCGAAGCTGAAACTGGCCGGTCGCTGCTCGACGTTGCCCACGATCATCACATCGAGATCGAGAGTGCCTGTGGCGGCGTGTGCGCCTGCACCACCTGCCATTGCGTGATCCGTGCCGGTTTCGACACGCTGGAAGAAGCCGACGAGCTGGAAGAGGATTTCCTCGATCGCGCTTGGGGCCTTGAGCCGACGTCGCGCCTGAGCTGCCAGGCCAAGGTCGGCACCCAGGACATCACCGTCGAGATTCCCAAGTACTCGCTCAATCACGCCGCCGAAGCGCCGCACTGACCGAGGAATCGTCATGAGCTATGGTTGGAATGATGTACAGCGGATCGCCGAGGAGCTGGAAGAACGGCATCCGGAACTCGATCCGTATTCGATCGGCTTCACCCGCCTGCAGCAGATGATCAAGGCGCTGCCCGATTTCGACGACGCCTCCGGTCGCGTCGGCGAGAAGGTGCTCGAGGCGGTGCAGACCCTCTGGGCTGCCGAAAAGGACTGATCGATTTGCAGGTTAGGCAATACCCCGGAACCCGCGTATAATTCGCGGGTTTAATTTTTCGCTTCAATCACTGTTTCTGGAGTTTCACATGGCTGTTCAACGTACTTTCTCCATCATCAAGCCCGACGCCGTCGCCAAGAACGTCATCGGCGAGATCACCACTCGTTTCGAAAAAGCCGGCCTGCGCGTCGTTGCCTCGAAACTCAAGCAACTGTCCAAAGCCGAAGCCGAAGGCTTCTACGCCGAACACAGCGCTCGTGGCTTCTTCGGTGAGCTGGTTGCCTTCATGACTTCCGGCCCGGTCGTCGTCCAGGTTCTGGAAGGTGAAAACGCCATCGCTCTGAACCGCGAACTGATGGGTGCTACCAACCCTAAAGAAGCTGCTGCCGGTACCATCCGTGCCGACTTCGCCGAATCCATCGACGCCAACGCCGTCCACGGTTCGGACTCCGAAGCCGCTGCTGCCCGCGAAATCGCATACTTCTTCGCTACTACCGAAGTAACCACTCGCTAAGCCACGGCCAACGAGTGAAGGTGAACCCATGACTGATATGACTGGCAAGACGAACCTGTTGGGTCTGACTCAACCGGAAATGGAACAGTTCTTCGACTCGATCGGGGAGAAGCGCTTTCGTGCCGGTCAGGTCATGAAGTGGATTCACCATTTTGGCGTGGACGATTTCGATGCCATGACCAACGTCGGCAAGGCCCTGCGCGAAAAGCTCAAGGCCTGTGCCGAGATCCGCGGCCCCGAAGTGGTCAGCGAGGACATTTCCACCGACGGCACCCGCAAGTGGGTGGTGCGCGTGGCGTCCGGCAGCTGCGTCGAGACCGTGTACATCCCCCAGGGCAAGCGTGGCACCTTGTGTGTGTCGTCCCAGGCGGGCTGTGCGCTGGATTGCAGTTTCTGCTCCACCGGCAAACAAGGCTTCAACAGCAACCTCACCGCCGCCGAAGTCATTGGCCAGGTGTGGATTGCCAACAAATCCTTCGGCAGCGTCCCGGCGACCGTCGACCGTGCCATCACCAACGTGGTGATGATGGGCATGGGCGAGCCGCTGCTGAACTTCGACAACGTCATCGCGGCCATGCGCCTGATGATGGATGACCTGGGCTATGGCATCTCCAAACGCCGGGTCACCCTGTCGACCTCGGGTGTCGTGCCCATGATCGACGTGCTCGCCGATCACATCGACGTCTCCCTGGCCCTGTCGCTGCACGCGCCCAACGACGCGTTGCGCAACCAGTTGGTGCCGATCAACAAGAAGTACCCGCTCAAGATGCTGCTCGAGTCGTGCCAGCGCTACATGTCGCAGCTGGGCGAGAAGCGCGTGCTGACTATCGAGTACACCCTGCTCAAGGACGTCAACGACCAGCTCGAGCATGCCGTGGAAATGGTCGAGTTGCTCAAGAACGTGCCCTGCAAGGTCAACCTCATTCCGTTCAACCCGTTCCCGCATTCCGGCTACGAGCGCCCGAGCAACAATGCGATCCGTCGTTTCCAGGATCACCTGCATCAGGCTGGCTTCAACGTCACCGTACGCACCACCCGCGGCGAGGACATCGACGCGGCCTGTGGCCAGTTGGTGGGTCAGGTCATGGACCGCACGCGCCGCAGTGAACGCTACATCGCCGTACGCCAATTAGGCGCTGAGGCCGATATGCCGCAAACTGCCGCGAATCGGAACTGAACGAGAGGAACCCCATGACCCTGCGCGCTGCGCTGCTGATCGTATTCGCCTTGCTGACCGGCTGCGTCACCACGGGCAAGGTCAATCCGATGGACACCAGCAAGGGGCGGGACGAGGCACGTCAGGCCTATGTGCAACTGGGCCTGGGCTACCTGCAGGAAGGCAGTACCGAACGGGCGAAGATTCCCTTGAAAAAGGCCCTGGAGCTGAACAGCTCCGACGCCGACGCCAATGCCGCACTGGCCCTGGTGTTCCAGGCGGAGATGGAACCGGAGCTCGCCGAGCAGCATTTTCGCAAGGCTTTGAACGCTCGCAGCGATGCCCGTATCCTGAACAACTACGGCAGTTTCCTGTACGAGCAGAAACGCTACAAGGAAGCCTATGAACTGTTCGAGAAGGCCGCCGCCGATACGCTTTACCCGGAGCGTTCACGGGTCTTCGAGAACCTCGGCATGACCGCAGTGGCCCTTGGGCAACGCGAGGTGGCACAGCAGAACCTGGAGAAGGCCCTGCGGCTCAATCGGCAGCAGCCCCGTGCATTGCTGGAAATGGCCGAGATGTCATACCAGGACATGCATTATGTGCCGGCCAAGGAGTATTTCGACCGGTTCACCCAGCTGAGCGAGCACACCGCGCGCAGCCTGCTGCTTGGCACGCGTCTGGCGAAAGTCTACGAAGACAAGAACAAGGCCGCCAGTTATGGCCTGCAACTCAAACGGCTTTATCCCGGTACGCCGGAATATCAGCAATACCTGTCGGAGCAAAGATGAAAGCGGCGCATCCCGAAGTAGCAGCAGGCTCTCGTGTAAACCCCGGCGATACCTTGCGTCAGGCCCGCGAAAGCAAAGAGTGGTCGTTGCCTGAGGTGGCCGCCCGGCTCAATCTCACGCCCACCTCGCTGGCCAACCTGGAAGCGGGCGCGTTCGACAAGCTGCCCGGGCACACCTTTTCCCGTGGCTACATCCGCGCCTATGCCAAGTTGCTGGGTCTGGATCAGGCAGTACTGGTGCAGGCGTTCGACCAGTACACGGGCACCAATGCGCAGGGCAGCAACGTGCATGGCCTGGGTCGCATCGAAGAACCATCGCGCCTGGCTCACAACCTGCTGCGCATCGTCAGCCTGATGCTGGTACTGGCGCTGGTGGGTGGCGGTTTCCTCTGGTGGCAGGACAAGACCACCGCGCGGGGCACCGATCCGACCAACGTCGCGCTGGAGCACGTCGAAGTCGAAAGCGCCGATGGCACCACCCAGATCCATCCGCTCGACGAGCCTGAAGACCAGGCGGTCGTGGCTGCGCGCGAAGGCGAGCCGACGGCCTTGAGCCTGAACCAGGGCCAGGCCCCGGTCGACCCGGCCACCACCGGTACGCCTGCCGCCACGGCGCCGCAGCCGCCGGTTGCGGCGCAGACACCAGCGACCGTTGCCGCGCCGAGCCCGAGCAGCGCCCCGACTAGCAGTGCTGCCGCCCCGGCTGCCGTCCCTGCGCCCATTGAGGCTCCAGTGGCCGGGCAAGGCCAGGTCGGGATCAACTTCGTCGCCGATTGCTGGACTCAGGTCAGTGATGCCACCGGCAAGGTCCTGTACAGCGGTCTCAAGCGTTCCGGCGAGAATCTTCAGGTCGGCGGCAAGCCGCCGTTCGCCATACGCCTGGGCGTGGCCAATGCCGCCCAGGTGACTTACAACGGTCAAGCGGTGGATGTCGCGCCCTTTACCAAGGGCAATACTGCTCGCATGAAGCTGGGGCAATAACATGCACGGTGAATCTCCGATCAAGCGCCGCGAATCGCGCAAAATATGGGTTGGCTCGGTACCGGTGGGGGGCGATGCGCCCATTGCCGTGCAAAGCATGACCAATACCGATACCAATGACGTCGATGCCACCGTGGGGCAGATCCAGCGTCTGGTCGATGCCGGTGCCGACATCGTGCGCGTGTCCGTGCCCGACATGGACGCCGCCGAGGCGTTCGGTCGCATCAAGCAGCGCGTCAGCGTGCCGCTGGTGGCAGACATCCACTTCGACTACAAGATCGCCTTGCGTGTGGCCGAACTGGGCGTGGACTGCCTGCGCATCAACCCCGGCAACATCGGTCGCGAAGACCGCGTGCGTGCCGTGGTCGATGCCGCTCGCGATCGCGGTATCCCGATCCGGATCGGCGTCAACGCAGGCTCGCTGGAAAAGGATCTGCAGAAGAAGTACGGCGAGCCGACGCCCGAAGCGCTGGTCGAGTCGGCGCTGCGTCACGTCGAGCATCTGGTGCGCCTGGATTTCCACGATTTCAAGGTCAGCGTGAAAGCGTCCGACGTGTTCATGGCCGTCGACGCCTATCGCCTGCTCGCCAAGCAGATCATCCAGCCCTTGCACCTGGGCATCACCGAGGCCGGTGGCCTGCGCTCCGGCACGGTCAAGTCGGCGGTCGGTCTGGGCATGCTGCTGGCCGACGGTATCGGCGACACCATTCGCATTTCGCTGGCAGCCGATCCGGTGGAGGAGGTCAAGGTTGGTTACGACATCCTCAAGTCGTTGCGCCTGCGTTCGCGTGGCATCAACTTCATTGCCTGCCCCAGCTGTTCGCGACAGAACTTCGACGTGGTCAAGACCATGAACGAACTGGAAGGGCGTCTCGAAGACCTGCTGGTGCCGCTGGACGTCGCGGTCATCGGTTGCGTGGTCAACGGACCGGGCGAGGCCAAGGAGGCCCATGTCGGTCTGACTGGCGGTACGCCAAACCTGATCTACATCGACGGCAAGCCGTCACAGAAACTGACCAACGACAATCTGGTGGATGAGCTCGAAAGGCTGATCCGGCAGAAGGCAGCGGAAAAGGTCGAAGCCGACGCGGCGTTGATCATTCGCGGCTAACCGGGATTTCTAAGGATATTTTGTGAGCAAGACTCTGCAAGCCATTCGTGGCATGAACGACATCCTGCCCGAGCAGACGCCGCTGTGGCGCTACTTCGAAGGCACCGTGGCCGGTTTGCTGGACGGCTACGGCTACCGCCAGATCCGCATGCCCATCGTCGAGTTCACCGACCTGTTCAAGCGCTCCATCGGCGAAGTCACCGATATCGTCGAAAAAGAGATGTACACCTTCGAGGATCGCAACGGCGATTCCCTCACGCTGCGCCCCGAAGGCACTGCAGCCTGTGTTCGGGCAGTGCTCGAACATGGCTTGAGCGGTGGTGGCCAGGTGCAGAAGCTCTGGTACATGGGGCCGATGTTTCGTCATGAGCGGCCGCAGAAAGGGCGCTATCGCCAGTTTCACCAGATTGGCCTGGAGGTGTTCAACCTCGACGGCCCGGACATCGATGCCGAGCTGATCGTGCTGACCTGGCGGCTGTGGAAGCTGCTGGGTATTCGTGACGCGGTCACCCTGGAACTCAACAGCCTGGGTACCAGCGAAGCGCGCGGTCGCTATCGCGAGGCGTTGGTGGAGTTTCTCACCGCGCACCTGGACCAGATCGACGAGGACAGTCAGCGCCGCCTGAAAACCAACCCGCTGCGCGTGCTCGATACCAAGCACCCGGAAACCCAGGCGGTGTTGGTCAACGCACCGAAGCTGGCGGATTATCTCGACGACGAGTCGCGCGTGCATTTCGAAGGTTTGAAGGCACGTCTGGACGCCGCCGGCATTCCCTACGTGATCAACCCCAAGCTGGTGCGTGGCCTGGACTACTACAGCAAGACCGTCTTCGAATGGGTCACCGACAAGCTGGGCGCCCAGGGCACCGTCTGTGCCGGTGGCCGCTATGATGGCCTGGTCGAGCAGATGGGCGGCAAGCCGACACCGGGCGTGGGCTTTGCCATGGGCATCGAGCGTCTGATCCTGCTGCTCGAAACCCTGGAGCAGGTGCCCGAGTCGATTTCCCGACAGGTCGATGTGTACCTGTGTGCATTTGGCGAGCAGGCCGAGCTGGCAGGTCTGACCCTGGCCGAGCGGCTGCGCGACGAAGTGCCTGGGCTGCGCTTGATGGTCAATGCCGGTGCCGGCAGCTTCAAGAGTCAGTTCAAGAAAGCCGACAAGAGCGGTGCGTTGCATGCCTTGATCCTGGGGGACGACGAACTGGCCCAACAAGTGTTAGGTTTCAAACCCCTGCGCGGCCAGGGCGAACAACAGAACATTGCCTGGTCGGCATTGGCCGATCATCTGGCGACCTGCGTTGTGCAGGGCTGAATCAAGCAAGCATCAAGCATTTGCGCGAATAGGAGCATTGGGGTGTCGAGTACCGAAGACGAACAAATGGGCGAACTCAAGGACTGGTGGCAGCGTAACGGCAAGCCCTTGGTGACTGGTGGCCTGCTGGCCCTGGTCATCGTGTTCGGCTGGCAAGCCTGGACCCGATACCAGAGCAACCAGTCGCAGAGCGCTTCCAACCTGTACCAGCAGTTGCTGGAAGCCAGCCTGACCCCGACCGGCAAGCCCGATACCGCCCAGGTGGCGGATCTGGCCGGCAAGCTCAAGAACGAGTTCGGCGGTACTGCCTACGCGCAGTACGCCAGCCTGTTCCTGGCCAAGGCTGCCGTCGATGCCGGCAAGCTCGATGACGCTGCAGCCGAGCTCAAGACGGTGGTCGACAAGCCAGCCGACACCACCTTGGGTGAGGTTGCGCGTCAGCGCCTGGCACAGGTCATGGCCGCGCAGAACAAGGCCGAAGACGCCTTGAAGCTGCTCGACGGCGACACCGACAAGGCCTTCCTGGCGGCCCGCGAAGAGCTCAAGGGTGACCTGCTGGTGCAACTGGGCCGCAGCGACGACGCTTATGCCGCCTATCAAAAAGCCAAGGCTGCGCTGTCCGATGAAGCGGCGGTGGGTGGCCTTCAAATCAAGCTCGACGACCTGGCCAAAGGGGATGCGTGACGTGATCCGTTGGAAACATGCAGCATTGCTGGCCCTGGCCTTGATGGCCGTGGGTTGCAGCAGCAACAGCAAGAAGGAACTACCACCGGCCGAGCTGACCGACTTCAAGGAAGAAGTGTCCTTGCAGAAGGTCTGGAGCCGCGGTATCGGCGATGGCCAGGGCAAGACCTACAACATGCTCGTGCCGGCCGTCGAGAACGACCGTATCTACGCCGCCGATGTAACCGGTGAAGTGGTCGCGATGAACCGCATGACCGGTGACGTGTTGTGGAAGAAGGATCTGGACCAGCCGGTTTCCGGTGCCGTCGGTGTGAGCTACGGCATGGTGACCCTGGGGACCCTGCGTGGCGACGTGATCGCTCTGGACGCCGATACCGGCGAACAGCGCTGGAAGGCGCGGGTGAACAGTGAAGTGCTGGCGCCACCGGCCAACAATGGCAACGTCGTTGTAGTGCAGACCCAGGATGATCGCCTGATCGGCCTGGATGCCAGCACTGGCGACCAGCGCTGGCTGTACGACAGCACCCCGGCGGTGCTGACCCTGCGCGGTACGGGCGCGCCGCTGGTGACCAACCAGCTGGCGATTGCCGGGCTGTCGACCGGCAAGGTCGTGGCGTTGGACGTTTCCAACGGCGTGCCGGTCTGGGAAGCGCGGGTTGCCGTGCCCCAGGGCCGCTCCGAACTGGATCGGGTGGTCGATATCGACGGCGGCCTGCTGCTGTCCGGTGGCACGTTGTATGTGACCACCTATCAGGGCCGCATGGCCGGCCTGGACCTGGAAAGCGGGCGCGTGCTGTGGCAGCGTGATGCCTCCAGCTACGCGGGTGTCGCGCAGGGCTTCGGCAACGTCTACACCAGCCTGGCCTCGGGAACCGTGGAGGGCGTCGACGAGCGTTCCACCACCGCCCTGTGGAGCAACGACCAGCTGGCCCGTCGTCAGTTGTCGGCGCCCGAAGTGTTCTCCAGCTACATCGCAGTGGGCGACCTGGAAGGTTATGTCCATCTGTTGAGCCAGGTCGACGGTCGTTTCGTCAGCCGCACCCGGGTCGACAGCGATGGCGTGCGGGCTCGCCCGCTGGTCGTCGGCGACATGCTTTATATTTTCGGCAACAGTGGCAAGCTGGAAGCCCTGACCGTCAAGCAGTGATTGACTATGCTTGCTGACACCCGCGGGTGTCGGCAAGCCGCTTCCTTAGAAGCGCCTCGAACTCCGGCCGCTGCCTGCAGCGGCCTTTGTATTTTCTGAATCAACGCAGTGGAGAGCCGCATGGTTCCCGTAATCGCCCTGGTGGGCCGACCCAACGTCGGTAAATCCACCATGTTCAACCGCCTGACCAAGAGCCGTGACGCCATTGTCGGCGACCTGTCTGGTCTTACCCGTGATCGCCAATACGGTGAGGCGCGCTGGCAAGGGCGTTCCTACATTCTGGTCGACACCGGTGGTATTTCCGGTGACGAGCACGGCATGGACGAAAAGATGGCCGAGCAGTCGCTGCTGGCCATCGAAGAAGCCGATGTCGTGATGTTCCTGGTCGACGCGCGCGCCGGTTTCACCTCCGCGGACCAGATGATTGCCGAACACCTGCGCAAGCGTAACAAGCGCTCGCTGCTGGTGGCCAACAAGGTCGACAACGTCGACCCGGAAATGGCCAAGGCCGAATTTGCCCCGTTGGGCATGGGCGACGCGATTCCCGTGGCCGGTGCCCAGGGCCGCGGCCTCAACACGTTGCTCGAAGCCGCCCTGGGCGAGTTTCCGCGCGACGATGACGAAGTCGACCTCGAAGCCGATGTGGCCGAAGGCGAGGAGGCCGTGCGCATCCCGGGCCCGAGCGAGAAGGATGGCATCAAGATCGCCATCATCGGTCGGCCCAACGTTGGCAAGTCGACCCTGGTCAACCGCATGCTCGGTGAAGACCGGGTCATCGTCTATGACCAGCCGGGCACTACCCGCGACAGCATCTACATTCCCTTCGAGCGCAACGAAGAGAAATACACGCTGATCGACACGGCCGGTGTGCGCAAGCGCGGCAAGATCCACGAGGAAGTCGAGAAGTTCTCGGTGGTCAAGACGCTGCAGGCGATCAAGGACGCCAACGTGGTGATCTTCGTCATGGACGCGCGCGAAGGCGTGGTCGACCACGACTTGAACCTGCTGGGCTTCGCCCTGGAAACCGGTCGTGCCATCGTCATCGCGCTGAACAAGTGGGATGGCATGCAGCCCAGCGAGCGCGACTATGTGAAGGTCGAGCTGGAGCGGCGGTTGTTCTTCGTCGACTTTGCCGACATCCACTTCATCTCGGCGCTGCACGGCACCGGCGTGGGTAACCTGTATGCATCGGTGCAGGCTTCGTTCAAGTCGGCGATCACGCGTTGGCCCACCAGCCGCCTGACGCAGATCCTCGAGGATGCGGTGCAGGAGCACCAGCCGCCGATGGTCAACAGCCGCCGCATCAAGTTGCGTTACGCGCACTTGGGTGGTGCCAACCCGCCGTTGATCGTGATCCACGGCAACCAGGTGGAGCGGGTACCCAAGTCGTATGTGCGCTATCTGGAAAACACCTATCGCCGGGTGCTCAAGCTGGTCGGTACGCCGATCCGTATCGAGTTCAAGGGTGGCGAGAACCCGTACGAGGGCAACAAGAACACCCTCACCGATCGCCAGGTCAACAAGAAGCGCCGCCTGATGTCGCACCACAAGAAGGCCGACAAGAAGCGCCGCGACAAGCGTTGATACACCGTGGTGACGCCGGACGCGGCTCGCGCCGCTGCTACAGGAAAATGTGTAACCCGTAGCAGCGGCGCAAGCCGCGTCGGCGGTGGTTGCGGTCCGTCAGACACACCACGCCCCCCGTAGCAGCGGCGCAAGCCGCGTCGGCGGTGGATGCGGTCCTTCAGACGCACCACGCTCCCGTAGCAGCGGCGCAAGCCGCGTCGGCGGTGGATGCGGTCCGTCAGACACACCACGCCCCCCGTAGCAGCGGCGCAAGCCGCGTCAGCGGTGGTTGCGGTCCGTCAGACACACCACGCCCCCCGTAGCAGCGGCGCAAGCCGCGTCGGCGGTGGATGCGGTCCATCAGACACACCACGCCCCCCGTAGCAGCGGCGCAAGCCGCGTCGGCGGTGGATGCGGTCTGCCTGCTACACTGGAGAACGGTTTTCCAGGGAGCAGCTCATGATCAGCAGCAAGCTGCCGAATGTCGGCACCACCATCTTCACCACCATGTCGCAACTTGCCGCACAAACCGGCGCCTTGAACCTGTCCCAGGGTTTCCCGGATTTCGACGGTCCGCCTGCCTTGCTCGAGGCGGTCGGTCGACATGTGCTGGCAGGCCACAACCAATACTCGCCCATGACCGGCCTACCGGCCCTGCGCGAACAGGTGGCGACCAAGGTCGAGCGTCTGTACCGGCGCACTGTGAGCGCCGAAACCGAGATCACCATCACACCGGGCGCCACCCAGGCAATTTTCTGCGCGATCCAGGCGGTCATTCGCCACGGCGATGAAGTCATCGTGTTCGATCCCTGCTACGACAGCTACGAACCCTCGGTCGAGCTGGCTGGCGGCACCTGCGTGCACGTGCAGCTGGATGCCGAGAACTTCACGATCGACTGGCAGCGGTTGAGCGATGCCATTACCGCGCGCACACGCATGATCATCATCAACACGCCGCATAATCCCAGCGGTGCCTTGATCAGTGCCGCGGAACTGGACCAGTTGGCGGCACTGATCGCCGACCGCGACATCTACATACTCAGCGACGAGGTCTATGAGCATCTGGTGTTCGACGGCGTCGCTCACGCCAGCGTGCTCGCTCATGAACGCTTGTATGAGCGCGCGTTCGTGGTCAGCTCGTTCGGCAAGACCTACCACGTCACGGGCTGGAAAACCGGCTATGTGATCGCACCGCCGGCCCTGAGCCGGGAACTGCGCAAGGTGCACCAGTACGTCAGCTTCTGCGGGGTCACGCCGCTGCAGTACGCGTTGGCCGACTACATGGCCGCACACCCTGGACATGTGGATGAGCTGCCGGCGTTCTATCAAGGCAAGCGTGATCTGCTCTGCGACCTGCTGGCGGATTCCCGCTTCACGTTGACACCCACGCCCGGTACCTACTTCCAACTGGTCGACTATTCGGCGATCCGGCCTGACCTGAACGATGTCGACATGGCGCTGTGGTTGACGCGCGAGCATGGGGTAGCGAGCATTCCGGTGTCGGTGTTCTATTGCACCCCGGTAGCGGATCAGCGCCTGATCCGGTTGTGTTTCGCCAAACGTGAGGAGACGCTGCGCGAGGCAGCGAGCACATTATGCCGAATATGAGTGAAGCGACTGTTGTCGAGCATGCCCCGGAACTCAAGCTCGCATTGGTGCAGACCCAGCTGGCCTGGCACGACCGCGAAGCCAATCTCGAGCACTTCGATGCCTTGCTCGAGCACGCGCGGGGTGCAGATCTGGTGGTCCTGCCGGAGATGTTCACCACAGGGTTCTCGATGGAGTCCGAAAGCCAGTGCGAGCCGGAGAATGGGGTGACTCACGGCTGGCTGTTGGCGTGGGCCGACAAGCTCGACGCGGTAGTGACCGGCAGCGTGATCGTCCAGGCTGCAGACGGCAGCTATCGCAACCGCCTGTTGTGGGCGTGCCCGGACGGCCAGATGCTGCATTACGACAAGCGCCATCTGTTTCGCATGGCTGCAGAGCACGAGCACTACAGTGCTGGGGAGCACCAGGCGGTGTTTTCCGTGAAGGGCTGGCGCGTGCGTCCGTTGATCTGCTACGACCTGCGTTTTCCAGTGTGGAGCCGCGATGCCCAAGGCACTGACCTGCTGCTGTACACCGCCAACTGGCCGGGCGCGCGACGCATGCACTGGAACCGCCTGCTGCCAGCTCGGGCAATCGAGAACCTGTGTTACGTAGCCGCAGTGAACCGCGTGGGCACCGATGGCAAGGGCTTTGCCTACACAGGCGACAGCCAGGTGCTGGACTTTCAGGGCGAGAATCTGCTGAGCGCTGGCGAGGCCGACGGGGTCTTCCACGCAAGCCTCAGTACCGAAGCGTTGCGCGCCCACCGCGGCAGGTTCCCGGCCCACCTGGACGCTGACGAATACGAGTTGCGCTAGGAATGCTCATGCCTGACACGCCGCGGTGCGTTTTTCGCGGCCGATGATTCGATAGTTTGTAGGAGCGGTCTGTGGCCGCGAAGGGTTCATGGCGTTATCTCTGACACACTGCGGTGTGTTTTTCGCGGCCGATGACCGCTCCTACGGGGTAGCGCAGGCATAAAAAACCGGCCCTGATGGGCCGGTTCTTGTACGACTACCCATATCAGGCAGCTTTCGCTTCCTGCTGGCTCAGCGACCGGTTCAGCGCGCTGAACAGGGCCTTAAAGCTGGCTGTGGTGATGTTTTCGTCCACACCCACGCCATGCACGGGACGGCCACCGGCCACCCGCAGCTCGATGTAGGCTGCGGCCTTGGCGTTCGTGCCTGCGCCGATGGCGTGTTCGTTGTAGTCCATGATCTCGACGGCGATTGGCATGGAGGCGACCAGCGCTTCCAGCGCGCCGTTACCCTTGCCACGCCAGTGTTGGGTTTCTCCATCACTGTGCACTTCGACGTCCACGGCACTGTTGCCGTTTTCTTCCTGCAACCGATGACTGATCAGCGCGTAAGGCGTGTTGGCCTGCAGATACTCTTTACGCAACAAGGCGTAGATCTGCTGGGCGGTCATCTCGAGGCCCAGGCGGTCGGTTTCACCCTGTACCACCTGGCTGAACTCGATCTGCATGCGGCGCGGCAGGCTGATGCCGTATTCTTGTTCCAGCAGGTAGGTGATGCCACCCTTGCCCGACTGACTGTTCACGCGGATGACTGCTTCGTAGCTGCGACCGATGTCGGCCGGGTCGATCGGCAGGTATGGCACCTCCCACAACGTGCCTTCCTTCTGCTGGGTAAACCCCTTGCGGATGGCATCCTGGTGCGAGCCGGAAAACGCGGTGTGAACCAGATCGCCCACGTACGGATGACGAGGGTGCACCGGCAACTGGTTGCACTCTTCGACCACCTTGCGGATGCCGTCGATATCGGAAAAATCCAGCTCGGGATCGACGCCCTGGGTGTACAGGTTCAAGCCGAGGGTCACCAGGTCGACGTTACCGGTACGTTCGCCGTTGCCGAACAGGCAGCCTTCGACGCGATCCGCGCCGGCCATCAGACCCAGCTCGGTGGCAGCCACGCCGGTGCCACGGTCGTTGTGCGTGTGCAGGCTCAACAGCACGCTGTCGCGACGGTTGATATGGCGGCCGAACCATTCGATCTGGTCGGCATAGATGTTGGGCGTGGACACCTCCACGGTGGCCGGCAGGTTGAGGATGACCTTGTTCTGCGGGGTGGGATTCCACACCTCGATCACCGCATCGCAGACTTCCTTGGCAAACTCGAGCTCGGTGGCGCTGAAAGTTTCCGGGGAGTACTGGAAGGTCCACTGGGTTTCAGGCTGCTGGGCTGCGTATTTGACGAACAGCTTGGCGGCATTTACCGCGATGTCCTTGACGCCCTGCTTGTCCTGGTTGAACACGATCTTGCGGAAGGACGGCGACGTGGCGTTGTACAGGTGAACGATGGCCTTCTTGGCGCCCTTGAGCGATTCGAAGGTGCGCGCAATGAGGTCTTCGCGGGCTTGGGTCAACACCTGAATGGTCGTGTCGTCCGGGATATGGCCGTCTTCGATCAGGGTGCGCACGAAGTCGAAATCGGTCTGCGACGCGGAAGGGAAGGAGGCTTCGATTTCCTTCACGCCAACGGCGACCAGGGTTTTCCAGAAGCGCAGCTTCTTGGCTGCGTCCATGGGCTCGATCAGCGATTGATTGCCGTCTCGCAGGTCGGAGCTGCACCAGATAGGGGCCACCGTGATGGCTTTCGACGGCCAAGTGCGGTCGGGCAGGTCGATAGTCGGGAACGCACGGTACTTCTGCGACGGGTCTTTGAGCATGGACATGGTGAAAATCCTTGGTGAGCAGCCTGGGGAAAGGGCCTGCCGGTCATTCGAATGGTGAAGAGGCGAGGCGACGCGTTTCAGCCAGGCAGTCGTGCACTGACCAGGCAGAGGCTGCGATGCTGGCGGAGCTGGATGAGGGTGTGTGCAGTGTTCATGACCCCAACCCTAACCAGTGGGGTGAAAAATGGCAAGGGTATTGAGGAAAATGGTAGGGGAGTTGGGTATCTCGGAGCAGGCGAGATTTTATTGCTGAATATTTGGAAAGAGGTGCCAGAGATTGCGTGGCTTTAAGGGGCGGCGCAATGCGCTGGGTCGACGGTGCGGCCTTCGCGGGCAGAGCCCGCTCCCACAGGTCAAGCAGTGCTGAGAGGATTTCCGGTGGATCAAGGCTGAAAGGCGTTGATGAAGATCGCCGGATCGACCCGCGCATCGTTGAGGCTGACATTCCAGTGCATGTGCGGTCCGGTCGCGCGGCCGGTGGAGCCGACCCGGCCGACCACTGCACCGCGTACCAGGCTTTGCCCGACCTTCACGTCGATCTTGGACATGTGACAGAACATGCTGATGAAGCCCTGCCCATGGTCGACGAACACGGTGTTGCCATTGAAGAAGTAATCACCCACCAGAATCACCTTGCCATTGGCAGGGGTCTTGATCGGCGTGCCGGCCGGCACCGCGAAATCCAGGCCCGAGTGAGGATTGCGCTCCTCGCCGTTGAAGAAACGCCGCACGCCGAACTTGCTCGACAGCGGTCCGCTGACAGGCTTGTCCAGCAGCAGGTTGCTCGGCGTGCCAGCGCTGAAGCTGCGATAGGCGCGCAGCTGCTCGGCCAGTTCGCCGTCGATGCGTTTGATGTCGGCCGGGTTGGGGTTGACCTGCCGTGTATTCTTCAAAGTGATCCGCTGTTCCGGGTACTGTTTGCTGCCCACCTGAAAAGCGACGGTGCGCCCGGCCACGCTCAACTGCGCCGGGCCCGGCTTGACCGTCAATGGAATACCTACGATGGCGCGCCAGGTGCCTTGCTCGTTGACCACCAGCACCTGCCTGCCATCGTAGGTGGCCTTTGGTGCCTGGCTGGCGCTGCCCAGATCGACCACCACCACGCCGCCGGGCACCGGTTTGTTCAACAGCCGGGTGATGTAGCTGTCCGCCTGGGCGAACGAAGACAGGCATATCAGCAGGGCGACAACGAGAAAACGCGGCATGGATCAGTCCAGTAGGGAAAGGGTAACGGGCGTGAGGTGATTGTCCTCGACGCGCACTGCAAGCTCGCCTTCGCCGAGCCTTGCGATCAGGCATTGACCGCGCTGGGTCTGCTCGGCGCTGCGGATGGCCTGGCCCCGCTCATCGAGCAGGATGCTGTAGCCGCGTCCGAGGGTCGCCAATGGGCTGACCACGTGCAGGGTCTGCACCTGGCTCTGCAGTAACAGACGACGCGCCTTGAGGGTGTCGCGCATGGCCCGCGGCAGACGCTCGGCCAGGCCATCCAGGCGCTGTTTGAGCAGCCGCAGGACTCGGTCCGGATGCTGCCCGGCCAGCCGCGTCTGCAACTGTGCCAGGCGGTGCCCGCGCGCGGTCATCTGCCGCTCGAAGGCACGGCGCATGCGCATGTCCAGGTCATCCAGGCGCTGTGCCTGTTGGCGCAGGCGCTCGCCGGGATGGCGCAGGCGACGGGTCAGCCCTTCCACACGCAGGCGTTCGTGGGCCAGGCGATTGTGCATGCGCAACACCAGGCGCCGCTGCAGGCTGTCGAGTCGGCGCTGCAGGTCGCCGGCATCCGGGGCCAGCAGTTCGGCGGCTGCCGAAGGAGTAGGGGCACGTACGTCGGCCACGAAGTCGCTGATGGACACGTCGGTCTCGTGGCCTACGGCGCTGACGATCGGCGTCACGCAGGCATCGACGGCGCGCGCCACGGCTTCTTCGTTGAAGCACCAGAGGTCTTCCAGCGAACCGCCGCCACGGGCGAGGATGATCGCGTCGAACCCGCGCGCATCGGCCAGGCGCAGGGCGCGGACGATCTGAGCGGTGGCTTCGCGGCCTTGCACGGCGGTCGGGATCAGGGTCAACTGGATCTGCGGGGCACGGCGACGGAACACGCTGATGATGTCGCGGATTACCGCGCCGGTCGGCGAGCTGACGATCCCGATACGTTGCGGGTGAGCCGGCAGCGCGACCTTGCGTTCGCTGCTGAACAGGCCTTCGGCATCGAGCTTGACCTTGAGCGCATCGAACGCCATGCGCAGCGCGCCGTCGCCGGCAGGCTCCACGGTGTCGAGGATCAGCTGATAGTCACCACGGCCTTCGAACAGCGAGACCTTGCCACGCACCTTTACCGCTGCGCCGTCCTTGAGGACCTGGCGCACGCGTTGGGCGTTCTGCCTGAACAAGGCGCAGCGTACCTGCGCACCACTGTCCTTCAGGGTGAAATAGACGTGGCCGGACGCCGGACGCGCCAGGTTGGAGATTTCACCTTCGACCCAGATGTTGCTGAAGACGTCTTCGAGCAATACGCGGGCGCGGCCATTGAGCTGGCTGACGGTGATGACCTCGCGATCGAGGTTGAGGCGGGCGAAGGGGTCTTTGATCATGTTCGGCATCATAGAGACATTCGTCTGCGGATGCACTGGGAGGAGGGGGAGGGAAAAGGCCTCTTCGACAGTGAGCGAAGAGGCCTTGAAGCGTTACAGGAACTGTTCGGCGTAATGACACGCCACTTGCCGCGTATCCACCGGCCGGAACGCCGGTATTTCCGTGCTGCAGCGTTCGGTGGCGTACGGGCAACGCTTGTGGAATGCACAGCCCGACGGCGGATTCAACGGGTTGGGCAATTCGCCGACGATCTTGATCTTGGGCTTGAGCGGATCGGGCTTGATGGTCGGCGTTGCCGACAGCAGGGCCTGGGTGTACGGGTGCAGAGGCCGGGTATAGATGTCCTCCTTGGGCCCCATTTCCGCCGGCCGGCCCAGGTACATCACCAGCACCTGGTCGGCCACGTGACGCACAACCGCCAGGTTGTGTGAAATGAACACGTACGCAGTGTTGAACTCCTGCTGCAGGTCCATGAACAGGTTCAGCACCTGCGCCTGGATCGACACGTCGAGTGCCGAGGTCGGCTCATCGGCGACCAGCACCTTTGGCTGCAGCATCATGGCACGAGCCAAGGCAATACGCTGGCGCTGACCACCGGAGAACATGTGCGGGTAGCGCTGGTAGTGCTCGGGCCGCAGGCCGACCTGTTGCATCATGGCCTGCACCTTCTCGCGTCGCTCGGCCTTGCTCAGCGAGGTGTTGATGAGCAGTGGCTCGCCCAGCTGATCGCCGATCTTCTGCCGCGGATTGAGCGAGGCATAAGGGCTCTGGAAGACCATCTGCACGTCCTTGCGCAATTGCTTGCGCTCGGCCTTGCTGGCGCCGGCGACTTCCTGGCCGGCAATCTGCAGCGAGCCGGACGAAGGCTCTTCGATCAGGGTCAGCGCACGCGCCAGGGTCGACTTGCCGCAGCCCGATTCACCGACCACGGCAAGGGTCTTGCCGGCTTCGAGCTCGAAGGACACGCCATTGAGGGCGCGCACCACGGCATCAGGCTTGAACAGCCCGGCCGAGACGTTGTAGTGGCGAGTAAGGTCGCGGGCGGTCAGTACGACGCTCATTACGCCACCTCCTGATTGAGTGGGTAGAAACAGCGCGCCAGGCTCTGGGTTTTCTGATCCAGGGCAGGGCGTTCGGTACGGCAGTTTTCACGCACGTACGGGCAGCGTGGCGAAAGCAGGCAGCCCTGCGGACGGTCGTAGCGGCCCGGGACGATACCGGGCAGGGTGGCCAGTCGCTCCGCGCCCTCGCTGTGCTCGGGGATGGCCATCAGCAGCGCTTCACTGTAGGGGTGTGCAGGGATATCGAACAGTTGCGGCACATGGCCCACCTCCACCGCCTGGCCGGCGTACATCACGCACACGCGCTGGGCGGTTTCGGCGACCACGGCAAGGTCGTGGGTGATCAGGATCAAGCCCATGTTCTGCTCTTGCTGCAGGTTGAGCAGCAATTCCATGATCTGCGCCTGAATGGTCACGTCCAGGGCAGTGGTGGGTTCGTCGGCGATCAGCAGCTTGGGTTCGCCGGCAATCGCCATGGCGATTGCCACGCGCTGGCTCATGCCACCGGACAGTTGATGGGGGTAGGCATCCAGACGGCTTTCCGCCGCAGGAATTTCCACCTTCTTGAGCAGTTCCAGGGCCCGCTGGCGCGCGGCCTTGCCGGACATGCCCAGATGCTGGCGCAAGACCTCCTCGATCTGGAAGCCCACGGTGTAGCTTGGGTTCAGGGCGGTCATCGGATCCTGGAAAATCATCGCCAGGTCCTTGCCGACCACCTTGCGCCGTTGCCGTGCGTTGAGCTTGAGCATGTCGTGGCCGTCGAACAGCAGCGAGTCGGCCGTGACGATGCCGGGCGCGTCGATCAGGCCCATCAGGGCCATCATGGTCACCGACTTGCCCGAACCCGACTCGCCGACGATGGCGAGCACTTCGCCCTTGTCCACGCTGAGGTCCAGCCCGTCGACGACCGGCACAGCCTTGGCGTCGCCAAAGCGCACGTTCAGGTTGTTGATATTCAAAAGTGACATGGTCGGCTCCTCAGGCGGCGTTCTTGAGTTTGGGGTCCAGCGCATCGCGCAGCCCGTCGCCCATCAGGTTGATTGCCAGCACGCTGAGCAGAATGGTCAGACCCGGCAGGCTCACCACCCACCAGGCGCGTTCGATGTAGTCCCGCGCCGAGGCCAGCATGGTGCCCCATTCCGGCGTCGGCGGCTGCACGCCCAGGCCCAGGAAGCCCAGCGCAGCGGCGTCGAGAATCGCCGAGGAGAAACTCAAGGTGGCCTGCACGATCAGCGGCGCCATGCAGTTGGGCAGCACGGTAATGAACATCAGGCGTGGCAGCGTTGCCCCGGCCAGCCGCGCGGCGGTCACGTAGTCGCGGTTCAGTTCACCCATCACCGCAGCGCGGGTCAGGCGCACGTAGGAAGGCAGCGACACCACGGCAATGGCGATCACGGTGTTGATCAGGCCAGGGCCGAGAATGGCGACGATGGCCACTGCCAGCAGCAGCGACGGCAGCGCCAGCATGACGTCCATCAGGCGCATGATCGACGGCCCGAGGATGCGTGGGAAAAAGCCGGCCAGCAGACCCATGAGGATGCCCGGGATCAGTGACATCACCACCGACGACAGGCCGATCAGCAGCGACAGCCGCGAACCCTGGATCAGGCGCGAAAGCAGGTCGCGGCCCAGTTCGTCGGTGCCCAGGATGAACTGCCACTGGCCGCCTTCCAGCCATACCGGCGGGGTCAGGAGAAAGTCGCGGTACTGCTCGCTGGGGTTGTGCGGTGCCACCCAGGGCGCGAACAGCGCGCAGAAGACGATGATCAGCATGAACACCAGGCCGGCCACGGCGCCCTTGTTCTTGGCAAAAGCCTGCCAGAATTCTTTGTACGGGGAGGGATAGAGCAGGCTCTGATCCACCGCTACCGTTTCGATTTTCGTAGTCATGGATAGGGTCTCAGCGCTGATGACGGATGCGTGGGTTGGCCAGGCCGTAGAGGATATCCACGACGAAGTTGACCAGGATCACCAGGCAGGCGATCAACAGGATGCCGTTCTGCACGACAGGGTAGTCACGGGCGCCGATGGCCTCGATCAGCCACTTGCCGATGCCCGGCCAGGAGAAAATGGTTTCGGTCAGTACCGCACCGGCCAGCAGCGTGCCGACCTGCAGGCCGAACACCGTCAGCACCGGAATCAGCGCGTTGCGCAGGCCGTGCACGAAGACCACGCGGGCCGGCGACAGGCCCTTGGCGCGCGCGGTGCGCACGTAGTCCTCGCGCAGCACTTCGAGCATCGAGGAACGGGTCATGCGCGCGATCACCGCAAGCGGGATGGTGCCCAATACGATGGCCGGCAGAATCAGGTGGTGCAGAGCATCCCACCAGGCGCCTTCGTCTTCGCTGAACAGCGTGTCGATGAGCATGAAGCCGGTTTTCGGCTCGATGTCGTACAACAGGTCGATGCGCCCGGAGACCGGCGTCCAGCCCAGGGTCACCGAGAAGAACATGATCAGGATCAGGCCCCACCAGAAAATCGGCATGGAATAGCCGGCCAGGGAGATGCCCATGACCCCGTGATCGAACAGGGAGCCTCGCTTGAGTGCGGCGATTACCCCGGCGAGCAGGCCCAGAATGCCGGCGAAGATCAACGCGGCAATGGACAGCTCCAGGGTGGCCGGAAACAGTGCGGTGAACTCGGTCCACACGCTTTCCCGAGTCCGCAGCGACTCGCCCAGGTTGCCCTGGGCAAGGTTGCCGATGTAGTCCAGGTACTGGGCATACAGGGGCTTGTTCAGACCCAGGCGTTCCATCGCCTGTGCGTGCATTTCGGGGTCGACCCGACGCTCGCCCATCATCACTTCGACAGGGTCACCGGGAATCAGGCGTATCAACGCGAAGGTCAATAGCGTGATGCCGAAGAAAGTGGGGATCAGCAATCCCACACGTCGGGCAATAAAACTAAACATCGTGCGTAGTACCTCATCAGCCGGTTAGGCATGCCCCGCGTCCGCCCGGATGGGCGCCGAAGCGGGGCGTCTTTTTCTACTTCACCTGGGTGGTGGCGAAGTTATTATTGGTCATCGGGCTTATGTGGAAGCCTTCGACGTTCTTGCGCATGGCCGAGAACAGGCGTGGATACGCCAGGCTCAACCAGGGTTGCTCTTTGAGAAAAATGACCTGTGCCTGTTCGTAGAACGCCGCGCGCGCCGCCGGTTCAGTGGCTTCGCGGGCCTTGTTCACCAATGCATCGAACTCCGGGTTGCACCAGCGAGCGGCGTTTTCGCCGTTCTTCGCCGCTTCACACGTCAGGTTCGGGCTGAGAAAGTTGTCCGGATCGCCGTTGTCGCCGGCCCAACCGTAGAAAGCCAGGTCATGTTCGCTCAGTTTCAGGCGCTTGATCAACTCGCCCCACTCCAGCACGCGAATATCCAGCTTGATGCCTACCTTGGCCAGGTCCGCCTGGAGCAGCTGCGCCGCCAGGCTGGAATTGGGGTTGGTCGGGCTGCTGCCATTGCGCGCAAAGATGGTGAACGACGTACCTTCCGGAACGCCGGCTTCCTTGAGCAGCGCCCGGGCCTTGGCCGGATCGTAGGGCAAGTCCTTCAGGGAATGATTGTAGCCCAGCAAGGTGGTCGGGTAGGGGCCCACGCCCGGCGTTGCGTTGCCTTCGCCGAACAGCGTACGGACGAAGGTCTGCTTGTCGAAGGCCATCTGGATGGCCTGGCGCACGCGCACGTCGCTCAGGTACTTGTGGGTGGTGTTGATGGCCACGTAGCTGGTCATCAGGGCGTCCATTTCCGCGATCTTGAGCTGCGGGTCGGCCTTGATGCCGGGCACGTCGTCCGGCTTGGGGTACACCGCGACCTGGCATTCATTGGCGCGCAGCTTCTGCGCCCGCACGTTGTTGTCCACGGTGATGGCGAAGATCAGCGGGTCGGCCGGTGGCTTGCCGTTGTAATAGTCGGGGTTGGCCTTGTAGCGAACCTGAGCGTCCTTGCTGTAGCGCACGAACACGAAGGGGCCGGTGCCGATCGGCTTGCTGTTCAGCTCGGCGGTCTTGCCGGCCTTGAGCAACTGGTCGGCATATTCGGCGGAATAGATCGAGGTGAAGCCCATTGCCATGTCGCGCAGGAAGGGCGCCTCTGGGCGCTTGAGCACGAAACGCACGGTCAGCTCATCAAGCTTGTCGATGCTCTGGATCAACTCACCCATGCCCATTGATTCGAAGTACGGATAGCCCATGGTCGACTTGTCATGCCAGGGGTGGTTGGCATCGAACTGGCGCATGAAGCTCCACAGCACGTCGTCGGCAGTGAGGTTGCGGGTCGGCTTGAAGTAGTCCGTGGTATGGAACTTCACGCCCTCGCGCAGGTGGAAAGTGTAGGTCTTGCCGTCTTCGCTGATGTCCCAGCTTCGTGCCAGGCCGGGCTGGATATCGGTGCTGCCCGGCGTGAAGTCGACGAGGCGGTTGAACACCGTTTCGGCTGAGGCGTCGGCCGTCACCGCACCGGTGTACTGAACGATATCGAAACCTTCGGGACTGGCTTCGGTGCAGACCACCAGCGGTTTGGCACTGGCGCCCAGGCTCATGCCGAGCAGGGCGGCGGCTACGGCAGTCTTGAGTGATAGCGTTTTCATCGTTGCCCTCGCAATCGCACGTAAGCGTAGTCGCTGCCCGTGATTCGGCGAACCACGGGCAGCGCTCGCCGATCAAAGAATCTGGAACGGAATGGTAGTGACGATGCGCAGCTCGTTGAGGCTGCCATCGACCTGATTGGCGCTGGCGCGGTGGGCACTGTAGGTCGCGCGAATGGTGCTGGCCTTCAATGGCCCGCCCTGCACGGCGTATGAGGTGCCGAAGCCGTACTCGTAATGGCTTTCGCCGTCCTGAGCCTGAATGCCGTCATAGCCGCCACCCTTGTAGCGCGTGCCATCGATGCCCCAGCCGCGCGCGGTGTAGACGCTGAACTTGAGCCCCGGTACGCCATAGCTGGCCATGTCCAGCCCGTAGCCGACCTGGAACGATTTTTCGTTCGGGCCGTTGTAGTCGGAGAACAGCGAGTTGGCCAGGAAGATGGCGTTGGTCTCGTGCAAATAGTCGAAGTATTCGTCGCCGTTCACTTCCTGGAAGGCCAGGGTCAGGCTGTGCGCCTTGTGCGTCGCGGTCAACGACAGGCTGTAGGTGTCGTTGTCGATGGCACCCATCTTGGCGCTGCCCGCATCCTTGGTCTTGTAATAGTTGAACCCGGTGCTCAGGCTCAGTACCGAGGCATCCCCCAATTCATGGGCTGCGCCGAAATAGTACTGGTTCCAGAGATCCTTGACGTTGGACGCGTACAGGCTGGTGGTCAGGCTTTTCAGCGGCTGGTAGTTGAGGCCGAAGATGTTGACCTGATCGGTAGTGGTGCCGTTGCCGTACTCGGTCCTGAATTTGCTCAGGCCCTGCTCGGTGCGCGGCGACACCCGGCTGAACGTACCGAGGTCGAAATCGAGGTTGTCGAACTCGGCGCTGTGCACGCTGACACCCTCGAAGCTGGAGGGCAGGGCACGGTTGCCGATGAAGGCCAGCACCGGTGTGTTCAGCGATTGCCGCCCGGCGGTCACCACCGTGTTTGAAACCCGTGCCTTGAGGTTGGCCAGGCCTGCCTTGGTCCACTGGTCGACCACTTCGCCGTCGTGGTCGGTCAGGGTGCGGTTGCCGCCGCCAGCCACGCGGCCTTTGCCTTGCTCCAGAGCCACGGTGTTGTAGGCCGCCACTTCGGTACTGAAACCTACCGTGCCTTGGGTAAAGCCCGAGGTGTAGTTGACGATGGTGCCCTGTACCCAGGTGTCGCGGCTGCCGGTGCGTTCGGTGGCGCCGTTGCCTTTGTTGATGCCCCAGGTCAGGCCGCGCTTGCCTTTTTCCTTGGCGAACCAGTTGCGCGTCGAGCCGGTCAGGCTCGAGTCCTCGATGAAGCCCTGGGCTTCATCCTGGGCGCTGCTGGTCTTGACGCTGAGAGGGACGAAAGCCTGGCTGACTTCTTCGGCCAGGGCCAGGGGCGTGAAACCGCTCAAGGACAACGTGAGTACTGCTCTCTTGGTGATTTTCAACTGAAGCTCCTTACATTTTTTGGTTTTATTGCCGCTTTATCGAGGCGGCTTGTGCCCAATCCATGGCGGGTGGTGACAGTTGCAAACGTTTGCTTGCTCTTTTTTGCCAAAAGCTCCCCAAACCCATGGCACGACCATGGGTTTGGGAGGGCTGGGCTTATCTAGTCGCGGACGCTTACGCCGCCGAAATCGTTACGCCCGAACGGGCTGACCTTGAAGCCGTCGACCTTGGCGCTGACCGGCTGGTTGACGGTGGAGTGGGCGATCGGGGTGATCGGCACCTGCTGCTTGAGCAACTGCTGCGCCTGGCGATAGAGCACGCTGCGCTCGTCGCGATCGGTCACGCGCTTGGCCTGCTGCACCAGCTTGTCGTAGTCCTGGTTGCACCACATCGAGTAGTTGTTGCTGCCAATCGCATCGCAGCTGTACAGCGTGCCCAACCAGTTGTCCGGGTCACCGTTGTCGCCAGTCCAGCCAATCAGCGAAACGTCGTGTTCGCCGCGTTTGGTGCGGTCCAGGTACTCGCCCCATTCGTAGCTGACGATCTTGACCTTGAGGCCGATCTTGCCCCAGTCGGCCTGCAGCATTTCAGCCATCAGCTTGGCGTTGGGGTTGTACGGACGCTGCACGGGCATGGCCCAGAGGGTGATCTCGGTGCCTTCCTTGACCCCGGCGGCCTGCAGCATCTGCTTGGCTTTCTCCGGGTCGAAAGGTGCGTCCTTGATGCTCTCGTCGTAGGACCACTGGGTCGGCGGCATGGCATTGACTGCTTTTTGCCCGGCACCCTGGTAGACGGCCTTGAGGATGGCGTCCTTGTTCACCGCCATGTCCATCGCCTGGCGCACTTCCAGCTGGTCGAACGGCTTGTGGCGCACGTTGTAGGTGATGTAGCCCAGGTTGTAGCCGGCCTGCTCCATGACCTTGAGCTTGGGGTCTGCCTTGAGGCCCGCGAGGTCGGCGGGGCGTGGGTAGGCCGTCACCTGGCATTCGTTCTTCTTGAGCTTCTGCATGCGCACCGAAGCATCGGTGTTGATGGCGAAAATCAGCTGGTCGACCTTTACCTGGCTCATGTCCCAGTACTGCGGGTTGGCCTTGTAGCGGATCTGCGAGTCCTTCTGGTAACGCTGGAAGGCGAACGGGCCGGTGCCGATCGGCTTCTGGTTGATGTCGCGCATGTTGCCGCTCTTGAGCAGCTGGTCGGCGTACTCGGCGGACAGGATGGAGGCAAAGTTCATGGCGATGTTCTGCACGAACGCGGCATCCACGGCGTTGAGGGTGAACACCACGGTGTGGTCGTCAGCTTTTTCGACCTTAGCGATGTTCTTGTCCAGGCTCATGCTGACGAAGTAGGGAAACTCGGTGGGGTAGGCCTTGCGGAACGGCTGGTTGGGGTCGAGCATGCGGTTGAAGGTGAACAGCACGTCGTCGGCGTTGAAGTCACGGGTTGGCTTGAACGCCTCGTTGCTGTGGAACTTGACCCCTTCGCGCAGGTGGAAGGTGTAGGTCAGGCCGTCTTCCGAGATGTCCCATTTGGTGGCCAGTGCGGGAATGACACTGGTCCCGCCTTTTTCGAATTCGGTCAGGCGGTTGTAGATCGGTTGCGAAGCATCGTTGTCGGTGCCGCTGGTGTACTGGGCGATGTCGAAACCTGCGGGGCTGCCTTCGGAGCAGTACACCAGGCTGTTCGCGGCCTGGCTGAGGCCGACCTGGCCGAGCAGGCCCAGAGCGAGCATGGCGGAGCAAAGCTTTGTATGTCGCATGATAGTCCCTGTCTTGTTGTTTTCCGATCGTGGGTCGCCAGTCCCCTGGCAGGAATAGGACGGCCGTCGCCAAGGAAAGCTAGTTCCATTTGACTAAGGTGTATGTCGGCGTATTCCGGTAGTGCTGTGGGAAAGATCCTGGCGTTTGTGCAGGCAAAGTGAGCGACGGACCTGCCGGTCCATCGCTCGCCTGCATGGGGGAGACGCCTTTGTCAGTCCTTCAGGCCTACGCCATAGAACGAGTTCAAGCCAAAGGGGCTGATCTTGAAGTCGGTGACCTTGGCGCTCATGGGCTGGTAGACCGTGGAGTGCGCGATCGGGGTGATCGGCACCTGTTCCTTGAGGCGCACCTGGGCCTGCTTGTACAGTTCGGTGCGCTTGGCCTGGTCAGGCGTGGCCTTGGCGGTCTTGATCAACTGGTCGTAGTCCTTGTCGCACCACTTCGAGAAGTTGTTGCCGTTCACCGCGTCGCAGCCGTACAGGGTGCCGAGCCAGTTGTCCGGGTCACCGTTGTCACCGCTCCAGCCGATCAGCATGGCATCGGTCTCGCCGGCCTTGGCTCGCTTGAGGTACTCACCCCATTCGTAACTGACGATCTTGGCCTTGATACCCACCTTGGCCCAGTCCGATTGCAGCATCTCGGCCATCAACTTGGCATTGGGGTTGTAGGGACGCTGCACCGGCATCGCCCACAGGGTGATCTCGGTACCTTCCTTGACGCCGGCCTCCTTGAGCAGCTTCTTGGCCTCTTCCACGTTGTAGCCGGCGTCCTTGATGCTTTCGTCGTAGGACCACTGGGTCGGCGGCATGGCGTTCACTGCCAGCTGGCCAGCGCCCTGGTACACGGCTTCGATGATGCTTTTCTTGTTCACGGCCATGTCCAGCGCCTGGCGGACCTTGAGGTTGCCGAGCGGTTCATGGGTGACGTTGTAGGCGATGTAGCCCAGGTTGAAGCCGGCCTGGTCAGGCATCTGCAGCTTGTTGTCTTCCTTGAGCGGCTTGAGGTCGGCCGGGCGTGGGTACACGCTGACCTGGCATTCGTTCTTCTTGAGTTTCTGCATGCGCACCGATGCATCGGTGGTGATGGCGAAGATCAGGTTGTCGATCTTCACGTCATCCGGGTTCCAGTAGTCCTTGTTGCCCTTGTAGCGAATCTGCGCGTCTTTCTGGTAGCGGTTGAACACGAACGGGCCGGTGCCGATCGGCTTCTGGTTGATGTCGGCGGCCTTGCCCTGCTTGAGCAGTTGGGCGGCGTATTCGGCGGACTGGATCGAAGCGAAGCTCATCGCCATGTTCTGGATGAAGGCGGCGTCGACGGTCTTCAGGGTGAAGCGAACGGTGTGGTCGTCGAGCTTCTCGATGTTGGTGATGTTCTCGTCCATGCCCATGTCGGTGAAGTACGGGAACTCGGTCGGATAGGCTTTGCGGAACGGCATGTTCTTGTCGATCATGCGGTTGAACGTGAACAGCACGTCGTCGGCGTTGAATTCGCGGGACGGCTTGAAGTAGTCGGTGGTGTGGAACTTGACCCCTTCGCGCAGGTGGAAGGTGTAGGTCAGTGCGTCTTCGGAGATGTCCCAGCTCGTGGCCAGGCCAGGAATGACCGCAGTGCCGCCACGCTCGAACTGGCTCAGACGGTTGAAGACGGTTTCTGCAGAAGCGTCGAAATCCGTGCCACTGGTATACAGCGCCGGGTCAAAACCCGCCGGACTGCCTTCGGAGCAGAATACAAGGTTGCTCGCAGCATGGGCGAAAGGGGCGCTGGCAAGCAGGCCGGCCCCGACGATGAACGGAATGACCGCGGTTTTGAGCATGGTGGCCTCAGTTGTTGTCATTTTAAGAATGAGGGCGACCTTGTGGGCCGACCCGGCCGATACTTATGCAGGCGGCATACCCAAATCAACTGTTTGCATCGAATCGGGGTTGAAACGGTGGGACGGGCGTACACGAATGTCGCATCGATATAATTTTTTCGATAGTTGAACGCACGATCAATAACGTTTTGCAGCAGAACGCACGCTTATCGACCCCACTGCACCACGCTGGCGCACTGCAATGGGGCGTTAGGTATCACTGCGAGAGGCTGACACCGTAGAAAGGGGTCAGGCCGAAGGGGCTGATGCGGAAGTCCTGAACTTCCTTGCGCATGGGCTGGAACACCGTGGAGTTGGCGATGGGCGTGATCGGCACCTGTTGCTTGAGGATACGCTGCGCCTGCTGGTACAGCTTCACACGCTCGTCGCGATCGCTGCTCAGCTTGGCCTGCTGGATCAGCTTGTCGTAGGCCGGGTCGCACCATTTGGCGTAGTTGCTGCCCTTGACCGCCGCACAGCTGTAGAGCACGCCGAGCCAGTTGTCGGGGTCGCCGTTGTCGCCGGTCCAGCCGTAGATCATGGTGTCGTGCTCGCCGTTCTTGGCGCGCTTGATGTACTCGCCCCATTCGTAGCTGACGATGTTGGCCTTGATGCCGACCTTGGCCCAATCGCTCTGGATCATCTGCGCCGACATGCGCGCGTTGGGGTTGGAAGCGCGCTGCACCGTCATGGCCCACAGGTCGATGGTCGTGCCTTCCTTGATCCCGGCTTCCTTGAGCAGCGCGCGGGCCTTGGTGATGTCGTGGGGCGCGTCCTTGATGCCCGTGTCGTAAGACCATTGCGCGGGGGGCAGGGCGTTCTGTGCCAGTTGGCCGGCGCTCTGGTACACCGCCTTGATGATGGCGGGCTTGTCGATCGCCATGTCCAGTGCCTGACGCACCTTGAGTTGATCGAGCGGCGGATGGGTCACGTTGTAGGCAAGGAAGCCCAGGTTGAAGCCGGGCTGGCTGAGCACACGCAGGTTGGGATCCTGTTTCATCACCTCGATGTCGGCGGGACGCGGATAGCCGCTGACCTGGCATTCGCCGGCCTTGAGTTTCTGCAGGCGCACGGCAGCATCGGTGTTGATCGCGAAGATCAGGTTGTCGAGCTTGACGTCTTCAGGCTTCCAGTACGCCTTGTTGGCAACGTAGCGGATCTGCGAATCCTTCTGATAGCGCTTGAAGACGAACGGGCCGGTGCCGATCGGTTTCTGATTGATGTCGGCAGCCTTGCCCTGCTTGAGCAGCTGCGCGGCATATTCGGCGGATTGCACCGAGGCGAAGCTCATGGCCAGGTTCTGCACGAACGCGGCATCGACCGTGGCGAGGGTGAAGACGACGGTGTGCTCGTCCTGTTTGCTGACCGACTTGATGTTGGTGTTCAGGCCCATGTCGGTGAAGTAGGGCGATTCCGAAGGGTAGGCCTTGCGAAAGGGGTGCTCGGGATCGAGCAGGCGCTGGAAGGTGAACAGCACGTCGTCGGCGTTGAAATCGCGGCTGGGCGTGAAGTAGTCGGTGCTGTGGAACTTGACCCCTTCGCGCAAGTGAAAGGTGTAGCTCAAACCGTCGGCCGATACGTCCCAGGAGGTGGCCAGGCCAGGCTCGACTTCGGTGCCGCCGCGCTTGAACTGGGTCAGGCGATTGAAGACGGTTTCCGCTGAAGCGTCGAAATCGGTGCCGCTGGTGTATTGGCTGGGGTCGAAGCCGGCGGGGCTGGCTTCGGAGCAGTACACCAGGGTGCTCGCGGCCTGGGCCATGGGCATCCCGGCACACAGGGCAGCGGTCAGGAGCAGTGGCTTGAAGGCGGGGATGTGCATGGGGGCCTCGGCAGATGAATGGCAATAGGGGATAGGGCCGCCCGATCAAGGGCGGCAGCGCATCAAGGCATCACGACTTCGATGACGCCATCAGCGTTGATGCTGACCTCGCTGGTGCCGGCTTCCACGTCCGGGGTCACCGGGGCAGCGTCGGAACGGGCGGCTTTCATCATCATCGGGGCGGACGCGTAGGGCCGCGGGTAGCCCGCGCTGTTGAGGTTGAGATTGACCACCTTGTAGCTCTTGCCACCCAAGGCGTCGGTGGCCAGTTGAGCACGGGCCTTGAACGCAGCGACGGCTTCCTTGAGCAGGGCGTCTTCGCTCTGCTTGCGGGTCTTGTCGGCGATCGAGAAGTCCATGGCGCCCATTTTCAGGCTCTGCAGCAGTTCGCCGGTGAGTTTGGACAGCGCGGGGAAATCGGCGCTTTCCAGGCGCACTTCCGCGCGCTCGCGCCAGCCGGTGATGGCCTGGCCTTTGTCGTCATAGATCGGGTAGCTGTTGCGGCTGCCCTGGCGCACGATCACGCCCTTGACTTCGCGCGCCTGGGCGAGGGCCTTGTTCAAGGTGTCGGTGATGCCGGCGGCGAGCTTGGCCGGGTCGGCGTTCTGCTCTTCGCTGTAGAGGGTCACGAGCATCAGGTCGCGGGGCACTTCCTGGCTGACCTCGGCGCGCAGGGAAATCTGGTTGTAGCGGGCTTCGTCGGCCA
This sequence comes from Pseudomonas sp. CFBP 13602, assembly GCF_014842725.1. Lineage (NCBI taxonomy): Bacteria > Pseudomonadati > Pseudomonadota > Gammaproteobacteria > Pseudomonadales > Pseudomonadaceae > Pseudomonas > Pseudomonas sp. CFBP 13602. The sequence goes on along the minus strand of NZ_JACYVT010000010.1, from coordinate 14,366 downwards.
GCGCGGGAAGGCTGGCCAGCAGGCTCGCGCCAAGGACCAAAGCGCTGCGGGTGATGACGGGCATGGAAAACTCCTTGTTGTAGGTGCTGGGTAAGACTGGCCAGGCCGGATGCGGTTCCTGAACGATGCCTGGTTCATGCGTTTCGCGCGGTCATTTGCCGCAGTTTCCGCTGTCGGCGTGTCGAGTTGGTTATACTTGCACCGATCCGCCTGCAGCGCTCACTGGAGAGCAAATGCTCGCCCATCCTATGCCTCTTTCCGCTTCACGCCAGAACCTCTGGCGCCTGACCTTCATCCGCACCCTGGTACTGGCCGCTCAGGCCGGCTCGGTCGGTTTCGCCTACCTCACGCATCTACTGCCTTTGCCTTGGCTGGCGCTGAGCACCACCCTGGCGGTGTCCGCCATACTCTGCGCGCTGACCGTCCTGCGCCTGCGCTTCTCGTTGCCGGTCACCGAGCTCGAGTACGCCCTGCAACTGGCCTGCGACCTGCTGATCCACAGCGTCCTGCTCTACTATTCGGGCGGCGGCGCCAACCCGTTCGTGTCCTACTACCTGGTGCCCCTGACCATTGCCGCCGTGACCCTGCCGTGGGTCTACTCCCTGGTGCTCTCAGGCATCGCGCTGGCTTGCTACACCTTCATGCTGGCGCACTTCTACCCCCTCGACACGCTGCCGATCGGCCGTGAAAACCTGCAGATCTACGGCATGTGGCTGAGCTTCGCCCTGGCCGCTTCGGTGATTACCTTCTTCGCCGCCAAGATGGCCGAAGAGCTGCGGCGCCAGGAACAGCTGCGTGCCCAGCGCCGCGAAGAGGGCCTGCGTGACCAGCAACTGCTGGCGGTGGCCACCGAGGCTGCGGGCGCAGCCCATGAGCTGGGTACGCCGTTGGCCACCATGAGCGTGCTGCTCAAGGAAATGCGCCAGGACCATCCCCAGCCTGAACTGCAGGAAGACCTGCAGGTGCTGCAGGATCAGGTCAAGTTGTGCAAGGAAACCCTCCAGCAACTGGTGCGGGCTGCCGAAGCCAACCGACGCATGGCCGTGGTCGATCAGCCGGTCACCGCCTGGCTCGACGAAGCCCTCAATCGCTGGCACCTGATGCGCCCCGAGTCCAGCTACCGTTTCCACCGCCTGGGCCAAGGCGAGGTGCCGCACCTGTCGCCGCCTCCGGACCTCACCCAGGCGCTGCTCAACCTGCTCAACAACGCCGCCGATGCCTGCCCCGACAACCTCGAGGTCAAGCTGGACTGGGACAGTGAAGACATCTTCATCGTGATCCGCGACCACGGCGCGGGTGTTCCCCTGGCCATTGCCGAGCAGATTGGCAAACCGTTCTTCACTACCAAGGGCAAGGGCTTCGGCCTTGGCCTGTTCTTGAGCAAGGCCAGCGTGACTCGCGCCGGCGGCTCGGTAAAACTCTATAGTCATGAAGAGGGCGGCACGCTCACCGAGCTGCGCCTGCCCCGTGGCGTCCCAGGAGATGATCGATGACTGACGAAAACCAAGTCGAAGGCGAAGAGCTGCCGCACCTGTTGCTGGTGGACGACGACGCCACGTTTACCCGTGTGATGGCCCGTGCCATGACCCGCCGAGGCTTTCGCGTAAGCACCGCAGGCAGCGCCGAGGAAGGCTTGAAGCTGGCCCAGGACGATGTACCCGACTACGCCGCGCTGGACCTGAAGATGGAAGGCGATTCGGGCCTGGTGCTGCTGCCCAAGCTGCTGGAGCTGGATCCGGAAATGCGCGTGGTGATTCTCACCGGCTATTCGAGCATCGCCACTGCGGTGGAGGCGATCAAGCGTGGCGCCTGCAACTACCTGTGCAAGCCCGCCGACGCCGATGACGTACTGGCGGCGCTGTCGGCCGAACACGCTGACCTCGACACGCTGGTGCCGGAAAACCCGATGTCGGTCGACCGCCTGCAATGGGAGCACATCCAGCGAGTGCTCACCGAGCACGCCGGCAACATTTCCGCCACGGCGCGAGCGCTGGGTATGCACCGGCGTACCCTGCAACGCAAATTGCAGAAACGCCCCGTGCGTCGGTAAATTCGCGTGGAGCGCTCTGGCTGGCGCCCTGCGCGCCCGGGTAGGCGGCATTCGCCCGCCCGCCGGGCCCTGCGGCGGCTCATGCCATGATCGTACAACCCGCTTTAGGCTATGATTGCTCCAATCACCGACCGTTTCGAGAATGACTTTCACTATGGATACTCAGAGCGCCGCCCCACGCGCCCGTCGCAAACCGCGCAGCCTGGCCCAGGAACTGGTGGCCGTGCTGACCCAGCGCATCCTCGATGGTGACCTCAAGCGTGGCGACAAGCTGCCTACCGAGTCGGCCATCATGGAAGAGCAGGGCGTCAGCCGGACCGTGGTGCGTGAAGCCATTTCCCGGCTGCAGGCGGCAGGTCAGGTCGAAACCCGCCACGGCATCGGCACCTTCGTGCTGGATACGCCCAGCCCGAGTGGTTTTCGCATCGATCCGGCGACCATCGTGACCTTGCGCGATGTGCTCGCCGTGCTCGAGCTGCGTATCAGCCTGGAAGTGGAGTCCGCCGGGCTGGCCGCCAGCCGTCGCTCGCCCGAGCAACTGGCGGCGATGCGCGCGGCCCTCGATGCGCTGAACGAAAGCGCGGCCCATGCCAGCGATGCAGTGGCGTCCGATTTCCAGTTCCATCTGCAGATTGCCTTGTCCACCGGCAACCGCTATTTCACCGACATCATGACGCACCTGGGCACCAGCATCATTCCCCGCACCCGCCTGAATTCGGCACGTCTGGCACATGACGACCAGCAGCACTACATGACCCGACTCAGTCGCGAGCACGAGGAAATCTACGACGCCATCGCCCGCCAGGATTCCGATGCCGCACGCGCAGCCATGCGCCTGCACCTGACCAACAGCCGCGAGCGTTTGCGCCAGGCGCACCAGGAAGCCGAAGCGGGCAGGGGCTGAACGCCGCGTCGGCGGTCGGCGCGGTGATCTGGCAGACCGCAGCGAGGCCGGACGCGGCTTGCGCCGCTGCTACAGAAACACCGCAACCCTTGTAGCAGCGGCGAAAGCCGCGTCGGCGGTTGCCGCGGTGTATCTGGCAGAACGCGGTGCCACCGGACGCGGCTCGCGCCGCTGCTACAGAAACACCGCAACCCTTGTAGCAGCGGCGCAAGCCGCGTCGGCGGCTGGCGCGGTGTATCTGGCAGAGCGCGGTGCCACCGGACGCGGCTTGCGCCGCTGCTACAGAATCACCGCAACCCTTGTAGCAGCGGCGCAAGCCGCGTCGGCGGTTGCCGCGGTGTACCTGGCAGAACGCGGTGCGGCCGGACGCGGCTTGCGCCGCTGCTACAGAACACCGCAATCCTTGTAGCAGCGGCGCAAGCCGCGTCGGCGGCTGGCGCGGTGTATCTGGCAGAGCGCGGTGCCACCGGACGCGGCTCGCGCCGCTGCTACAGAAACACCGCAACCCTTGTAGCAGCGGCGCAAGCCGCGTCGGCGGTTGCCGCGGTGTATCTGGCAGAACGCGGTGCCACCGGACGCGGCTCGCGCCGCTGCTACAGGGATCCCTTGTGTCGTCTCGGCGTTCGGTGAAGCCCATCAGGGACAATCTGAAAATACTTCGTTCAACCTATTGAGGAACTGCATAAGTAGTTGTACGATGACGTACGACATCAGCCAGCCATGGCTGCTTGGTTGTTCAATTTTCCATGCGACTCAGGGTGTTCAAACAATGAATCCACAAGAACTAAAGTCCATCCTCAATCACGGCCTGCTGTCTTTTCCAGTAACCGACTTCACTGCCCAGGGCGACTTCCATCGCGAAGGCTACATCAAGCGCCTGGAATGGCTTGCCCCCTACGGCGCCAGCGCCCTGTTCGCCGCCGGCGGCACCGGTGAGTTCTTCTCCCTGGCTGCCAGCGAATACTCGCAAGTGATCAAGACTGCCGTCGACACCTGCGCCACCAGCGTGCCTATCCTCGCCGGCGTTGGTGGTTCCACTCGCCAGGCCATCGAGTATGCACAGGAAGCCGAGCGCCTGGGCGCGAAGGGTCTGCTGCTGCTGCCGCACTACCTGACCGAAGCGAGCCAGGACGGCGTAGCCGCCCACGTCGAGGCCGTGTGCAAATCGGTCAACATCGGCGTCATCGTCTACAACCGCAATGTCTGCCGTTTGAACGCGCCATTGCTGGAACGCCTGGCCGAAAGCTGCCCGAACCTGATCGGCTACAAGGACGGCCTGGGCGACATCGAACTGATGGTGTCGATCCGCCGTCGCCTGGGCGATCGCTTCAGCTACCTGGGTGGCCTGCCGACCGCCGAAGTCTATGCAGCGGCCTACAAGGCTCTGGGTGTGCCGGTGTATTCGTCCGCCGTGTTCAACTTCATCCCGAAGACCGCCATGGACTTCTACCGCGCAATCGCCGCTGAAGATCATGTCACCGTGGGCAAGTTGATCGACGACTTCTTCCTGCCTTACCTGGACATTCGCAATCGTAAATCCGGCTACGCAGTCAGCATCGTCAAGGCAGGCGCGAAGATTGCCGGCTACGACGCAGGCCCGGTGCGCACCCCGCTGACCGACCTGACCGGCGAAGAGTACGAAATGCTCGCTGCCCTGATGGACAAGATGGGTCCGCAGTAAGCCTCGAAACTGCAGTGCGGCTTTCGCGGCCGCTGACCGCTCCTATGGGAATCCTGCAGACACTGAGGATCTCTGTGGGAGCGGGGCGGGGGGCCAGCCCTCTGCCCGCGAAGCGGCCCTGCCTGCCATACCTTTCCAGAATTTCCCCGCCTGACCCCCACATCCTCGCTATCATTGTCGCCTGACCCCAGGCAACAGGTTCCCCGGCATGCTCGCCCTATTTCTGCAGACCCTGAACGTGACCGCTCCGGTGTTCGCCATGCTGTTTCTCGGCTACGGGCTGAAGCGGATCGAGTGGATCAACGACAACTTCATCAAGACCGCCTCGGCCCTGGTGTTCAACGTCTGCATGCCGTCGCTGCTGTTTCTGGGCATCTACCATGCCGACCTGCGCTCTGCACTCAAGCCGGGCCTGCTGGTGTATTTCGTGGTGGCCACGGTGGGCAGCTTCGCCATCGCCTGGTGGATCGCCACCAAGCGATGCCCGCAAGTCGACCGTGGGGTGTTCACCCAGGGCGCCTTTCGCGGCAACAACGGTGTCATCGGCCTGGCCCTGGCGGGCAGCATGTATGGCGACTACGGCATCTCCCTGGGCTCGATCCTCGCCGGTTTGGTGATCGTGCTCTACAACTCGCTGTCGGTAGTGGTGCTGGCGATCTACAGCCCGAACATCAAGTCCGATCCGCTCAGCATCTGCAAAAGCATCCTGGTCAACCCGTTGATCATCAGCGTGGTATTGGCCGTGCCCTTCGCCTGGTTGCAGGTGCCCATTCCCAACTGGATCCTGACCTCCGCTGACTACGTCGCGCAAATGAGCCTGCCGCTGGCGCTGATCTGCATCGGCGGGACCCTGTCGCTGGCCGCATTGCGCAGCAGTGGTTCGGTGGCGCTGAGTGCCAGCGCGGTGAAAATGATCCTGCTGCCGATCGTCGGTACCTTCGGTGCCTGGCTGTTGGGCTTTCGCGGGGCGGAACTGGGCATTCTGTTCCTGTATATTGGCGCTCCTTCGGCCTCGGTCGGTTATGTCATGGTGCGGGCCAGCGGCGGCAACTATTCGCTCGCCGCCGCCATCATCGTCATCACCACCCTGGCGGCAGCCATCACCACCAATATCGGAATATTCCTGTTGCAGTGGGGCGGCTGGATCTAGACGCTGCTTGCACACCCGCAAGCATTCACCCGCTAAGGAACCGCAATGGATGATCAATCCACCCCCGAAGGTCTGCATCGGGGTCTGAAAAACAGGCATATCCAGCTCATTGCCCTGGGCGGGGCGATCGGCACCGGCCTGTTCCTGGGCATCGCCCAGACCATCGGCATGGCCGGCCCGTCGGTCATCCTGGGTTACGCGATCGGCGGCCTGATTGCCTTCTTCATCATGCGCCAGCTGGGCGAAATGGTCGTTGAAGAGCCGGTCACCGGTACCTTCAGCCATTTCGCCAACCGCTACTGGAGCGGCCTGGCTGGCTTCATGTCCGGTTGGAACTATTGGGTGCTGTATGTGCTGGTAGGCATGGCCGAGTTGACCGCCGTGGGCATCTACATCAAGTACTGGTGGCCGGACGTGCCGACCTGGGCCTCGGCCGCGGTGTTCTTCGTGCTGATCAACGCGATCAACATGTTCCAGGTGAAGATCTATGGCGAGATGGAGTTCTGGTTTTCGCTGATCAAGGTGGCCGCCATCGTCAGCATGATCGGCTTCGGCGCCTGGATGCTGGCCACCGGCAGCGGTGGGCCGGACGCCAGCATCGCCAACCTGTGGCAATACGGCGGCTTCTTCCCCAACGGCATCGGTGGATTGACCCTGGCCATGGCGGTCATCATGTTTTCCTTCGGTGGCCTGGAGCTGGTCGGCATCACCGCCGCCGAAGCCGATGATCCCAAGCGCAGCATCCCCAAGGCCACCAACCAGGTGATCTACCGGATCCTGCTGTTCTACGTGGGCGCCCTGACCATCTTGTTGTCGCTGTATCCGTGGCAGAAAGTGGTCGAAGGTGGCAGCCCGTTCGTGATGATCTTCCATGCGCTGGACAGCAACGTAGTGGCAACCGTGCTCAACGTGGTAGTGCTGACCGCGGCGCTGTCGGTGTACAACAGCTGCGTCTATTGCAACAGCCGCATGCTGTTCGGCCTGGCGGTGCAGGGCGATGCGCCCAAGACCCTGCTCAAGGTCAACCGCCGTGGCGTGCCCATGAAAGCGCTGGGTATTTCCGCCATGGCGACCGGGTTGAGCGTGGTCATCAACTACCTGATGCCGGGCGAGGCCTTCGGCTTGTTGATGGCGTTGGCCGTGTCCGCACTGGTCATCAACTGGGGCATCATCAGCATCACTCACCTGAAGTTTCGCAAGGCCATGCGCGCCAACGGTCAGGCGACGTTCTTCCCCAGCTGGGGCTACCCGATCACCAACTGGGTATGCCTGCTGTTCCTGGCGGGCATTCTGGTGATCATGTACATGACGCCGGGAATCCGCATTTCGGTGCTGTTGATTCCCTTGTGGCTTGGGGTGCTGGCCGTGGCCTGGATGGTCAAGAAGCGTCGGGCAGGGTAGGAGGCCGCCTGGCTCAGTGCTGTCGGCGCCAGGCGCGCAGGGTGCCCCACAGCACCACCGCCGCCAGCAACGGCAGCACGTAGAACAGCATCAGCTCTTCCAGCCTGGCCGCCAATGGCATGCCCGTGGTGAACGCCACCACGTGCAGGCCATACGCGACGTACAACCCCAGCAGCACCAGCCCTTCGATCCGCGTGACCCGGTATCCGGAATAGAACAGCGGCAGGCACAGCAGGGTGACGCCGAGCATCACCGGCAGGTCGAAGTCCAGCGCGTTGGGTGACACGCTCAGGGGCGCAGGTGCCAGCACTGCGGTCAGGCCGAGCACACCGAGCAGGTTGAACAGGTTGCTGCCGATGACGTTGCCCACTGCGATCTCGCGGTGACCGCGAAAGGCGGCGACCAACGACGTCGCCAGTTCCGGCAGTGAGGTGCCGACGGCCACGATGGTCAACCCGATCACCCGGTCCGACAAGCCGAAATCGGTGGCCAGCTCCAGCGCCGCTTCCAGCAGCCAGTGGCTGCCCGCGCCCAGCAGCAGCAAGCCGCCGAGCATCATGCCCAGGCACTTGAGCCAGGGCGCTGTGCCCTGGGCTGTCGCCACCCGGCCCGGATGCCGAGACTGGCGCCACAGCACGCCCAGATAGCCGACCAGGGCCAGAAGCAGGACGCCGCCTTCCAGGCGCCCCAACTGTTCGTTCAGGGCCAGCCCGAACACCAGCGCACTGGCTGCGATCAACAGAGGAATATCGAGCCGCAGCAGTTGCCGCGAAACCCGTAGCGGAATGATCAGCGCGGACAGCCCCAGGGTCACCAGCAAACTGAAGATATTGCTGCCCACCAGGCTGCCGACGGCGATGTCCGGCGTACCGACGAACGTCGCCTGCAGGCTGACGGCCAGCTGCGGCACACTGCTGCCCAGCGCAACCACGCCCAGGCCCACTACCAGCGGCCTGATCTTGAGCGCGGCCGCCAGGCGCACGGCGCCGCGCACCAGGCACTCGGCGCCGGCAATCAGCAGCAGCAGCCCTGCGAACAGTTGCAGCAAGGTCGGGCCGGGCAGGGTGGCAAGATCGGGGATAAGGGTCGCTCCAGGTCAGTCTTGCAAGGTCTGCACGCGCACTCGGGCCGTGCCGCTGCGCAGCATGCCCAATTCTTCGGCAGCGCCTTTTGACACATCGATCAGGCGCCCGCGCGAATGTGGGCCGCGATCGTTGATCCGCACCACTACATTGCGCTTGTTGGACAGATTGGTCACCACTACCCGGGTACCGAATGGAAGCTGGCGGTGGGCAGCGGTGAGACCGTGTTGATCGAAGCGTTCGCCACTGGCGGTGCGAGCACCATGATGGCGTGCGCCGTAGTAGGAAGCGACCCCCTCGCGGTTGTAGCCGCGCGGGTCGATGAGGTCGTTCTGGCCGGCGCAGCCCGCCAGCACGGCAATTGCACCGACACAGCACACACGCAGCGCCTGTAGCAGCGGCGCAAACCGCGTTGGCGGTATTCGCGGTCCGTTTGCTTCACCGCGTTGAAGCCGGACGCGGCTCGCGCCGCTGCTACAACTGCGCCGGACGCGGCTCGCGCCGCTGCTACAGAAAAGGCGTCGGCGCATCAACCGGCCAGCTTGCTCTTGAGCAGCTCGTTGACCTGCTGCGGATTGGCCTTGCCCTTCGAGGCTTTCATTGCCTGGCCGACGAAGAAGCCGAACATCTTGCCGCGCTTGGCTTCGTCTGCCGCGCGGTACTGTTCGACCTGCTCGGCATTGGCAGCCAGCACTTCGTCGAGCACCTTCTCGATTGCCCCGCTGTCGGTGACCTGTTTCAGGCCACGCGCCTCGATGATCTGGTCGGCATCGCCTTCACCGTTGGCCATGGCTTCGAAAACCATCTTGGCGATCTTGCCGGAGATGGTGTTGTCCTTGATGCGCTGCAGCATGCCACCCAGTTGTGCGGCACTGACCGGCGACTCCTCGATTTCCACACCCTGCTTGTTCAACAGGCTGCCCAGCTCGACCATGACCCAGTTGGCGGCAAGCTTGGCATCGGCGCAGCTGGCCACCACCTGCTCGAAGAAGTCCGCCTGCTCACGGCTCGAAGCGAGGACGCTGGCATCGTAGGCAGACAGGCCGAACTCGTTCTTGAAGCGCTCGCGCTTGGCGGGCGGCAACTCGGGCAGGGTGGCCCGGGTGGTTTCCAGGAACGAATCCTCGATCACCACCGGCAGCAGATCGGGGTCGGGGAAGTAACGGTAGTCGTTGGCTTCCTCCTTGCTGCGCATGGCGCGTGTCTCGTCCTTGTTCGGATCGTACAGGCGGGTCTGCTGGATGACCTTGCCGCCGTCTTCGATCAGTTCGATCTGGCGCGCGATCTCGCTGTTGATGGCGCGCTCGATGAAGCGGAACGAGTTGACGTTCTTGATCTCGCAGCGGGTGCCGAACTCGACCTGGCCCTTGGGCCGGATCGACACGTTGCAGTCACAGCGCAACGAGCCTTCGGCCATGTTGCCGTCACAGATGCCCAGGTAACGGACCAGCGAATGCATGGCCTTGACGTACGCCACGGCTTCCTTGGCACTGCGCATGTCGGGCTCGGAAACGATTTCCAGCAGCGGTGTGCCGGCACGGTTGAGGTCGATGCCGGTGCTGCCGCTGAAGTCCTCGTGCAGGCTCTTGCCGGCGTCTTCTTCCAGGTGCGCGCGTGTCACGCCGATACGCTTGACCGTGCCGTCTTCCAGGGTGATGTCCAGATGGCCCTTGCCGACGATCGGCAGCTCCATCTGGCTGATCTGGTAGCCCTTGGGCAGGTCGGGATAGAAGTAGTTCTTGCGCGCGAACACGTTGTGCTGGCCGATTTCGGCGTCGATTGCCAGGCCGAACATCACGGCCATGCGCACGGCTTCCTGGTTCAGCACCGGGAGTACGCCGGGCATGCCCAGGTCGACCAGGCTGGCCTGGGTGTTCGGCTCGGAGCCGAAGGTGGTGGAGCTGCCGGAGAAAATCTTCGACTGGGTGGCGAGCTGGGTATGAATCTCCAGCCCGATCACGACTTCCCATTGCATGATGTTTCTCCTTAGAAGCCTTCAGGCGCGCGAGTGTGCCAGTCGGTGACTTGCTGGTACTGGTGCGCCGCATTGAGCAGGCGGCCTTCCTGGAAATAGGGGGCCAGCAGCTGCACGCCGACTGGCAGGCCATCGACGAAACCGGCCGGCATCGACAGGCCCGGCAGGCCGGCCAGGTTGGCGGTGATCGTGTAGATGTCTTCGAGGTAGGCAGCAACCGGGTCGGCATTCTTGGCGCCCAGCTTCCAGGCCGGGTTTGGCGTGGTCGGGCTGAGGATCATGTCGACGTCTTCGAAGGCGGCCATGAAATCGTTCTTGATCAAGCGGCGGATCTTCTGCGCCTGCAGGTAATAGGCGTCGTAGTAGCCCGCCGAAAGTGCATAGGCCCCGACCATGATGCGGCGCTGCACTTCCGGGCCGAAGCCTTCGGCGCGCGAACGCTTGTACAGGTCGGTGAGATCCTTGGGGTGTTCGCAGCGATAGCCGAAGCGTACGCCGTCGAAGCGCGACAGGTTCGAAGAGGCCTCGGCCGGCGCGATCACATAGTAGGCGGCAATTGCCTGCTGCATGTTCGGCAGGCTGATGTCCTTGATGGTTGCGCCCAGCTTCTGCAGTTGCTCGATGCTGGCGTGAATCAGGTCGGCGATGCGCGGATCGAGGCCGGCACCGAAGTATTCCTTCGGTACGCCGATGCGCAGGCCTTGCAGCGAGCCGCCCAGGGTGGCGCTGTAGTCGGGCACGGGCTCATCGATGCTGGTGGAGTCCTGCGGGTCGAAGCCCGCCATGCCTTGCAGCAACAGGGCACAGTCCTCTGCGTTGCGCGCCAGCACCCCTGCCTGGTCGAGGCTGGAAGCGTAGGCGATCATGCCCCAGCGAGACACGCGGCCGTAGGTCGGCTTGATACCGGTGAGGTTGGTGAAGGCCGCCGGCTGACGGATCGAACCGCCGGTGTCGGTGCCCGTTGCCACCGGCAACAAGCGCGCCGCCACGGCTGCCGCCGAGCCACCCGAGGAGCCGCCGGGCACGTGGGCCAGGTTCCAGGGGTTTTTCACCGGGCCGTAGTGGCTGTTCTCGTTGGCCGAACCCATGGCGAATTCGTCCATGTTCAGCTTGCCCAGGGTCACCGCGCCCGCTGCATTGAGCCTGGCCACCACGGTGGCGTCATAGGGCGCCTGGAAGTTATCGAGCATCTTCGACCCGCAACTGGTGCGGATGCCCTGGGTGCAGAACAGGTCCTTGTGGGCCAGCGGCGCGCCCAGCAGGGCGCCGCCCTCGCCATTGGCGCGGCGCGCATCGGCCGCTTGCGCCTGGGCGATGGCATGCTCGGGGGTGACGGTGATGAAGCTGTTGAGCTGCGGGTCCAGCTCGGCGATACGCGCCAGCAGGGTACGGGTCAGCTCTTCGGCGGAAAATTTCTTGTCGGCGAGTCCGCGGGCGATCTCGGCCAGTGTCAGTTGATGCATGGCAGGCTCTTTCCCTTTACTCGATGACTTTCGGAACCAGATACAGGCCGTTCTCGACCGCCGGTGCGATGGCCTGGTAAGCCTCGCGCTGGTTGCGTTCGGTCACCTGGTCGGCGCGCAGCCGCTGGCTGGCTTCCAGTGGGTGGGCCAGGGGTTCGATGCCGCTGGTGTCGACCGCTTGCATCTGGTCGACGAGGCCCAGAATGCTGTTCAGTGCTTCGATGGTGCGTGGCATATCGGCTTCATTCAGGCCCAGGCGGGCCAGGTGAGCGATTTTTTCCACGTCGCAGCGTTCAAGCGCCATGGGGATCTCCAGTGGAAAATGAAATACGGCAAAGCCGTGGTTTTGGGGAACACTATCGCACTTCTGTGGTCATATGGCCGCGATCGAGTGCAGGCGTGCCCGGAAAAACAGCCAATTTAACATATTGGCGCCTTGCCCAAAATCCCCGCCGTTGTTAGAGTTTGCCGCACTTTTTTACCCACGCGTTGCCTAGGGTCCTTTTCCCATGTTCAAGAAACTGCGTGGCATGTTTTCCAGCGATCTTTCCATTGACCTGGGCACTGCCAACACCCTTATTTACGTGCGTGAGCGCGGTATTGTCCTGAATGAGCCATCAGTTGTGGCCATTCGGACCCACGGTAATCAGAAAAGTGTCGTTGCGGTCGGTACCGAAGCCAAGCGCATGCTCGGCCGTACTCCCGGCAACATCGCCGCCATTCGCCCGATGAAGGACGGCGTGATCGCCGACTTCAGCGTCTGCGAAAAGATGCTGCAATATTTCATCAACAAGGTGCACGAGAACAGCTTCCTGCAGCCCAGCCCGCGCGTGCTGATCTGCGTGCCTTGCAAATCCACCCAGGTGGAACGCCGTGCCATCCGTGAATCGGCGCTGGGCGCCGGTGCCCGCGAAGTGTTCCTGATCGAAGAGCCCATGGCGGCCGCCATCGGCGCCGGCCTGCCGGTCGAGGAAGCCCGCGGTTCGATGGTCGTCGACATCGGCGGTGGTACCACCGAAATCGCCCTGATCTCGCTCAATGGCGTGGTCTATGCCGAATCCGTGCGTGTGGGCGGCGACCGCTTCGACGAAGCCATCGTCACCTACGTGCGTCGCAACTACGGCAGCCTGATCGGCGAATCCACCGCCGAACGCATCAAGCAGGAAATCGGCACCGCTTACCCAGGCGGCGAAGTGCGTGAAGTCGACGTGCGTGGCCGCAACCTGGCCGAAGGCGTTCCACGCGCCTTCACCTTGAATTCCAACGAAGTGCTCGAAGCCCTGCAGGAGTCGCTCGCGACCATCGTGCAGGCCGTCAAGAGCGCGCTGGAACAGTCGCCTCCCGAGCTTGCGTCGGACATCGCCGAGCGCGGCCTGGTGCTGACTGGCGGTGGCGCGCTGCTGCGCGACCTCGACAAGCTGCTGGCCCAGGAAACCGGCCTGCCGGTGATCGTCGCCGAAGACCCGCTGACGTGCGTGGCTCGGGGTGGCGGTCGCGCCCTGGAAATGATGGACAAGCACACCATGGATCTGCTCTCCAGCGAATAACTTCGCGGGAAAGATTCCTGGGGTCGTTTACAGGTAGCGTCTTCGATGCTACCTGTATGCGTCCTGTACTTTCGATCCGGGCCGGTTTGCCGTCACATGAATGACCACATGAACATTTGCCTGGGAGGAGCGGCCTATTAAACCGCTTTTCACCAAGGGCCCCTCACTGGGCGTGCGCCTGTTGGTGCTGGTCGTGCTGTCGGTCGCGCTGATGGTCGTCGACGCGCGCTTCACCCTGCTCAAACCCGTGCGCAGCGAAATGTCGCTGGTGCTGATGCGTGCCTATTGGGTCACCGACCTGCCGCAGCGCCTGTACGAAGGCGTTGCCAGCCAGTTCGGCAGCCGCACCGAGCTGCTGGCCGAAAACGAGAAACTCAAGACCGAAGGCCTGTTGCTGCAGGGGCGCCTGCAGAAGCTGGCGGCGCTGACCGAGCAGAACGTGCGCCTGCGCGAGTTGCTCAATTCTTCGGCGCTGGTGAACGAAAAGGTCGAGGTTGCCGAGCTGATCGGCATGGACCCGAACCCGTTCACCCATCGCATCCTGATCAACAAGGGCGAGCGCGATGGCGTGGTACTCGGCCAGCCGGTGCTCGACGCGCGTGGCCTTATGGGGCAGGTGGTCGAATTGATGCCCTACACCTCGCGTGTGCTGCTGCTCACCGACACCACCCACAGCATTCCAGTGCAGGTCAACCGCAACGGGCTGCGCGCCATCGCCAGCGGCACGGGCAATCCCGAGCGGCTCGAGCTGCGCCACGTGGCCGACACTGCCGACATCAAGGAAGGCGACCTGCTGGTCAGCTCTGGCCTGGGCCAGCGATTCCCGGCGGGTTACCCGGTGGCCACGGTCAAGGAAGTCATCCACGACTCCGGTCAACCCTTCGCCATCGTCCGCGCCGTGCCGACCGCCGCCCTGAACCGCAGCCGCTATCTGCTGCTGGTGTTCAGCGACAGTCGCTCGCCGGAGCAGCGGGCTACCGAAGCGGCGCAGGCGCAAGAGGCGGCCGACCGCCAGGGTGCCGCGCCACAGGACGGTACCCCGGCGACGCCGGTCCCTGCAGCAACCTCCGCGCCAGCCACTGCTGCGCCCGCTGCGGCACCGGCAGCGCCTAG